>DDUE01000024.1:497-17915 GCA_002344625.1 Rhodocyclaceae bacterium UBA2346 | reverse complement strand
CTCTTCCGATCTGGCGCCGCGGCATGCCGGTATAATCCGCGCACCGATCGTCCGCCGGACAGGGGGCCGCCGAAGCGCGCGAACCCCGCCCCGCCGACCGATCAGGAACATGCATCATGCTCCAGACCACCGACAAGGCACCTGACCCGATCGAACACGCCCACGCGCTCGCCGCCGCGGATGCGCTCGCGCGGCTCGACACGACGGAGGCCGGACTGCGCCGGGACGAAGCCGCGCGCCGTTTGCTGCGCTGCGGGCCCAACCAGCTTCCCGCAACCACGCGGGACGGCTTGCTGAAGCGCTTCTTCAAGCACTTTCACGACATCCTGATCTACATCCTGCTCGCCTCGGCGGCGGTCACCGCGCTCCTCGGGCACTGGATCGACACCGGGGTGATCCTGGCCGTGGTCATCGTCAACGCGGTCATCGGCTTCATTCAGGAGGGCAAGGCCGAGCAGGCCTTGGAGGGCATTCGCAAGATGCTGTCCGTCCACGCCCAGGCTCGCCGCGACGGCGACTGGACCGAGGTCGCGGCCGATACGCTGGTGCCCGGCGACATCGTGCGCCTGCGCTCGGGCGATCGCGTACCCGCGGACATGCGCCTGATCGCGGCCACCAAGCTGCGCATCGAGGAATCGGCGCTCACCGGCGAGTCGGTACCGTCCGACAAGTCCGCCGCCGCGGTCACGCGCACGGCGCTGCTGGCCGACCGCGACTGCATGGCCTACTCGGGCACCATCGTCGCGACCGGGCGGGGCATCGGCGTAGTCGTCGCAACCGGCCCGGCCACCGAGATCGGCCGGATCAACCGCATGATCGCGGAGGTCGAAACCCTGCAGACGCCGCTCACGCGCCAGATGACGCAGTTCGGCAAGCAGTTGTCGGCGGTGATCGTCGGACTCGCGCTGCTGATGGTGGCGACCGGCCTGATGCTGCACGGGTTCGCGCCGGGCGACGTCTTCCTGGCCTCGATCGGCTTCGCGGTCGCGGCGATTCCCGAGGGCTTGCCGGCGATTCTCACGATCACGCTGGCGCTCGGCGTGCAACGCATGGCGCGGCGCAATGCCATCACGCGCAAACTCGACGCGGTCGAAACCCTCGGCGCCGTCACGGTGATCTGCTCCGACAAGACCGGCACCCTCACCCGCAACGAGATGACGGCGCGCCATGTCGTCACCCGCGCCGGAACCTATGCGGTGAGCGGCACCGGCTACGGCCCGGAGGGTGAGATCAGGCTGGACGGCGAGCAGGTGGCGCTCGCCGCGCATCCGCAGCTCAACGCATTGATCGAAGTCGTTGCGGTCGCGAACGACACCGCACTCAGCCTCGAAGACGGGCAATGGCGGATCACCGGAGAGCCCACCGAGGGCGCACTGCGGGCACTGGCGGGCAAGGCCGGGTTCGAGGCCGGCGGATACGCGCGCGTCGCCGCGATTCCGTTCGAGTCCGACAACAAGTTCATGGCCACCTTGAACGACACGCCCGACGGCAAGACCCGCATCCTCCTCAAGGGCGCGCCGGATCGCCTGCTGGCCCGCTGCACCGCGCAGCTCGGCGCCGCCAACCGGCCGGAACCGATCGACGTCGGGTTCTGGGAGGCGCATGTCGAGCGCCTCGGCGCCGCGGGCCTGCGGGTTCTCGCCGCCGCGGCACGCGACACCCCCGCCGGCAAGCGCGACCTCGCGATCGACGATCTCGCCGAGGACATGGTGTTCCTGGGGCTCGTCGGCATCATCGATCCGCCGCGCCCCGAAGCGATCGCGGCGATCCGTACCTGCCACGGCGCCGGCATCCGGGTCAAGATGATCACCGGGGATCACGCCGGCACCGCCCGGGCCATCGGCCTCGAGATGGGCATCGGCCGGGGCGGTGCGCCGAGCGTGGTGACCGGCGCCGAAATCGAGGCGGCCTCCGACACCGAGCTGCGCCGGATCGTGGGCGATACCGACATCTTCGCCCGCACCAGCCCCGAGCACAAACTGCGCCTGGTCAAGGCGCTGCAGGCCAACGGCGAAGTGGTGGCGATGACGGGCGACGGCGTGAACGACGCCCCCGCGCTCAAGCGCGCCGACGTCGGCGTGGCGATGGGCATCAAGGGCACCGAGGCGACCAAGGAAGCGGCCGACATCGTGCTGGCCGACGACGACTTCTCGTCGATCGAGCGCGCGGTCGAGGAAGGCCGCACCATCTACGACAACCTGCAGAAGGCCATCCTGTTCATCCTTCCCACCAACGGCGCGCAGGGCCTGGTGATGCTTGCGGCGGTACTCTCCGGCATGGTGCTGCCGCTGACCCCGGTACAGATCCTGTGGGTCAACATGGTGGTGGCGATCACGCTCGCACTGGCGCTCGCGTTCGAACCGGCCGAACCCGGCGTGATGCGGCGTCCGCCGCACGCGCCCGGCGCGCCCATCATGCAGCGCGCCTTCCTGTGGCGCATCGGGCGGGTTTCGCTGCTGATCGGCGGCGCGACCATCGCCCTGTTCCAGATCGAACTGCGCCGTGGCATGCCGATGGACATCGCCCGCACCATGGCGGTCAGCACGCTGGTGCTCGCGCAGGCCTTCTACCTGGTCAATAGCCGTTTTCTGAACGGGTCGAGCCTGCGTCTCGCGCTGATGTTCACCAACCCGATCGCATGGGTGGCGCTGGGCGCGCTGCTTCTGCTGCAAGCGGCCTTCGTCTACCTGCCGGTCATGAACACCGTGTTCGGCACCGCGCCGCTGGCATTGCGGCACTGGCTGCTCCCGGTCGCGATCGGGCTCGGGGTGTTCGTGGCGGTCGAATTCGAGAAGGCCTTGACGCGGCGTTTCGGGCGCCCCTGAGCATGGCTCGATCGCGCGATCGCGCCGCCGGATTGATCGTGGCGGCGCGTGGCCGGCGTGCCGACACCGATCGCCGCCGTTCGATCTGGTACGCGAATCGAACCCTCTGCGACTCGCAGGCATCAAACTTGCTGTGATATCCTTCGTGTCGTTGGCGCGCAGCGATGGCATACGCGTCACATGCAACGGGTAGATTCCCGCTCCTGCCACCCGATTGATGACGAACCACCTCCAGCTCCAGTCCCGATGCTGCTTTTTTCATTGATTCTCGTTCCGTTCGCCGGAAGCCTGATCGCGGCCCTGATGCCCGAGGACGCGCGCAATCGCGAAGCCTGGCTCGCCGCCGGCGTGACGCTCTACGGACTGTTCGTCGCCGCCTCGCTGTACCCGGAAATTGCGGCGGGCGAGGTGCATCGTCACGAGTTTCAATGGCTTCCGGCGCAAGGGCTCGATTTCGTGCTGCGGGTGGATGGGCTGGCCTGGGTATTCACCATGCTGGTGCTGGCGATCGGCCTGCTGGTGGTGCTCTATGCCCGCTACTACATGTCGCCTTCCGATCCGGTGCCGCGTTTCTTTTCGTTCCTGCTCGCGTTCATGGGCTCGATGCTGGGCGTCGTGCTGTCCGGCAACCTGGTGCAACTGGTGGTGTTCTGGGAGCTCACCAGCCTGACCTCGTTCCTGCTGATCGCGTACTGGCACCATCGCGCCGACGCGCGGCGCGGCGCGCGCATGGCGTTCACCGTCACCGCGACCGGCGGGCTGTGCCTGATGGCCGGCGTGCTGGTGCTCGGGCACATCGCGGGCAGCTACGACCTGGACGTCGTGCTCGCCTCCGGGGATCTCATCCGCGCCCACGACCTCTACATGGTCGCGCTGGTGCTGATCGCGCTGGGCGCGCTCACCAAGAGCGCGCAGTTTCCGTTTCATTTCTGGCTGCCCCACGCGATGGCCGCGCCCACGCCGGTGTCGTCGTACCTGCACTCGGCGACGATGGTCAAGGCCGGCGTGTTTCTGCTGGTGCGGCTGTGGCCGGCACTGGCCGGCACCCCGGAGTGGACCTGGATCATCGGCGGGGCCGGCGTGTGCACGCTGCTGATCGGCGCCTTCGCCGCCATCTTCCAGCACGATCTCAAAGGTCTGCTCGCCTACTCGACGATCAGCCACCTCGGGCTGATCACGGTGCTGATCGGCATCGGCACGCCGCTCGCGATGGTCGCCGCGATCTTCCACATCCTCAACCACGCAACCTTCAAGGCGTCGCTGTTCATGGCCGCCGGCATCATCGATCACGAGACCGGCACGCGCGACATGCGGATCCTGCGCGGCCTGCGCCACAAGCTGCCGATCACGGCGACGCTCGCGATCGTCGCGGGTGCGGCGATGGCGGGCGTGCCGCTGCTCAACGGCTTCCTGTCCAAGGAGATGTTCTTTTCCGAAGCCCTGCTCGTGGGGTCGGAGCGCAACTGGTGGATGTCGATGGCGGCCGTGGCGATGGGCACTTTCAGCGTCGCCTATTCGCTGCGCTTCATCGCGATCTTCTTCGGCCCGCTGGCCACCGACCTGCCCCGCGAACCGCACGAGCCGCCACGCTGGATGCGGTTTCCGGTCGAGCTGCTGGTGCTCACCTGCCTGGTCGTGGGGGTAATGCCGGCGATCAGCATCGGACCGGTGCTGGATGTCGCGGTCCACGCGACCCTCGGCGCGAACACCCCGCATTACGACCTCGCGGTCTGGCACGGCTTCAACCTGCCGCTTCTGATGAGCGTGGTCGCGTTGATCGGCGGAGTGCTGTTCTACATCGTTCTGCGCGCGCGTTTCAACCTGAACGCGCGCGAGCACACGCCGCTGATCTACCGCTTCAACGGCGCCCAGACCTACGAAACCGTCATGTTGCGCCTGACCAGCGGCGCCGAATGGCTGCTCAAGCGCCTGGGCACCACCCGCCTGCAACCGCAACTGCTGCTGATGATGATCGCGATGATGGGCGTGCCGCTGCTGCTCGCCGGGATGCCGCAGCACTGGACGATCATCCCGCGGCAGGACGCCGACCCACTGTTCGCCGCCATCTGGATCATCGGCTGCGCATGCGCCGTGGCCGGCGCGTGGATGGCCAAGTACCACCGTCTGGCGGCGCTTACCCTGGTCGGCGGCACCGGCATCATCACCGCGGCCACCTTTCTGTGGCTGTCGGCGCCCGACCTCGCGCTCACCCAGTTGATGGTGGAAACCGTGACCACGGTCCTCATCCTGCTCGGCCTGCGCTGGCTGCCGCCACGCATCGCGCCGAAGGAGCTCGAACTCGCAACGCCGCGCCGCGCGTGGCTGCACCGCTCACGCGACCTGACCGTGGCAGTGGCGGGCGGTCTGGCCATGGCCGCGCTGACATACGCGGTGCTGATCCACCCCGCGTCGGACACGATTTCCAGCTTCTTCCTGCTGCGCGCGCTGGGTGAAGGCGGCGGCAGCAACGTGGTGAATGTGTTGCTGGTGGATTTCCGCAGCTTCGATACGCTCGGCGAGGTGACCGTGCTCAGCATCGTCGCGCTGACGGTGTATGCGCTGCTGCGCCGTTTCCGCCCGGCGGCCGAGAGCGCCGGCATACCCGCCCAGCAACGCCACGAGATCGATCCCGCCAGCCGCCAGACGCCGGCCGAACAGGCCAACAGCGGCTACCTGATGGTGGCCGGCATCTATCTGCGTCTGTTGCTGCCCTTCCTGGGCGTGATCGCCGTGTATTTCTTCATGCGCGGGCACAACCTGCCGGGCGGCGGCTTCGTCGCCGGCCTGATATTCGCAGTCGCGATCCTCGTCCAGTACATGCTCGCCGGCGCGGTCTGGGTCGAGAATCACCTGCGCCTGCGCCCCCATCGCTGGCTGGCTTTCGGCCTGGTGCTGGCGTGCATCACCGGCCTCGGTGCGTGGCTGTTCGGCCACCCCTTCCTGACCACCCACACGGCCCATGTGAGCCTGCCGCTGCTGGGTGATCTGCACCTGCCGAGTGCCTTCGTGTTCGATCTCGGGGTATTCACGGCGGTGGTCGGCACGACCATGCTGATCCTCGTCGCCCTCGCCCACCAGTCGGTACGCGCGCACCGCCTGCCGGGCGACGAGCCGGCGGACACCGGCCGGAGGGCAAGCTGATGGAACTCGTCGTCGCGATCTCCGTCGGGGTGGTGTTCGGCGCTGGAATCTGGTTGATCCTACGCCCGCGCACCTTCCAGCTGATCACCGGCCTGATGCTCATGTCGTACGCAGTGAATCTGTTCATCTTTGCGATGGGCCGCCTGTGGGTCAACCGGCCGCCGATCACCCCGGACCCCGGCATCGACCCGACCCAGTTCGCCGACCCGCTGCCGCAGGCGCTGGTTCTGACCGCGATCGTGATCGGCTTCGCAACCACCGCGCTCTATCTGGTGATCATGATCGGCGCACGCGGACTGACGGGCAGCGACCATGTCGATGGCGAGGAGCCGCGCGAATGAATGCGATCCCCTGGCCACAGCACCTGATCGTGCTGCCGGTGCTGGTGCCGCTGCTGGTCGGCGCGCTGCTGATTCCGGTCAACGAATCGCGCCATCAACTGAAATTCGCGTTCAACCTGGCGAGCACCACGCTGTCGCTGCTGATCGCCCTCGCCCTGCTGCTGATGGTGGACGGCGGGCACTGGCCACAGGACATCGGCGTGTATCTGGCGGCCAACTGGGCCGCGCCGTTCGGCATCGCGCTGGTGGTCGACCGGCTCGCGGCGCTGATGCTGCTGCTCACCGCCACCATCGCACTCGCGGTGCTGGTTTTCTCGATGCAGCGCTGGAGCCGCATCGGCGTGCATTTCCATTCACTGTTCCAGTTCCTGTTGATGGGGCTCAATGGCGCCTTCCTGACCAACGACCTGTTCAACCTGTTCGTGTTCTTCGAGGTGATGCTCGCGGCGTCGTACGGCCTGGTGCTGCACGGCTACAACCTGCGCCGCATCCGCACCGGCATGCAGTACGTCGCGATCAACCTGGTAGCATCGTTCCTGTTCCTGATCGGCGTCGCGCTGATCTACGCCGCGGCCGGCACCCTCAACATCGCCGACCTGGGCGCCCGGGTCGCTTTGCTGGGCGCCGAAGACGGCTATCTGCTCTCGGTCGGCGCCTGCATACTGGCCCTGGCGTTTCTGACCAAGGGCGCGATGTGGCCGCTCGGCTTCTGGCTGCCGGGCACCTATGCCGCGGCGTCGCCACCGGTTGCGGCGATGCTGGTGCTGATGACCAAGGTCGGTGTTTACGCGGTGCTGCGGGTCTGGCAGTCGATATTCGGCGACGAGGCAGGAGCGCTCACCGGCTTTGGCCTCGAAGCGCTGACGATCGGCGGCATGGCGACCCTCATGTTCGGCGCGATCGGCATGCTCGCCAGCCAGGATGGCGGGCGCATGGCCGGCTACGGCGCGATCATCTCGTCGGGCACCCTGCTCGCGGTGATCGGCCAGTCCGAAGCCGGGGTACTGGCCGCCGGCCTCTACTACTTGGTCGGCTCGACCCTGGCGATGGCCGCGTTCATGATGCTGATCGAGCTCACCGAGCGCATTCGCCCGCCGGGTGCGGCGCTGCTGGCAGTGACGATGGAAGCCTTCGCAATCGAAGACAAGCCCGAAGATCCGGTCGGGGTCGGCATCCCGCGGTCGCTGGCGTTCCTGGGCCTCGCATTCGCCGGCTGCGCACTGGTCATCAGCGGCATGCCGCCCCTGTCGGGTTTCGTTGCCAAGTTCAGCCTGTTCCACGCCTTGCTCGATGCGAGCGATGGCGGCGGGGCGACGGCCGTGGCGCCGATGACATGGCTGATGATGGCGCTGATCGTGTTCGCCGGCCTTGCCGCCATCATCGCCCTGATGCGCCTGGGCGTGCGCACGTTCTGGGCCTCGGGCGCGGTCGCGCCGCCGCGGTTGCAGTTCTCCGAGGCCGCGCCGATCGCCACGTTGGTGGTGCTGTGCGTCGTGCTGACGGTGCAGGCCGGCGCGGTTTTCGCCTATCTCGACCGCACGGTCTTCGGTCTGGCCCACAGCGGCGCCTATGCCGAACGCGTGACCGGCGAACCGCCGGTGAGCCGCGCAGCGGAAAACGGAGATCGGCCATGAAGCGCTGGTTGCCGTCGCTCCCGCTGTCGCTCGCGCTGTTCGCCACCTGGCTGCTGCTCAACCAGAGCATCGATCCCGCCCACCTGCTGCTGGGCGCGGTGCTCGCCATCGCCGCCCCGCTGCTCGCACGCCCGCTGCAGCCTCACGGCCATGCCCGCATCGGCCGGCCTCTCGCGCTCTTTCGCCTGCTGTGGCGATCCGCCATCGAGATCGTGCGCTCGTGCTTCAACGTGAGCCGCATCATCCTGTTCCGCAAGGCGGACGGCGTGAACTCGCAATTCATCCATGTGCCGCTGGAACTGCGCAGCCCCCATGGCCTGGCCCTGCTGTCGTGCCTGATCAATTCGACGCCCGGCACGGTTTGGGTGGAATTGCTGCCCGACAACAACGAGTTGCTGCTGCACGTGTTCGACCTGCACGACGAACAGTGGTGGATCAACACGATCAAGACACAGTACGAGCAGCCGATCCGCGAGCTTTTCGAGCCGGCCGCCGTCTCCGGAGAACACCCATGACGACTGCCGCCCTGCTGTCCGTCGCAATCTGGTTCGCCCTGGTATGCGTGGCCTTGTCGATGCTGTTGTGCGCCCTGCGTCTCGTGATCGGCCCCACCGCTCAAGACCGCATCCTCGCGCTGGATACGCTGTGGATGTGCACGATGCTGCTGGTGCTGATGCTGGGCATCCGCTTCGGCAACCTGATCTACTTCGAAGCGGCGATGTTGATCGCGTTGATCGGTTTCGTGTCGACGGTCGCGCTGGCCAAGTTCCTGATGCGCGGCGAGGTAATCGAATGAGCCCGGCCGACGCACTCCCGTGGTGGGCAGCCCTGCCGACCGCGCTCCTGCTGGTGTTCGGCGGCGTGATCACGCTCGTCGGCGCGCTCGGACTGGTACGCCTCAAGCACTTCTACCAGCGCATTCACGGCCCGGCGATTACGATCACCCTGGGCGCCGGCTGCATCCTGATTGCGTCGATGCTTTACTTCACCGTGCAACAGTCACGGCCGGTGATCCATGAACTCCTCATCAGCGCCTTCATCCTGATGAGCGCGCCGGTCGTCGCGATGCTGATCATGCGCGCGGCGGTGTATCGCGACCTGCGCGCCGGCCGCTTGATCACCGGCGCCGAGAAGCACGACGCACACCGCTCGGGCGGGGAGGATCGCGAGCGGACCTGACCCGTCGCGCGCGTGCGAAGCCGGCACGTCGACACACCCCGGCGCAAGCACAACCCGCCCGGACTCAGCCGATTGCCGGGCCACAAACCGTTCTCCGGCATGTGACGCCGGAGCGCCCCTTCTTCGGAATGCGATGCCTGGCTACCAGTTGCTCGCCGACGCGGTGCTCGTACTTCATGCCGCGATCGTCCTGTTCGTCGTTGCCGGCCTGCCCCTGATCCTGATCGGCAACCGCTACGGCTGGTCGTGGGTGAATGCCCCGTGGTTCCGGCTGACGCATGTCGCGACCATTGGCATCGTCGTCGCCGAAGCCTGGATCGGCATGGTGTGCCCGCTGACCACACTCGAGATGTGGTTGCGCGTGCGCGCGCAGACCCGGGCGGGCCCCTACTACGCCAACGGTTTCATCGAACACTGGCTGCAGGCGCTGCTGTTCTGGAACGCGCCCGCCTGGGTGTTCACCGGTTTGTACTCGATCTTCGGCCTCGCGGTGCTTGCCACATGGTGGCGCTTCCCACCGCGATTCGGTCGCGGCAAACCCAGTAGCGGAAGAACTCGCTAGCGCGCCTCCCGGTCACGTACCCGGATCTGTGTCAAACATCGCGCGCAGAAAGCAAAAACGCCACCTTTTTGAGGTGGCGTAAGTGCTTGATTCTTATGGCGCGCTCGGCAGGATTCGAACCCACGACCCCCTGGTTCGTAGCCAGGTACTCTATCCAACTGAGCTACGAGCGCGTTGCGAAGAAGCAGAATTATAGCCGTTAACTTGAACGCGTCAACACGTAAAACGTACTTTTTCGTTTTGTTCCCGCCATTGAGCCATGATGGCATATCGGTGCGCACTCCGGCCCCCGATCGGCCGTCGCGCGCAACCCCGTCAGCTGTCATCGCCAGACCCGCCTCCGATGTGTGCGTACCCGCATCGGAACGCATGCAATGAAGCAAGCCAAAGTGTTAACATCGGCGCGTCGGAATTGGACGGGCATTTGAGATGAGGCGGCCCTGCCAGAACCGCCGCACCGAGGCATTGCCCCAACGCAGGTACCCAAATGCATCGCGAAATAGACGTGAATCTCGTCAGCCTTCCGCCTGACGCCCTCGATGTCTGGGCAGACCTGCTGCGCGCCCACTTTCCCAGGCTGCAGTTGAGCGACCGGGCCAAATCGTCGGAACGGCTCATCGACGTGGTGGTTACCGGTGCGCGCATACTCGACTCGGGCGAGCTCGAACTCTACACCCGGACCGAACCCGGCGAAATCGTCTCGCTGCGCGTCGGCGCGCGCGAGTGGGTCTGGCGCTGAATCTGGATCTCGTCCGGGCACTGACTACATTGCCATAGCGAATCCCCGGATTCGACATATCGATGCTGCACTGCAGTAAATCGTGCTATCTTTGAATCGCACGGCGCGCGCCGTGCCGAGCGATTTCGCTGAGTTCCCTCGTAACGTTCAAGCACACACAACAGGCCGACGATGCCGAGACTAAGCGCCGAACCGCAGACGCCCTGCGATACACACGCCATCCCCGAGTACCTCAGCACCACGTACACCTGGGCCTACCTCAATCATCGCACACTGCCGTGGCTGGACCGCAGCCTGGTCGTCTCCGCGATCCTGTGGGGCAATGCCGGTCGCCTGATGCAGGCTGCGGTTGCCGAGTTTTCGACTGGGCAGCGGGTATTGCAGGCCGCCTGTGTCTATGGCGACTTCTCGCCGATGCTGGCGCGCCAGGTGGGCGCCGAGGGTGCACTCGACGTGGTCGATGTCGCCCCGATCCAGGTCGCCAACGTACGGCGCAAGTTTGCCGACCTGCCCCATGCCCAGGCGCGCCAGGCCGATCTCACCCTGCCACTCGACAAGACCTACCAGGGCGTGTGCTGTTTCTTCCTGCTCCACGAGGTGCCCGAGCACCAGCGGGCAAAGATCGTCGACAACCTTCTGGCAGCGGTCGAACCCGGAGGCAAGGCTTTGTTCGTCGACTATCACCGCCCTCGCCGCTGGCATCCGCTGGCTCCGGTGATGAAGCTCGTGTTCCGCTGGCTGGAGCCGTATGCACCGTCGCTGCTCGATGTGCCGATCGAATCCATGAGCCCCCGGTCAAGCGATTTCACCTGGCAACGCCGCACGGTATTCGGCGGCCTGTATCAACACGTCCTCGCAACCCGCAAACCCGCCGCTGCCTGACGCAGAAGCCACGCCACACCGCGGCTGGCAGCACGGACCGTTAACACCCCACCGCGGCCAGCACACGCAGCGGGCCGGTCGCGCGAATCGCCTCGACCTGCTCCGGCCGGCGCACGTAGAGCGTGCCGCCGTATGACAGCGCGTTGATCGATACCTCGTCAAAATGCTCGCGACTGCGCGGCACCAGCATCAGCCAGCCGTCGCCGGTCAACAAATTGAACGAGGGCAGCAGACCGTTGACGTCGGGCGTCAGCGCCAAGCCTCTGCATGCCAGCCCGAACGCGGTATGCATGCTGTGTGCCGCAACCTCGACCGACGTACCGGTGGCGTTCCTGACCCTGACGAAGCAGTGCTGCATCGGTAGCGCCGGATGGCGCGCGAGACCGTGCTCGGCGAGCGTCGCCGGCAGCCCGTTCGCCAGCAGCCGCAGCGACGCATTGCCCGCCGCCGCCGGAATCCACTGGACGTGCTTGTGGCGCTGGCTCGCCCCCGCCGGCGCTCCGCCGTTGTAGAAGCCCAGCCCGCCGTATTCGCCCATCACCCGCGCCAGCGCGGCGAAGTCGATCGGCGCCAGCGGAATCAGTTGCTCTTCGAAGGTCCGCCTGGCCAACACCAGGTGACGATCGCACACCGGAAACTTGTTCAGGATCGCGACATGGTGCTCACCCACCGGCCCCACCGTCAACGCGGGCTCGGGCGCCAGAAACGGATTGAAATCCGGATCGCGCGGCCCGCCGGGGAGCGTCACCTTGGCGGCATCCTTGACGGCAAGCGACGACACCCAGCGCACGATGAAGCGCAGGCCGGCGTCTTCGAGAACGGTTTCCTCCGCCTGTATCGGCAACAGGTCGCCCGACGCGCGGGCACTGGCACTACGCTCATCGACCGCTTGCAAAAATTCGGCATTCATGTTTTGTCTCCGGTTTGACGATCAGTCTTGGACACTCGATCCGACATGTACAGGTATCGCGCCGCGGCATCAAGCCCCGCGTTCCCGGCTCAGGCCTTCGCCGGCCGATTGGCGATCCAGATCCCCATGCCCACCAGCAGCAGTGCCAGCACGACCAGGGGGGTCAGCGGTTCATCCAGCAGCAGCACCCCGGCGAGCACACCCATGACCGGGGTCAGGAACGAGAACGACGAGATCCGGGTGGCGGGATAGCGGCGGATCAGCCAGAACCAGGCGAGGTAGGCCCCGCTCGCGACCACCACGATCTGATAGGCGAGCGACGCCCACACGCGCGCGCTCGGGGCGAACACCCCGGCCTCGCCGAACGCGAGCGCCAGTAGCGGCAACACCAGCGCGGACACCCCCAACTGGTACAACAGCGTCTTTTCGGGCGCGCTGCGCGCGAGTACGGTCGCCTTGACGGTCAGCGTGGTGGCCGCCCACAAGAGCGCCCCCACCAGCATCATCAGGTCGCCGATCCAGGCCGTCCCGGCCGGGCGGACGAGGTTCTCGCCAAACAGCAGCAACACCCCGGCGAACGCCAGCGCCATGCCCAGCCACTGCGCCTTGCGCATATTCTCGTTCGGCAGCCACCACAACGCGCCCAGCGCCACGAAAAAAGGCGCGGTATATAAGAAGATCACCCCGCGCGAGGCATCGGTGAATTGCAGCGCGGTGAAGATCATGCCGAACTCGCCGGCAAACAGCGCCCCGGTCGCGATACCCGGCCACAGGGTGCCGTCGGCATCCCACAAGCGGATTCCACGCCATTGCGCCCACACCCAGACCAGCACGGCCGCGCCGGCCGAACGCAGTCCCGACTGCCAGATCGGCGAAATGCCCTCGTTGCCCCATTTGACGACCACGTTCTGCACGCCCAGGACGGCGCACATCAACACCATCATCACGACCGCGAGGCGATCCAGCTCGGCTTTCTGCGCAGGCATCAGTGGCACGTCCGCATCGGTCAATCGACGACCCGCACCGGCCCGATGCCGGACGGGAACTGCAGGCGCGCACGCAATGCCCGCGTGACCTCGATCACGCCATCCTGATCGACCCTCAACGCATGCTCGATGCCGTAGCGGCGGGTTTGCTCGCGCCAGCCGTCGGCGGCGATGAACGCGGGCTTGCTGGCGGCATCCGAGAGCGTGCCGGCATCGGCGCGCGGCGTGATCAACACCGACAAGGACTGCGTTCCGCGCGCAGGCTCGCCGCTGCGCGGATCGAGCAGGTGGGCGTAGCGCACACCGTCGAGTTCGAAAAACCGCTGGTAGTCGCCCGAGGTGCCGATCGCCTCGCCGTCGTAGATCGGCAGGGTTGCGAGCGGGCGCGGCTCACGCGGATGCTGGATGCCCAGGCGCCACGGCGTATTTCCCTTGCCGCCCAAGGCCATGACATTGCCGCCGATGTTCACCAGCGCATTCGCGATGCCGCGCTCGCGCAAGATCGCGACCGCCCGGTCGAGCGCATAGCCCTTGGCGTACCCGCCCAGGTCGATCCGCACCGCCGGATTGGCACTCGAGACCCAGTTGCCATCGATGCTCAGATCGGTCATGCGCGGATGGGCTGCGATCAGCGCCGCAAGCGCATCGGGTTCGGGGCGGACCGGCACGAATTCGTCGTCATGAAACCCCCACAGCGCGATCAAGCTGCCAATGGCCGGATCGAAGAGGCCGTCGCCGAGCGCGGCCAGCCGTTGCGCATCCCTCAGCAGCGCGGCAAGCTCGTCCGACACCTCGATACGCTCGCCGCGCGCGATCGCCTCGTTCAGCCGGGTGAGCTCGGACGGCTCCCAGGCGTGATAGCTACGATGCAGGCGATCGAACTCTCGCAGCACCGCGGCCATGGCGGTCTCGGCGGTCTCGGCGGTCTCGCCATACACGCTCAGATCGACCCGCGTGCCGAATACGTACGCCTCCTGGTGCATCACCTGCGGGCGCGAACACCCCTGCGACGCGACGACGACGAGCAATGCGAGAAACGCCGCAGCCAGGCGGCGAACAAGAACCTCGCCGCGGATCATGCGCAGGCAGCTTCGAGCTTGTCGACGAACAGTCCGGCAACCGAAAACCCGGTCTGCGCGCCGATCTCGACGAAGCAGGTGGGGCTGGTGCAATTGACCTCGGTCAGGCAGCCGCCGATGACGTCGAGTCCGATCACCATCAGACCGCGCGCCCACAGCACCGGTGCGAGCGCCTCGGCAATCTCGCGCTCGCGCGCGGTCAGCGGCATGGCCACGCCGCGCCCGCCGGCGGCGAGATTGCCACGGGTTTCGCCCGCCTTGGGAATGCGCGCGAGCGCATACGGCACGACCTCGCCCCCGATGATCAGCACCCGCTTGTCGCCCTCGACGATCTCGGGCAGATAGCGCTGCGCCATGATCGTGCGCCGCCCATCGACGGTCAGGGTTTCGACGATCACATTGCGATTGGGGTCATCCGCGCGCACCCTGAAAATCTGGCTGCCGCCCATGCCGTCGAGCGGTTTCAACACCACGTCGCCGAATTCGGAGATGAAGGCGTGGATGTCCACCGCTTCGCGCGACACCAGCGTGGTCGCGATGAACTGCGCGAATTCGGTGATCGCGAGCTTTTCGGAATGATCACGAATCGCGCGCGGGTCGTTGAACACCCGCGCGCCGCCCGCCACCGCCCGCTCGAGCAGCCAGGTGGCGGCGACATACTCGAAATCGAAGGGCGGATCCTGGCGCATCACCACCGCATCGAACGCAGCGAGCGGCGTCTCGGCGGTCTGGCCGGCCTCGTACCAGGCATGATCGTCAGCCGAGACGCGCAGGGAAACCGCCCGCGCGGACACCACCCCGTCCCGCCAGGCCAACGCCTCGCGCCGCACCGCAAAGACCGCGTGACCGCGCCGGGTCGCCTCGCGCATCATCGCGACGCTCGAGTCCTTGTAGGGTTTCAGATGCTCGAGCGGATCGAGAATGAAGGCGAGTTTGAGGCTGCGTGCCATGAGTGCTCGGTATTCCGGTGCTGTTCAGACCAGCGCTTCGGCTTCGGCCGGCGCGGTCTCCTCGATCTCGACCGACGCGGCCAGCAGGGCCAGACGTGCGACCACACCATAGGCGTAGAAGCGGTTCGGCGGCGCATCCGGCGCCTGGCCGCTGTCCGGCAGCGTGCAGCAGGTGTCGAAGGCCAGCGGACGGAAATGCATGCCCGGCGCATTGAGATTCTCGTCCCGGCCGCGCTCGGTATGCACCCGGTAGAAACCGCCCACCACATAATGGTCCATCATGTAGATCACCGGCTCGGCCACCGCCGAATCGAGCGTCTCGAAAGTATGCACGCCCTCCTGGATGATCACTTCGTGCACCTGTAGGCCTTCCTTGACCACGGCCATCTTGTTGCGCTGGCGGCGGTTGAGCCCGATCACCTCGGACGCGTCCTTGACCGTCATGACGCCCATGCCGTAGGTGCCGGCATCGGCCTTGACCACCACGAACGGCGTCTCGGTGATGCCGTACTCCCGATACTTGGCGCGAATCCCGGTAAGCAGCGCATCCACCTGCGCAGCCAGGCATTCCTCGCCGGTGCGCTCCTGGAAGTTGATCTGCCCGCACACCCCGAACTCGGGGTTGATGCGCCACGGATCGATGCCGATGACATCGGCGAACTCGCGCGCCACCCGGTCGTAGGCCGCGGCGTGGCGGGACTTGCGCCGAACATGCCAGCCGGCATGCAGGGGCGGAATCACCCACTGTTCGTCCAGCCCCCTGAGCAGCCCCGGCACGCCGGCCGACAAATCGTTGTTGAGCAATACCGCGCACGGATCGAATCCGGCCAGTCCGATCCGCCCGTCCTTGCGCAGCAAGGGTTCGAGGGTCAGCGTGGCGCCGTCGGGAAGCTCGAGCGTGGTCGGCGCGGTGATGTCGGGCAAGAGGCTGCCGATACGCACGTTGAGCCCGGTGAGACGCAGGATCGCGACCAGCTTCGCGACGTTCTGCAGATAGAACTGGTTGCGGGTGTGGTTCTCGGGAATCAGCAGCAGGTGCCGCGCATCCGGGCAGATGCGCTCGATCGCCGCCTGCGCCGCCTGCACGCACAGCGGCATGAAGGCATCCGGCAGATTGTTGAATCCGCCCGGAAACAGGTTCATGTCGACCGGCGCGAGCTTGAAGCCCGAATTGCGCAGATCGGTCGATCCGTAGAACGGCGGCATGTGATCCTGCCACTGTACCCGCATCCACTGCTCGATATCGCTCGCGGAATCGAGAAAGCGTTTTTCAAGCTCCAGCAGCGGGCCGGTCAGCGCGGTGGTGAGGTGTGGGACCATAAATGCTGTTCTCGCGTGGGCCGCAGCGAAACGGCTGCGGCGAATCGTTTGGCGGCCATCTTACACCAGACCATGAGCGGCGCTCACCATTCGGGTGCGCGCCCGACGGTCTTCGGCCGGTGAGCGGAGATCGGGATATCCAGGCCGGTCCGCCGCCGCGGCGATTGACTCCGGCCCGGTTTGCGGTAGTCTCTGCGGCTCTTTCACCCAAGGAGCCCTCCGATGGCCAAAGCCACTGCCCGCCACATCCTCGTCGATACCGAAGCCCGCTGCAACGAACTGAAGACCGCGATCGAGGCCGGCGCCGATTTTGCCCAATTGGCAAAAGAACACTCGACCTGCCCGTCGGGCCGCGATGGCGGCAACCTGGGTTCCTTCGGCCCCGGGCAGATGGTCAAGGAATTCGACACCGTGGTGTTCAGCGCCCCGATCAATGTCGTTCAGGGTCCGGTCAAGACCCAGTTCGGCTATCACCTGCTCGAAGTCACCAGCCGCCGCGACTGACGCGGCCACGCTCCACCCGAGCGCGCGACGGCGTCATTCGGGTGAGCGCTCGATCAGCGTCAAGCCCGCCGGCAGCGATTCGCCGAAGGCGCGCCGCCGGTCGGCCTCATCCAGTGCCACGACGCTGCGCACCTGGTTGATCCAGCGCTCGGGCGCGCCCGCCTGGGTCAGCCGCCGCGCCACTTCTTCACGCAGCCCGGGCGGCAGGTCGCGGGCGCGGTCGCCGGTAAGGCGTGCGAGCTGCGCGGCCGCGAATGCCGCCGGCTCGACTTTTTTCCAGTTCAAGGCCAGGACCGCGTCGAGCCAGCCGCCCGCCACTTCGGGCGGCACCACCGTGTGCGGACTGGCATAAAGCGGCTCCCCCCC
>DDUE01000024.1:0-148 GCA_002344625.1 Rhodocyclaceae bacterium UBA2346 | reverse complement strand
GGGTTTCTCGGCCGGCTGGGCCAGGCGTTCGAGCAGCCATCGACCCACTTCGACCTTGTGGCCCAGCGGCGCCCGCTCGAGCGAGGCCGCGAGGCGCACCATGTCGTCATAGGCCCCCGCTGCCGCGCCGGGATTGCGGCGCGGCGCC
>DDUE01000083.1 GCA_002344625.1 Rhodocyclaceae bacterium UBA2346 | reverse complement strand
GATGGCGCACCGGCGGCGTGATGCGCGCGGCGTCGGCGGCCTCGTCGCCATCGCGTGCCCAGCCGCGCTGCGGCCGGGCGACCTTGAGCGGTGCCGGCTCGCTCGGGATGTAGCGTGGCGCGACCACCATCGGAAAGCGCAGGCTGTAGCGTCCGTGCTCGCCGCTGCGGGTGTAGGCGAGCGTCTGCTGGTACTCGATCTCGACCCGGATGGATTCGCCCGGCCCGATGTTGGCGATGCTGGTGGTGAAGATATTGGGCCGTTCCTGCTCGACCAGGGCGGTACGCTGCCCGGCTGCGCGCGCGGTGGCGTAGGTTTGGGCAGCCTGTTCGCGCGGCTGGATCTCGCCTTCGATCACCCGGTCTCCGATGCGGATGTGCAGCCGGTCGACCGCCGCATTCTCCGGCAAGGGAAAGACGTAGCGGCCTTCCTGCCAGTTTTCGCCGTCGTTGTGAAAAACCTGCGCAACCCGGGCACGCGCCAGCGGGCCGGCAACGCGAATGTCGACCTCGGTATTCAGCGTCGGCGCGGCGACTTCTCCGTCGGCACCGCGCAGCAGCAGCGTGCCGCCGCCCGCGGCATGGGCGCCGGGCGAAGCCAGGAACACCAGCAGGCCGACGGCGAGGTTCGCCCCGATCGCGATCATCAGTGCGCGCATGAGGTGGAAGATCAGGTGGGGCGTGGTAGGGGGAAGGGGCTCGGGGCTGGCTGGCATGTTGCTCTCCGGTGGTTGCGAAGGGGGCGGTGGCGTGGATGGCGTCTTCCGCATGCCACCATTGAACACGGGCAATCCGGCAGGAAGCGGCGCCAAAAATGGCGGTGCGGGGGCCAAAAGTGGCGAAAAAATGGCATCTGCGGCGTGCCGGGCGGGCGCGTCGGGGCGGTGGTATAGTCGCGCCGTGATCAGCCACACGCGGAGAACGGGTAACCCATGGGACGTAGAATCGCGATCGTCGAGGACGAAGCGGCCATTCGCGCCAACTATGCCGAGGCGCTCGCGCGCCAGGGTTACGAGGTGGCGGCGCATGCCGACCGGCCGTCGGCGCTCGGGGCGTTTCGGGCGCGTCTGCCCGATCTCGCGATCATCGACATCGGTTTGGGCGACGAACCCGAGGGTGGCTTTACCCTGTGCGGTGAGCTGCGCGCGCTGTCGGCGCGGGTGCCGATCATCTTTCTCACTGCGCGTGACAGCGATTTCGACGTGGTCTCGGGGCTGCGCCTGGGGGCCGACGATTACCTGACCAAGGACGTCAGCCTGCCCCACTTGCTCGCGCGCATCGCCGCATTGTTCCGCCGGGTGGAGGCGCTGACCGAAGCGGCGCCGGCCGAGGCCTGCGTGGTGCGCGGCGAACTCAGCCTCGACACCTTGCGCCTCACCACCCAGTGGCGCGGCCAGGCGGTGGATCTGACCCTGACCGAGTTCTGGATGGTGCACACGCTGGCGCGCTCGCCCGGCCATGTGAAGAACCGCGATCAGTTGATGCAGGACGCGCGTCTGGTCGATGAGGGCACCATCACCTCGCATGTGAAGCGCATCCGGCGCAAGTTCGCCGCGGTCGATCCGCAGTTCGACCGCATCGACAGCGTGTACGGCATGGGTTATCGCTGGAAGGGCTGATGAACCAGGTCGCGTCCGCACCGCGCTTCAGGTTCGGCCTGCGCGCCCAGCTCGCCCTGCTTGCGCTGCTGCTGCTGGGCCTGCCGTGGATGGGCTACCGCTATGTGCAGGAGATGGAGCGCTTCCTGGTCGATGGCCAGCGCCAGGCGCTCGTCGCGACCGCCCGCGCGGTGGCGACCGCGCTGCATGAGCGGCCGGGCTTGATGGCCTTGCGTCCGCAGGCCTTGCCCGAATCGACGGCCCTGTTGCTGCCCGGCGAGGAACTGGTCGAAGCCGCGCCGACCGTGCTGGCGCCGCTCGAAACGCCGCGCCCGGTGCCCGAGGTCGAGGCGATCCTGCGTGGCCTGGAGCGCACCACCTCGCGCATCCAGGTGATCAACCGCGACCTGCAGCTGGTCGCCCAGGCCGGCAGTCTCGCATCGCCTTCCGACCCGGACGGCGCGGCCGGGTCGGCCCTGTGGCGGCTGTGGCGCAAGCTGCTGGAACGGGTGTTGAGTGCGCCGGCGGCGGCCGAAAGCAGCGGCGAGCCGCACGACGCGCGTGCGGAGGTGTTCGAGGCCTTGATGGGGGGCGAGGCCTCGCGGGTACGTCGGCTGGACAGCCCCCCCATCGTCGTGGTGGCGGCCGCGCATCCGGTGTGGAGCGGCGACCGGGTGCTGGGCGTGGTGCGGGTCGAAGAGAGTACCCAGTCGATCGCGAGCCTGCGCAACCAGGCGGTCGAACGCCTGATCATGCTCACGCTGGGCGGCTTCGTCGTCGCGGCGTTGCTGGTGCTGGCCTTTGCCTCGCGGCTGTCGTCGCGTATCCGGCGCTTGCGCGACGAAGCCGAGCACGCGGTAGACGGTCGCGGGAGGGTCCGCCAACGGGTGAGCGCCTCGCGCGCGGGTGACGAGATCGGCGATCTGTCCCGCAGCTTCCAGGCCTTGCTGGCGCGCCTCGACCAGCATCATGCTTATCTCGAGAGCATGGCCAACCGGCTGTCGCATGAATTGCGCACGCCGATCGCGGTGGTGCGTTCGTCGCTCGAGAACCTGCGCATGGAAGTCGGCGACGCTTCGGCCCAGACCTACCTCGACCGCGCCGACGCCGGCCTGAGCCGTCTGTCGCGCATTCTCACCCGCATGAGCGAGGCCACCCGCATGGAGCAGGCGCTGGCCAGTGCCGAGCTCGAACGTTTCGACCTGGCCGCGGTGGTGGCCGAATGCATCAACGGCTATCGCGTGGCCTACCCGGCGCGCGACTTCGAGAGCCGCCTGCCGCCGTATCCGGTGTATGTCCGCGGCGTGCCGGACCTCGCCGCCCAGATGCTCGACAAGCTGGTCGAGAACGCCGCCGATTTCGCGACCCCGGGCACGCCCATCCGTATCGACCTCGGCTTCCAGACCACGACCGCGACGCTGTCGGTCAGCAACACCGGCCCGCTACTGCCGGCCGAACTCGAAGGGCGCCTGTTCGAATCGATGGTGAGCGCCCGTCCCCGTGGCGCGGCCGGCGACCCCCATCTCGGCCTCGGCCTGTACGTGGCCCGGATGATCGCGCGCTTTCACGGCGGCAAACTCCAGGCGGATAACCTGCCGGACGGGTCGGGCGTATGTTTCGGCGCACAGTTGCGGCTCAGCAGCAGCGTGTAGATGGCGGCGGGGCCACGGGTGCTTCGATCGGGCGGCGTCGGTCAGCCTTGCGTACCCGATGCGAGCGCCAGCGCCGCGTCGCGTTTTTCCACCGCCTTGAGCAGCATCAGCAGCAGGGCGCCGATCAGCATCACCGCGGCCGCCAGGTACAGGCCGGCTTCGTAGCTGCCGAGCCGGGCGGCCAGCCAGCCGGTGACGGCGGGGCCGATGATCTGGGCCGCACCGTAGGAGAGGGTCATCTTGCCCATCATCTTGGCCGGGCGGGTGGGGTAGTAGCGGCCCGCCATGGTCAGGACCAGGCTCACCATGCCGATGAACGTGCCGCCGAACAGCAGCGCGCCGAAGACCGCGGCGAACAGGCCGCCCGCCATCACCGGCAGCAGGATGCCGACGATCTGCAGCACCGCGGCCAGGATCAGGGCGTTGAGATCGCCGGTGCGGCGGGCGATCAGGTCCCAGTTGAAACAGGCAGGCGTCGCGGCGATGCCGATCGCCATGAATACCAGGGTGCCCTGGCCGCCGAGGCCGGGCAGGCGGTCGACGATCGCGACGATGAAAGTGGCGCTGATCACGTAGCCGATTCCGGCGCAGAAGTAGGCGGCCATGAAGATGCGCATGAACAGCGCGCTGGGCGGTTTGTCGACCATCTTCTGGCCGCTCTTGGTGAGCCCGCTGTTGTCCGGCGGCGGCAGCCAGCGCAGGGCCGGCACCAGCAGCAGACAACCCATCACCGTGAAGGCGAACCACTGTTCGCGCCAGTCGAGCCAGTGGCTCATCGCCGCCACCGCGACGGCGCAGCCGGCAATGCCGATGCCGATGCCCGCGAAGTGGATGCCCAGCTCGCTGCGGTGGTTGTGCCGGATCAGCCAGTTCAGGATCAGGCCGGTGCCGAGCAACATGCCGGCGGCGCTGCTCAGGCCGGCAAAAAAGCGCGACAGCGCCCATACGGTGACGTCGGTGCTGAGCCCCATGACCGCGGTGCTGACGATCGCCACGACCAGTCCGACGCGGTAGAGGCGGTCCTTCAGCGCCAGGTCGCTGATCAGCGAGGCGATGATCGCGCCGCACAGGTAGCCGGTGTAGTTGATCGCGGCCAGCCAGCCGGCCTCGGCGACGCCCAGTCCGGCCTGTTGCTGCATCAGCGGCAGCAGCGGGGTGTACGAGAAGCGGGCCACGCCCATCACCAGGATCAGGCTGAAAATGCCTGCGCCGAGCACCTTGATGCGCTGTCGCTGATCACTCATTTGAATGGGCCCATACAGTCGGCTATTGAGACGATCGACAGTGTAAGGGATCCCCGCAGCGGATTCGCTTTAGATTCGAATTATTTCTTTATCCAGCTTTTGGGCAGCCTGTCGGCGGAGCGCGGTGCCGCTCAGAGCGCGGCGAGCATGTCGCGCGTCATCAGGACCACGCCGCTTTCGGTGCGGTGAAAGCGGCGCGCGTCGAGTTCGGAGTCTTCGCCGACGACCATGCCTTCGGGAATCTTGCAGCCGCGATCGACCACCACCTTGTTGAGCCGGCAGTGGCGATTGATCTGCACATCGGGCAGCACCACCGCCGACTCGATGTCGCAATAGGATCGCACCAGCACGTTCGAGAACAGCACGGAGTTGCGCACCACCGAACCCGACACGATGCAGCCGCCCGACACCAGCGAGTTGATCGCTGCACCGCGGCGTCCGGCGAGGTCGTGCACGAACTTGGCCGGCGGCAACTGTTCCTGGTAGGTCCAGATCGGCCAGTCCTTGTCGTACATGTTGAGCGCGGGGGTGGTCGAGGCGAGATCCAGGTTGGCCGTCCAGTAGGCGTCGATGGTGCCGACGTCGCGCCAGTAGGGGCCCGAAAAGGGCGGGGTGGCGATCGCCGAAAGCCTGAACGGGTGTGCCAGCGCCTGGCCTTCGGCGACCGCGATCGGGATGAGGTCCTTGCCGAAATCGTGGCTGGATTCGGGATTGCGGGCGTCGTTCTCGAGCAGCTTGTACAGGTAGTCGGCGGTGAAGATGTAGATGCCCATGCTCGCCAGCGACTGATCCGGATTGCCCGGCATCGACGGCGGGTCGACAGGCTTTTCGACGAAGGCGTTGATGTGGCGCGACTCGTCGATCGCCATCACGCCGAAGGCCCGGGCCTCGTCGCGGGCGACCTCGATGCAGCCCACCGTGACACCGCGTCCGCCGGCCACGTGGTCGGCGAGCATCACCGAGTAGTCCATCTTGTAAACATGATCGCCGGCCAGAATGATGATGTATTCGGGCCGGTTCGCGGCCCGGATGATGTCGAGGTTCTGGTAGACGGCATCGGCGGTGCCCTGATACCAGTGCTCTTCGTTGGTTCGCTGCTGCGCGGGCAGCAGATCCACGAACTCGTTCATTTCGTTGCGCAGAAAGCTCCAGCCGCGTTGCAGGTGGCGCAGCAGCGAGTGCGACTTGTACTGGGTGATGACGCCGATCCGGCGCAGCCCGGAGTTCATGCAATTCGACAGGGCGAAATCGATGATGCGGAACTTGCCACCGAAATGTACCGCCGGCTTGGCCCGCGCATTGGTCAGGTCGCGCAGGCGCGAGCCCCGGCCACCCGCCAGAACCAGGGCCAGCGTGCGGCGCGCGAGCGATCGGCCGCCGCTGATGTGATTCATGTCGATCATTTGCTTCCCCTGCGTGCTGAGATTGTATCCGGCATACGCTGCCACGTTCATTAGCGCGCTGGCACGCTGTTTGTGCAATGCGGTAGGTCAACAAAAATGCGGAAAGTACGGCCGGCCACGACCAGCGCCACGGTATCGTCGGCGAGCGCCGCGAGCGCGGTCCGGTCGTCGGGCATGCCGTCGTCGCTGGCGCTGTCGAAGACTGCGTGCCAGTACCCGCGGGGGAGTTTGAAGCGACGCGGGTCGAGATCGGGGTTGATCAGCAGCAAGACTGCGGCGGATTCATCGGCGGCGTGCCCGCGCATGTCGGTTGCGGTTCTGGTGGCGGGGCGCAGCACGATTGCCAGGGCCGGGTCGGAAGTGTCGTTCCAGCCCTGGTCATGGATTTCGCCCCCGTCTGGGTGCCACCAGCGGACCGTGTGGGCATCGCCCGCGTCGCGCGGCCCGGCCAGCCAGTCGGCCTGGCGTAGCGCCGCATGGCGATGGCGCAGCCCGATCAGGCGTGCGACACACGCCGTGAGCGCGGCATCGGCGGCGGACCAGTCGAGCCAGGTGGTCTCGTTGTCCTGGCAGTAGGCGTTGTTGTTGCCGTGCTGGCTGTGGCCGATCTCGTCGCCGGCGAGCAGCATCGGCGTGCCTTGCGCGCACAACAGGGTGGCGAGCAGAGCGCGCCGCAGGCGCGCGCGCAAGGCCTGCACGGCCGCGTCGTCGGTGGGGCCTTCGATGCCGCAGTTCCATGACTGGTTGTGATGATGGCCGTCACGGTTGTGCTCGCCGTTGGGCTGGTTGTGCTTGTGGTTGTAGCTGACCAGGTCGGCGAGTGTGAATCCGTCGTGCGCGGTGAGGAGGTTTATGCTCGCCAGCGGCGCGCGGGCGTCATGACGGAACTGGCCGCTCGATGCGGCGAAGCGGTGCGCGAACACCCCGCGGTCGCCGGTGCGTTGCAGCCACCAGGCACGCAGGGTGTCGCGAAACTGGTCGTTCCACTCCAGCCAGCCGCTCGGGAAGGCGCCGAGCTGGTAGCCGCCGGCGCCGATATCCCAGGGTTCGGCGAGCAGCTTGACCCGTGAGAGCACCGGATCGGACTGCAGCGCGGCAAACAGCCCGGCGCTGCGATCGAACTGGCCGTGGCGGTCGCGCGCGAGTGAAGTGGCCAGGTCGAAGCGAAAACCATCGACGCCATAGTGTTCGACCCAGTGGCGCAGCGCGCCGACCACCAGTTGCACGACCCTGGGTTCGGTGAGGTTCACGCTGTTGCCGCAACCGGTCCAGTTGGCATAGTGGGCCGGGCTGCCCGGGGCGGGATGGTAGTAGCGTGCGTTGGCCAGTCCGCGCAGCGACAGCGTCGGGCCGTGTTCGTCGGTTTCGGCGGTGTGGTTGAACACCACGTCGAGCAGTACTTCGAGGCCTTCCGCATGGAGTCGGTCGACCATGTCGCGCAGCTCGCTCGCGGGGCTCGTGCCGGGCCGGCCGCTCCAGTAGCGGGTTTCGGGTGCCAGCCACGCGATCGGCGCGTAGCCCCAGTGGTTGGCGAGGCCACGCCGCTGCAGCGCCGCCTCGTCGGCGCGAAAATGCACCGGCAACAGGCTGAGCGAGGTGATGCCCAGTTTGTGGTAGTGCGCGATCATGGCCGGATGCGCCAGCGCCGCGTAGCTGCCGCGCAAAGCGGTTGGAATGTCGGGATGGCGCATCGTGAGGCCGCGTACATGGGCCTCGTACAGAACGGTGCGGGCGGGCGGCACGCGCGGGCGGCATGACTGCGTTGCCGCTCGGGGGGAGGGCGCGCCGACCCGGGCCTTGAGCGCGATGTCGGCGTTGTCGCGCGGATCGGGGCGGTCGGGGTCGCCCGGGACGTGGGCCACGAAACGTTCGAGGTCGGCGTCGAGTTTGGCGTCGAGCGCGGCATCGCCGGCGAGACCGGGCCGCTGCCGGCCATAGGCGCCCACGACCTCGGTTGCCCACGGGTCCAGCAGCAGTTTTGCCGGGTTGAAGCGATGGCCGCGCTGCGGCGCCCATTCGCCCTGCGCGCGCAATCCGTACACGAGCCCGGGCCGCGCTTTCGGCACGAAGCCGTGCCACACCCCGTCGGTGAAGCCGGGCAGATCGAAGCGGGCCAGCTCGTGCGTGCCGCCCGGATCGAACAGGCAGAGTTCGACCCGGCTGGCGTCGGGGGCCCACACCGCGAAATTGACGCCGCGGGTGTTCGCCGAGCGTGCCACGGATGCGCCCAGCGGCCAGGGTTGGCCCGTGGTCGGTGCGGGCGTGGGAGAGGGGCGTTTCGTGGTGGTCATCGTACCCGCGTCAGCCCTGGCGGGTGGCCTGGCGATAGCGGTTGATCAACGCGCGCGTGCTCGCGTCGTGGGCATGGATGTCCGAGTCTGCGCCCATGTCCTCGAGTACCCGTGCGGCAAGCTGTTTGCCCAGCTCGACACCCCACTGGTCGAACGAATTGATGCCCCAGACGACGCCTTGCACGAACGTGCGGTGCTCGTAGAGGGCGACCAGCGCACCCAGGTGGAAGGGGTCGAGGCGGGTCAGCAGCAGCGTGTTGCTGGGTCGGTTGCCCGGAAACACCCGGTGCGGGATCAATGCCGCGATGCGTTCTGCGGCAATGCCCGCGGCGTGCATTTCGGCCTCGACCTCGACGGCCGCTTTGCCGCGCATCAGCGCTTCGGCCTGGGCGACCATGTTGGCGAAGGCGATGCGATGGTGGTGCGCGGGCTCGGGCGCGGCTTCGAGCACGCCGATGAAGTCCACCGGCGCGAAGCGCGTGCCCTGGTGGAGCATCTGAAAATAGGCATGCTGGCCGTTGATGCCGGGTTCGCCCCAGATCACCGGGCTGGTGTGGCAACCGACCGGCGTGCCGTCGAGCCGCACCGACTTGCCGTTGGATTCCATGTCGAGTTGCTGCAGGTAGGCCGGCAAGCGATGCAGGCGCTGGTGATAGGGCGCGATCACCTGGGTCGGCGCATCCAGAAAGTCGACGTTCCAGATGCCCAGCAAGGCCATGATGGCGGGCAGGTTCTGTCCCAGCGGCGCAGTGCGGAAATGCACGTCCATCGCATGGGCGCCGGCCAGCAAGGCATCGAAGCGCTCCGCGCCGATCTGCAGCACGATCGACACCCCGATCGCGCTCCACAGCGAATAACGCCCGCCCACCCAGTCCCAGAAGCCGAACATGTTGTCGGTGTCGATGCCGAAGGCGCGTACCGCCTCGGCATTGGTGGATACCGCGACGAAGTGGCGCGCGATCGCGGCCTCGCTGCCTGTCCGGCCGAGGAGCCAGGCGCGTGCGGTGTGGGCGTTGGTGAGGGTTTCCTGAGTGGTGAAGGTTTTCGAGGCCACGATGAACAGGGTTGTGTCCGGATTCACCGCGGCAAGCACGTCGCCGATCTGCACGCCATCGACATTCGATACGAAATGCATGCGCAGGCGATCGTGGGCGAAGGGTTTGAGTGCCTCGCACACCATCTGCGGCCCCAGCTCGGAGCCGCCGATGCCGATGTTCACGACATCGGTGATCGGCCGGCCGCTGAACCCGAGCCAGTCGCCGGCCCTGACCTGCTTGCTGAAGCGGCGGATGCGTTCGCGCACCGCGGCGATGTCGGCCATGATGTCGTGCCCGTCGATCGGGAGCTCCGCGCCGGCCGGCCGGCGTAACGCGGTGTGCAAGACCGCGCGGGCCTCGGTGGTGTTGATGCGCTCGCCGGCGAACATCGCCGCGATGCGCTCCGCGAGCCCCGCCTCGCGCGCGAGCCTGAACAGCAAGGCCAGGGTGTCGGCCGTGACGCGGTTTTTCGCGTAGTCGAGAAACAGGCCGCAGGCCTCGGCCTGCATGCGTTGTTCGCGCCCGGGGTCGATTTCGAAGAGATGGGTGAGCTGTGCCTTGGCAAGCGTGTTGGCATGCGCGCGCAGCATTTGCCATGTCGGGTTTGATTCGATTTGGGTCATGCCGGATCAGCCTGTGCGGGTTGCGGTGTCGAGAGCGGTACGGTGTGCATCGTAGCGTATTGCGACGTGCGACCGCAGCATATGTGCCTCGCGATGCTGGTTCGGGAGCTTGTTGCGCGGCGCCATCTCGACGGCCGGTCCACTTCGACAGCGGATGGGGGTACCGGCTCGGGTATGCTTGTTCAAACCCGAGGTCTCGTCCGCTGCGCTGCGCTGCGCTGCGCTGCGCCGCCCGCGGCCCGAGCCGCCTTTCACCACGACTGAGAACATGCATGAAGATGTTATCCAATGCCGCACACGACCCCGGGCGCGCCTGGTGGAAGGAGGCGGTGGTCTACCAGATCTATCCGCGCAGTTTCATGGACTCCAACGGCGACGGCATCGGGGATCTGAATGGCATCACCGCGCGGCTGGAGTATCTGCAGTGGCTGGGCATAGACGTGATCTGGCTATGTCCGATGTACAAGTCGCCGAACGACGACAATGGCTACGACATCAGCGACTACCAGGACATCATGACCGACTTCGGCACCATGGCCGATTTCGATCGGTTGCTGGAAGAGGTTCATCGCCGCGGCATGCGTCTGATACTCGACCTGGTGCTCAACCACACCAGCGACGAGCATGCCTGGTTCGTCGAGTCGCGCTCGTCGCGCGACCACCCCAGGCGCGACTGGTACATCTGGCGCGACCCGGTGGCGGGGCATGAGCCCAACAACTGGGAAAGCATCTTCAAAGGGTCGGCGTGGACCTTCGACCCATCCACCGGGCAGTACTTCCTGCATATCTTCTCGCGCCGCCAGCCCGACCTGAACTGGGAGAACCCGCAGATGCGCGCGGCGGTGTTCGACATGGTGCGGTGGTGGCTCGACAAGGGTGTCGACGGCTTTCGCCTGGACGCGGTGAGCCACATGAAGAAGCGCCCGGGCCTGCCCGATCTGCCCAATCCCGAGGGGCTGGAGCATGTGCCGTCGTTCGCCGGGCACATGAATGTCGCCGGGGTGCTCGAGTATCTCGACGCGCTATGCGCACACACCTTCAGGGGACGCGACGTGATGACGGTCGGCGAGGCCAATGGCGTGTCTGCGCAACAGGCGCTCGAATGGGTCGGGGCGCGGCACCGGCGGCTGGGCATGCTGTTCCAGTTCGAGCATCTCGCGCTGTGGTCGAACAACCCCGGTGGCGCGCTCGATGTCGTGGCGCTGAAGAAGGTTCTCGGTGCCTGGCAGGACGCCTTGCACGGCCAAGGCTGGAATGCGCTGTTCCTCGAGAATCACGACATCACCCGGGTGGTGTCGCGGTGGGGCGATGCGGGTGCGCACTGGCATGCCAGCGCCACGGCACTCGCCACGATGTACTTTCTGATGGAAGGCACGCCGTTCATCTATCAGGGCCAGGAGATCGGGATGACCGACACCGTCTTCACGCAGGTCGGCGACTTCGACGACGTGTTCGCGCGCAATCAGCATGCGATCGGGCTCGCCAGCGGTGTGCCCGAAGCCGAACTGCTCGCGGCGCTCGCGCTCACGTCGCGCGACAACGCGCGCACCCCGATGCAGTGGGACGAGGGCGCGACTGCCGGCTTCAGCACCGCGAGCCCGTGGTTGAAGGTCAATCCCAACTATCCGCGGATCAATGTCGCGCGCCAGCGGGCGGAGCCGGATTCGGTGCTGGCGTTCTATCGCAAGCTGATCGGTCTGCGGCGAACCGAGCCTGCGCTGGTGTACGGGCGCTATGAACCTCTGCTCGCCCGCCATCGCCAGGTGTTTGCCTATGTGCGTCGTCTCGACGATGCGCGGATCATGGTCGTCGTCAATCTCAGCGCGCGCACGGCGCGATGCAGATTCACGGGTGGCGCGCCGGGATATGACGGATTGTTGCTCGCGAATCGGATCGTCGCACCTCATCCGGCCCGTGCGGGAATGAGCCTGGCGGCTTATGAGGCACGGGTATACCGGGTGGGCTGAAAGCCGCCGACCGGCGGCGGTTGCCCGAATCGGGTAAAGGACTGCTCGTCTCGCTGCGTGTGCGGCATTCTTGGCACTTGCTGTCCGTAGGCACGCGTTAGAATTCGTGCGGTGCAAATTTCGAACCGGGGCGGGGCGGTACGATGAGGTACCGCCGGAACAACGCTCGTTCGCTCCGTGTTTGCGCACTGCGCCGCTTTTTTTGACGTCGCCGAGGGGGCTGGCCGTTGCCATGAGTACACCGGATTCGAATGACAAGCGAGGCGAGGCGCTGCGGCAACAGCGGTTCAAGATGCTGGAGGACATCGCGACGGAGATGTCGGAGGACATCGTGTTCCCGACCTGTTTCGATGTGTCGCTGCGGCTGCGCAACGCGCTGCGCGACTCGGACATCTCGATCGACCGGATCGCCGAAGTCGTGCAGATCGAGCCGCTGATCAGCAGCCGCCTGATACGCCAGGCCAACGTGGCCGCGCGCATATCGCGCGACGAGGTGCGTGATGTCCCGACCGCGGTGTTGAAACTGGGCCTGAAGGCGGTGCGCAACATCGCGCTGGGCGTTGCGATCAACCAGTTGGTGAAGTCGAAGGAACTCCTGCCATTCAGCGAACTCTCCCGCCGGTTGTGGGAGCATTCGATTTACACCGCCAGCGCCGCCGTGGTCATCGGGCGCAAGTTGTCGTCGGTGAACCCCGACGAAGCGGCGTTTGCGGGTCTGGTGCACGACCTCGGTGCCTTCTATATGCTCTACCGCGCGGCCCAGTATGAAGAGCTCCGGACCCGTCCCGACAGTCTGCGCTACCTGATCTCGAATTGGCACGAGAGCATCGGCGAGTCGCTGCTGTTCGCGCTCAAGCTCCCGGGGCCGCTGATCGAAGCTGCTGCCTATCATGACGAACCGCGCCCGCCACTGCTCGAAAACCCGCGTACGCTGGGGGAGGTGATCTATGCGGCCAACGCGCTCGCCAGCGCCGAGTTCGAGTGGCTGGACCAGGCGCATGTCGAACGCCGGCTCGGCGACCAGTACCACCTGCTGGTGCCCGAGATCGATGCGCATTTCAAGGCCCTGCGGGCCGAGTACGCTTGATGCCTGGATTCGAGCGGGGGCACTACCGGAGGCGCTGGCCCGGTGTGTGGCCTCGATCCTGGCGGAGCCTCGATGCCGGCAACTGATCTGATCGATGAGCTGACCCGCTGTGCGCGCTTGATCGAGAACGCCGACGGCGTGCTCATCACCGCCGGCGCCGGGCTGGGCGTGGATTCAGGGCTGCCCGATTTCCGTGGAGACGCGGGTCTGTGGCGCACCTATCCGGCGCTGGGCAGGGCCAGGATGCACTTTCAGGATATCGCCTGTCCCGACGCCTTTTACACCGAGCCACGGCTGGCGTGGGGATTCTATGGGCATCGCCTGAAGCTGTACCGCGAAACGGCACCTGGCGCGAGTTTCCGCATTCTCGACGGGATCGCCCGCCGCCTGCCCGCAGGCGCTTTCGTGTTCACCAGCAACGTCGACGGCCACTTCCAGCAGGCGGGTTACGATCCGGCGCGGATTATGGAGTGCCATGGCTCGATCCATCACCTGCAATGTCTCGGTGGTTGTGGCGACGACATCTGGTCGGCCGACGGATTCGTACCGGTTGTCGACGCGGTCAATTGCAGACTGCTCGGCGATTTTCCGCGCTGCCCGTGGTGTGGCGGAACTGCGCGCCCCAACATCCTGATGTTCGGCGATGGCGGCTGGTGCGACGAACGCACACGCTTGCAGCAGGCGCGCCTGATCGCATGGCGCCGCAAGCTCGACCGTCTGGTCGTCATCGAAATCGGTGCCGGCACGGCGATCCCGTCGGTGCGCCAATTCGGCGAGAGTCAGGATTGCCCGCTCATCCGCATCAATCTGCGTGAAACCGGGCGCTCGTCGCCGCACCGCGTGGCGCTGCCCATGCGCGGCCTGGATGCACTCAGCGGAATCGTGGCGGCCTTGGAGGCAGGTCACCTGGATGCCTGATTGCTGCGCTCCGCCGGCGAGGCGGTCATGGTGAGCGCGCCCACGGATTGACGACGGTCACGCCGGTCAGCTTGAAATCGGCCACTTTGCGCGTGACGACCGGCATCGCCAATGCATCGGCAATGTTGCACCGCTGCTTCGTCAGCCGCCGATATGACTTGTGAACCCGCGCCCGACTACAAGAGTATTGCGGGCCGACAAGCCAAACGCGAAAAAAGCCCCAAACCTGCACGGCTTGGGGCTTTTTTTGGTGGGCCCCCCGAGAGTCGAACTCGGCACCAACGGATTATGAGTCCGCTGCTCTAACCAGGCATGAGCTAGAGGCCCTTAAAACTGACTGCTTATATTAGCGCTTGCTCGGCTTCGTCTGATGACGTGTAAGCGATTTTTTATGCACAAACACGTTACGAGCCGCCTGCTCCAGCCAACGGGGCTAACGGCCCGTGGGGTGGGCATTCTACCGGGTTACGGCGCCCCGGCCGTCAACTGTCGCTGTCGAGGAAACTGCGCAGGCGTTCCGAGCGGCTCGGGTGGCGCAGCTTGCGCAAGGCCTTGGCTTCGATCTGACGGATGCGCTCGCGGGTGACGTCGAACTGCTTGCCGACTTCTTCCAGCGTGTGGTCGGTGTTCATTTCGATGCCGAAGCGCATGCGCAAGACCTTGGCTTCGCGCAGCGTCAGCGAGTCGAGCACTTCGCTGGTCGCGTCGCGCAGGCTCGAGAACATCGCCGCATCGGCCGGCGCGAGCGTGGCCTGGTCCTCGATGAAGTCGCCCAGATGCGAGTCGTCGTCGTCGCCGATCGGGGTCTCCATCGAGATCGGCTCCTTGGAGATCTTCATGATCTTGCGGATCTTCTCCTCGGGCATCTCCATTTTCTCGGCCAGCGTCGCCGGATCGGGCTCGAGGCCGGTTTCCTGGAGGATCTGGCGGCTGATGCGGTTCATCTTGTTGATGGTTTCGATCATGTGCACCGGGATGCGGATGGTGCGCGCCTGGTCGGCGATCGAACGGGTGATCGCCTGGCGGATCCACCAGGTGGCGTAGGTCGAAAACTTGTAGCCGCGGCGGTATTCGAACTTGTCCACCGCCTTCATCAAGCCGATGTTGCCTTCCTGGATCAGGTCGAGGAACTGCAGGCCGCGATTGGTGTATTTCTTCGCGATCGAGATCACCAGGCGCAGGTTGGCCTCGGTCATTTCGCGCTTGGCGCGGCGCATCTTGGCTTCGCCGGTGGACATCTGGCGGTTGATGTCCTTTAGCTCCTTCAGCGGAATGCCGATGCGGTCCTGCAGGTCGATGAGCTTTTGCTGCTCTTCGAGCACCGCGGGGTGGATGCGCATCAGGCCTTCGGCGTAGTTCTTGCCGGCGCCGATTTCGTCCTTGAGCCAGTCGAGATCGATTTCGCGTCCCGGGAAGACCTTGATGAAGTGCTGGCGTGGCATGCCGGCGCGGTCGACGCACAGGCGCAGAATCTGGCGCTCGTGGCCGCGCACCTGTTCGACCATGTGACGCACGGTGTCGCACAGGCGTTCGATCGACTTGGCGGTGAAGCGGATGTTGAGGAGTTCGTCCGAAATCTGCTGTTGCAGGGCGCGATAGGTTTCGTCCTTGGATCCGTTCGCCTGCAGGGCCTGCATCTTCTCGTCGAAGATGCCGCGGATCACCGCGAAGCGCTCGAGCGCGTCGGTCTTGAGCTTCAGCAGGGTCGCGGCGTTGGCGGCGGCCTCCTTGTCGGCGGCGGCGTCTTCGTCGTCCTCGTCGTCGCCGACATCGGGCTCGTCGGACTCGTCGAGGCTGTCGTCGTCGCTGTCGTCATCGCTCGCGGCGGCGGCATTGTCGGCGTCGGCCTGCAGGCCGTCCGGGTCGAGCAGGCCGTCGATGATCTCGTCAATGCGCATCTCGTCGCGCGCGACCCTGTCGGCATGATCGAGCATCTCGGCGATGGTCGTAGGGCACGCCGAGATGGCCTGAACCATGTGGCGCAGACCTTCCTCGATGCGCTTGGCGATCTCGATCTCGCCTTCGCGGGTCAGCAGCTCGACCGTGCCCATTTCGCGCATGTACATGCGCACCGGGTCGGTCGTGCGGCCGAACTCCGAATCGACCGACGACAGCGCCTGTTCGGCTTCTTCTTCCGCGACGTCTTCGTCTACCGTCGAGGCGACGTTTTCGGACAACAACAGGTCTTCGGCGGCAGGTGCCTCGTCGTACACCTGAATGCCCATGTTGTTGAAGGTGGCGATGATGCCTTCGATCTGCTCGGCGTCGGCAACGTCGTCGGGCAGATGATCGCTGATCTCCGCGTAGGTGAGGTAGCCTCGTTCCTTGCCGAGCGTGATCAAGGTCTTGAGCTGGGTTCTGCGAACCTCTGCATCAAGCGGGTTCGCTGCCGGGCTGTCGGCGACGAGTTCGTCCTTTCTTTTTGTTTTGGCTGGGCGGCCTTTTGGACTGTCCTTGCGCGAACCCTTGATTTTTTCGCGGGCCATGGCACTCCTTGAGTCAAGGTGAGGCTGATTTGGAAAACCGGTAATTGTATCAGAAAATCTAGCTCTTACGAGGTTCGCCCAACTGCCGTTTCTGTAAAATAAGATGAGCGAGATGATGGCGTTCCGCCGAAGTCAGGCCGCTGTCACGCTCGCGGCGGGTCAGTTCGACGATTTCGTGGTCGATCGAGTCGGCCTGCAGTTTGCGCAGGGTGTCTTCGAACAATAGCTCCACCACGGATTCGTCGAATTCGGTGTCCACCAGTTCGCCCGCGACCTTTGACAGTGCGGTGCCGTGGGGCGTTTCCCTGAATCGTTCGACGAGCGCGGCGACACCGCAGTCGGCCTCGATGTCGCCGATGCTCATCGCGTCGATGATCGCAATCAGGGCGAGGCTCTCGGCGTCGGCGGGTTCGATCAGGTCGGCGGGGAGGCGAGCCGCGAGGCTGGGGTTGTCGAGCACCAGCCGCAGCAGGATACCGGTTGGTGCGACGGCCCGTGAGCGGCCGCGGGGGCGTTGCGGACCCGGGCGCTGCCGGGGTTTGCGCCAGGTGTCGTGTGCCCGTTCGGTGGGGGGCGGAGCCAGACCGTATGCGGTTTCGATCTCGCGTTGGCTGATCCCGCCAGCGTCCGCAGTCGCCTTGAGGAGCTGCAGGCGCAGGAGGGGGGCGGCGACGCGAGTGACCAGGGGGCGTGCGTCGTGAATCAGGCGTGCCCGTCCTTCGGCGGTCTCCAGGTCGACTTTCGCAGTCAGCTCGTCGAGCAGGAAGCGGGCGAGGGGGCTGGCGTTGGCGGCGGCTGCGCGAAACGCCTGTGCGCCGTGTTGGCGCACGAACGAGTCGGGGTCGTGCTCCGCGGGCAGAAACAGGAAAGCGAGCGTCACGTCGTCGCGCAAGGCCTCAAGCGAAGCCTCGAGCGCGCGCCAGGCGGCCCTGCGCCCGGCGGCGTCGCCGTCGAAGCAGAACACCACCCGGTCGGTGAGGCGCATCAGGGTGGTGGCATGATGGGCATTGGTGGCGGTGCCGAGGGTCGCGACGGTGTTGCCTATGCCGAACTGGGCCAGTGCCACGACGTCCATGTAGCCTTCGACCACCACGGCGCTGCCCTCGTCACGAATGGCCTTGTGCGCCTGGGTCAGGCCGTAGAGCTCGCGTCCCTTTTCGAACAGCGGCGTTTCCGGCGAGTTAAGGTATTTGGGTTCGCCCCCGTCGAGCACCCGTCCGCCAAAGCCGATGATGCGGCCGCGGCGATCCTGGATCGGGAACATGACCCGGTGGCGGAAGCGATCGTAGCGCCGTCCCTGGTCGTTCTCGAGCACCAGCCCGCATTCGAGCAGGGATTTGTGGTCGTAGTCGGCGAAGACCGCTTTCAGTCCCTGCCAGTCGTCGGGCGCGTAGCCGATGCCGAAGCGCGCGGCGATTTCGCCGGTGAGACCGCGCTGTTTGAGGTAGTGGATCGCCGCGGGTGTTTTCTTGAGCTGATCGCGATAAAACTGCGCCGCGGCAGTCATTGCGGCGTAGAGGCTGTCGTTGCCGGGCGGCTTGGGCGCCGGTGCCGTACCCTTGGTGTCTTCGGGCAGCTTCAGGCCGACCTGGCCCGCGAGTTCCTTGACGGCCTCGACGAACGACAGTCCGCTGTACTCCATCAGGAATCCGATCGCGTTGCCATGCACGCCGCAACCGAAGCAGTGATAGAACTGTTTGGTGGGGCTCACCGAGAACGAGGCGCTCTTTTCGCCGTGGAAGGGGCAGCAGGCGAAGTAGTTCGCACCCCCCTTCTTGAGCGGGAGGTGGCGTTCGATGACATCGACGATATCGACCCGTCCCAGCAGATCCTGTATGAACGACTGCGGAATCATCCCGGCCTCGCGGTGCGGCTGCGCGGGCGGTGTTCAGGCACCCAGTCGCGCCCTGACCCGGCGAGATGCTTCGGCCATGTCGGCGCGGCCGGCAAGGCGCGGCTTGAGCGCGGTCATGGTCTTGCCCAGGTCGGCCGGCGACGTAGCGGCGCATGCTGTGATCACGGCTGCGATCTCGGCATCGAGTTCTTCGGACGACAGCGCGGCGGGAAGATAGGCGGACAGTATCCCGATCTCGAAGCGTTCGCCGGCTGCGAGTTCGGGGCGGTTGCCGCTGTCGAACTGGGCTGCGGCGTCGCGGCGCTGCTTGACCATTTTCTCGATCGTGGCGGTTACGGCGGCGTCGTCGAGTTCGATGCGCTCGTCCACTTCGCGCTGCTTGATCGCCGCGAGCAGCAGTCTGATCGCCGACAGTCGTCCCGTGTCGCGCGCCCGCATCGCGGTTTTCATGTCATCCTGGATTCGTGCCTTGAGCGGCATGTCTGCTCCAATACGAGAAACACAAAAACCATGCCGGGCGCGAATCGGAAGGATCCGCGCCCGGCATGGGGAATGCGAACGCCCGCTGGGCCCGCGTGCGGGCAGCGGCGCGAAAGATCAGTACAGCTTGCGGGGCAGCATCTGGCTGCGCAGGCGCTTGTGGTTGCGCTTGACGGCCGCTGCCAGCTTGCGCTTGCGCTCTGCGGTGGGCTTTTCGTAGAACTCGCGGGCGCGAAGCTCAGTCAGCAGACCGGTTTTTTCGATGGTGCGCTTGAAGCGGCGAATGGCGACTTCGAACGGCTCGTTTTCCTTTACGCGAATACCCGGCATTACGGCAATCCTTGAGTGTCTTGAGAGCGGAAAAACGCGGATTATAAATGCCGTCTGCTGGCCGATGCAAGGCCGACGTGCGAACGGGTAGAATTCGGGGTCGTGAATCTGCGCCATATGCGCCATGGGAACAGACAATGAAGGTGTTGGGTATCGAGTCGTCGTGTGACGAAACCGGGGTGGCGATCTATGACGGCACGGCAGGATTGATCGCCGACCAGCTCCATTCGCAGATCGACCTGCACGCCGCCTATGGCGGCGTGGTGCCGGAACTCGCGTCGCGTGACCATATTCGCCGCCTGCCGCTGCTCGTGCGCGAGGCGCTCGCGCAGGCCGGGTGCACATTCGCCGAACTCGATGCGGTGGCCTATACGGCCGGGCCGGGGCTTGCGGGCGCCTTGCTGGTGGGGGCGAGTTTCGCCGAAGCGCTGGCGTTGTCGCTGTCGATACCGGCGTTGCCGATTCATCATCTGGAGGGACATTTGCTGTCGCCCTTGCTGGCGGCGCGGCCGCCGGTCTTTCCATTCGTTGCGCTGCTGGTGTCGGGTGGGCATACCCAGTTGATGGAGGTGACCGGCGTGGGGCAGTATGCCTTGCTGGGCGAAACCGTCGATGACGCTGCGGGCGAAGCGTTCGACAAGACGGCCAAGTTGCTGGGCTTGGGCTACCCCGGCGGGCCGCAACTCGCGCGCTTGGCCGAGGCGGGCTGTGGCGGGCGTTTCAAGCTGCCGAGGCCGATGTTACGCTCCGGCGATCTCGACTTCAGTTTCAGCGGCCTCAAGACGGCGGTACTCAACGTGGTGTCGTCACCCGGTTGGCGCGCCGAGGATGGCGCGGACCTGGCGGCGGACTTTCAGGATGCGGTTGTCGAGGTTCTTTGCGCCAAGGCGCTGCGGGCTTTGTCCGACACCGGGCTCACGCAGTTGGTGGTCGCGGGGGGGGTCGGGGCGAATCGGCAATTGCGCGCGCGTCTGGATGCCGCGGCGGGGTGCCGGGGATGGAGCGTGCATTATCCGGAACCGGCATTGTGTACCGACAATGGCGCGATGATTGCATTCGCAGGGGCGCTGCGGCTCGCAGCGGGCGAGCGCACGTGCGGCGCGCGGGTGGTCAAGGTGCGGCCGCGCTGGCCGCTGGCCGAGTTGCAGGCGCCTGCGCCGGTTTAGTCAGGAGACCTCTATCGGTGAGGGGATGTGAGCACGTCTCTGAACAGATGCCGCGGCAGCCACCAGAGGTAGAGCACCATCCCGAACAGTTCCACCAGCGACTGGAAAACGATCACCACCACCGTGGTTTCCCAGCCGGATGGCAGTGCCAGCGCGAAGGGTAGTACGACGAAGGAATTGCGCGTTCCAAAGCTGAAGGCGAGTGTGCGGCCGGTCGGCGGCGGCAGTCGCAGCCACCGTGCGAGCGTGCTTGCCAGCAGTGCGGCCACGAGCAGAAAACCGACGAATATCGGCAACAGCGCGAGCAACATGGGTCCGGCATGGCGGACGGCCCCGACCTGGGCGGCGGCGATCATGAACACCACGGTCGCCAGCAGTGGCACCGGCCACCAACCCAGGGTGTCACGCCATCTCCCACGGTCCGGTTGCGCGTCGATCCAGCGTTCGGCGAGCGCTGCGGCGACAAGCGGCAGGCCGACCAGGAGTAGTGCCGCGGGCAGCATCCGCTCGGTTTTCAGTGCTGCGCTGAAATCGGCTGCAGGCAGCATCAGCCAGAGATAGATCGGTAGCAGAGCCAGCTGCAACAGCAGGTTCAGCGGTGTGACCGCGATCGCGCGCGCGGTGTCGCCCCGCCCGAGCTGGGTGAAAGTGATGAACCAGTCGGTGCACGGGACCAGCAGGACCAGCAGCACGCCGAGATGCAGGGCCGGATCGGCGGGCAGCAGGTGTAGCGCGAACCAGACGATCACCGGGACGAAGACGAAGTTGCCCAGCACGGTGGCGACCACGAAGCGTCCGTCGCGGAAGGCATCGCGCACGTGCAGAAGCGGCACCTGCACGAAGGTGGTGAACAGCAGCGCGGCCAGCAGCGGCCACAGCAAGGCCTCCAGTCCCGGTCCTAGGCCGGGCTGCAGCGTACCCAGCGCCAGGCCGGCAACGATGGCGGCGAGGTAGATCCAGACCTGCTTGCGTTCGAGGGTCAGGCGTTCCATCTGTGTCAGGCCGAGCCGGTGGAGTGCGCGGGTTTCACGTCTTCTTTCCGCCGATGCGTCCCTCCGTGCCATTTCTCAGGCGGCGGATGTTCTCGGCGTGGCGCCATGCAAGTATTGCCGCGATCGCCAGCAACACGCCGATCGCTATCGGGTCGTCGAGCAGCACGATGCCTGCGAGGGGAGCCACCGCCGCCGCTGCGAGCGCGGCAGCGGATGAGTAGCGGGTGATCGCGGCGACGCCGATCCACACCAGCAGCGCCGTCAGCGCAATCCAGCCGTTGATGCCCGCCAGCACGCCAAGGGCGGTCGCGACCCCTTTGCCGCCCTTGCCGCGCAGGAGCAGGCTGAATACATGGCCCAGAAATGCGGCCAATCCGGCCAGCGCCGCCACTGCAGGCCCGAAGCCCAGGGCGAATGCGGCCCACACGGCCAGCCAGCCCTTGGCGCAATCACCGATCAAGGTGAGCAGTGCGGCCCCTTTGTTGCCGCTGCGCAGCACGTTGGTGGCGCCGGGATTGCCGGAGCCGTATTCGCGAGGATCGGCGAGCCCGAAGAGTCGGCTGGACACGATCGCAAATGGAATGGATCCCAGCAGGTATGCGGCAAGCAGCAGGATGATGTTCATCGTGGTCCGGTCGAAGGGTTCGCGGTGCGGTGGTATGGCGCGATTCTAATTGAAAACCGCTTGGCTACCGCTCCGGTCACGCGTGCCGGGTGACGGTCACGGCGTTGCCCGGCACCGGCTGATGGCTTGAATTCACGGGTGTGCGTGCTATACCGGGTTCATGTTCGCCGGCCGCGCCCCAACCGGTTCGTGGCGACCATCGCTTCAGATCGGAAATACATATAAATAATTGATTTTGTGAAAAATTAAATAGGGAGGATGCCATGACGTATACCTACCGCGGCGGTCGCCGTATTGAACTCGACAAGCGTGCCGACGAGTTCGTGGTGCGCGCCGCGCCCGAAGCGCTCGGCGCGCTGGGTGCGTTCGAGCTTGAACGGGTGTCGCCGTCATCGACCCGGGGGCATGTCGCGCCCGGTGATCTCGATGCCACGATGATGCGCAGTCGCGCGATCGCACCGACGCACCATGCATACACCGTCGCGGAGAGCGGCCAGGATTTTCTGATTACCGATCGTGTATTCGTGAGCTTTCGCCAGGCGCTCGGCGCCGAGGAGGTCGCGGCGTTCGCGGGTCGATATGGCCTGTTGCAGTGCGAGCGCTACTCGGACCGCGATTTTCTTTTCCGGCTCACCAACGATACCGGCATGAATCCGGTCAAGCTGGTGGTCAAGCTCAGCGAGGACGAACCCTTGGTCGAGATGGCCGAGAACGATCTCAATTACCTGGCCGAGAAGCAGGCGCTGGTCCTGCCGACTGATCCGGACTACCTGCGTCAATGGCATCTGCATGGGAGAATGAACCATCCGCAGGTCGATCCGCGCGCCAATGCGCGCTGCGAAGGTGCCTGGCAGCTGCTCGAAGGCTATGGCAGCCGCGACATCGTCGTGGGTGTCACCGATGATGGCTGCCGTCTCGATCACCCCGATTTCGATTCCGATGGCAAGTTCGCGCAGTGGGGCTATTTCGTCGGCAACCGTCTGGTGACCCGGGGCGAGCCGGATGCCAATCCCGCCGGCATGTACCAGGCGGGCGCCAATCATGGCACGTCGTGCGCGGGTGTGATCGCCGGCGAGGTGGACGGGGTGCTGACCGTGGGGGCGGCGCCGGGCTGCCGGTTGCTGCCGGTCAAGTGGGAGTCGCAGGGGCCGTCACTGCTGCTCAACGACTCGAAGCTGCTCGCGGCGATCAACTTCGTGGCGGACAAGGTCGATGTGCTCTCGAACTCATGGGGCATCGTTCCGCTCAACCTGACCGCCACGGTGGTCGTGAACCGGATTCGCGCGCTGGCGTTGACCGGCGGTCGTCGTGGCAAGGGCATCCTGTTCCTGTGGGCCGCAGGCAACGACAATTGCCCGATCAACCATGTGAGCAATCGCGATGTGCCGTATTCGAACGGTTGGGGCATGGTGTCAGGCGCATGGCGGTGGGTGGGGGTGCGCACCGCCCGGCGCTTCGAGAACAGCCTTGCGGAGCTTCCGGGCGTCCTGCACATTGCGGCGCTGGCCAGCACTGCGCGGCGTAGCCACTACTCCAACTACGGCAGCGGGGTCGACCTGTGTGCCCCGACCAGCAACAGTCATAGTTATTGGCGAATGGAGGTTGCCGGGTTGGGGGTGACCACCACCACCGGCGAGTCTGCGCGGGTGACCGCGGATTTCGGCGGCACCTCGAGCGCGACCCCATTGGTGGCAGGTGTCGCAGCGCTGGTGTTGTCCGCCAATCCTCAACTCTCCGCGCTCGAGGTTGCTTCGATACTGTGCCAGAGCGCATCGCGCGATCTGGATGCGCGTCCCTATCCGCGCACGCCGCCTGCCAGTTTCGACCCTGACCCGGCTTGGGATATCTCGCCGGTCGCCCCGTTCGACAACGGCACTTTCATCGAATCGGGGCTGCCGGACGGCAGCTGGAGCCCGTGGTTCGGCCACGGTCGTGTGGATGCCGAGGCGGCGGTGGCGCGGGCGCGCCGGGGAACGGTGATCACTCCGCCGGCCGATGCGCTTGCCGGCCGCTACCGGTCGACGCCCGACAAGCCGATTCCCGACGATCGGCCGGCGGGGTTGCGGGATGTCATCACGGTCGGTGAGCAGGGGGTGCTCGCCGCGCTGGGGGTCGGGGTCGACATCAGCCACACCTTCATTGGTGATCTGGTCGTGAGCCTCACCTCGCCTTCGGGGCGAAGCGTGCGCCTGCATGATCGCGCCGGCGGAAATGCGGACGATTTGATCAAGGACTGGGATCTTGCCAGCATGCCGGCGCTGCAGGGTTTCGTCGGCGAACCGGCGGCGGGAGACTGGGTGCTGGTGGTTCAGGATCTGGCACCCATGGACACGGGGCGTTTGCGCGCCTGGTCGCTGGCGGTCGAAACCTTCGGCGATGCACCGATCGAACTGAGCGAGGCGCCGGGCCTTACGATTCCCGACAACCGCGCCAACGGCATCTCGCGCAAGCTGGTCGTGGCCGAGTCGGGGGCCTTGGCCGAGATCGAAGTCAGTATCGACATCACGCACACCTATATCGGCGATCTGCGGGTCGGGCTGCGTTCGCCTGCGGGGAGCATGGTCTGGCTGCATGATCGTGGCGGTGGCGCTGCCGATAACTTGCGTGCGACGTGGTCGTCGCTGTCGGTGCAGTCATTGGCAGCTTTGGTGGGCCAGGATATCGGTGGCGCGTGGACGCTGCAGGTGAGCGATCATGCCGGTGCCGATGTCGGCAAGCTCAACCGCTGGGGGGTACGCCTGGTGCGCCAGCGGGGGCTTGCCAGCGCAGTCGTGCCGGCGGGTGGGCGGCGTGTGGCGACCGCAAGCAAGCCCTCAAAGCCCGCGAAGGCGTCCGGCGCGGCGGGGAAGAAGTCGAAGCAGTCCGATCGGGGCAGTCGATCCAAACCCGCGCCAAAGGCCGCGAAAAGGGCCTGAGTCTCCGGGACGGCGGCATGCATGCCCCGGTCGGACTGCCCGCTGGAGGCGATAAAACGTATCATCACGGAGCGTAATGGTCCGCGGTACTGGCGAAAGGTCGGGACGCGGCATCGATCGCCGGCCGCATTCGGCGGCCCGTGGCCATTGCGGTTGCATTGATGGGCGGTGCTGCGGTGCCGGCGCTCGATCGACTGTTTCGTCTTTCGATGCTGGGCCGCGTCGCCTCGGGACAGGACTTCAGGAAGGAGGAAGGATGGAAATCAAGAAGGTTGGAGTGGTGGGCGCGGGCACGATGGGCAACGGCATCGCGCAGGCATTCTCGGTGGCGGGTTTTCCGGTCTTGATGAGCGACATCAGCGCAGCGGCCGCAGCGAAGGGCGTCGCAACGGTTGGCGGTAGCCTCGATCGCCTGATCAAGAAGGAAAAGATGACGGAAGCTGAGAAAGCCGAGGTGATGGCGCGCATCGCGACCACGACCGATGTCGGCGATTTCGCGGGCTGCGACCTGGTCATCGAGGCTGCGACCGAGCGCCTCGATCTCAAACTGGATCTGTTTGCGCGCTTGGATGCGGCGATGCAGCCGGGTGCGATTCTGGCGACCAACACCTCATCGATTTCGATCAGCCGGCTCGCGGCGGCCACCCGGCGGGCCGATGCGGTGGTGGGCATGCATTTCTTCAATCCGGTGCCGATGATGACATTGGTCGAGCTGATACGAGGTCTGCAGACTTCGGATGAGACTTACGCGGCTGTCGAGACGGTGGCCAAAGCCATCGGCAAGACTTCGGTCCAGGTGCGCAACAGCCCGGGCTTCGTGGTCAATCGCCTGCTGTGTCCGATGATCAACGAAGCGGTGTTCGCGCTCGGCGAAGGCTTGGCGACGGCGGCCGAGATCGACGAGGCGATGAAGCTCGGCTGCAATCACCCCATCGGTCCGCTGGCCCTGTGCGACCTGATCGGGCTCGATGTCGAGCTGGCCGTGATGCAGGTGTTGTTCGAAGGTTTCAAGGATTCGAAGTATCGTCCGGCGCCGCTGCTGGTCGAAATGGTCGAGGCGGGCTATCTCGGGCGCAAGACTGGCAAGGGGTTCTTCGATTACGGCCGCTGAGTAAGGCGCTGGCCGGTCGCCATGACGGCGGACCGGCCGGCATCGCTCAGCCGCGCCGCATCGAATCGAAGAACTCGGCGTTCGACTTGGTGGCCTTGATCTTGTCGAGCAGGAATTCCATCGCATCGATGTCATCCATGCCGTAAAGGAGCTTGCGCAGCACCCAGACCTTTTGCAGGATGTCCGGCTTGAGCAGGAGTTCCTCGCGCCGGGTACCCGAACGATTGACGTTGATGGCCGGGTAAACACGCTTTTCGGACATGCGCCGGTCGAGGTGCAGCTCCATGTTGCCGGTGCCCTTGAATTCCTCGTAGATCACGTCATCCATGCGGCTGCCGGTATCGATCAGCGCGGTGGCGATGATGGTGAGCGATCCGCCTTCCTCGATGTTGCGCGCGGCGCCAAAGAAGCGCTTGGGTTTTTGTAGTGCGTTGGCGTCGACGCCACCCGTGAGAACCTTGCCCGATGCCGGCACCACGGTGTTGTAGGCGCGCGCGAGGCGGGTCAGGGAGTCGAGCAGGATCACCACATCCTTTTTGTGTTCGGTAAGCCGCTTGGCCTTCTCGATCACCATCTCCGCCACCTGCACATGGCGCGACGCGGGTTCGTCGAAGGTCGACGCGACCACCTCGCCCCGCACCGAGCGCTGCATCTCGGTGACTTCTTCCGGGCGCTCGTCGATGAGCAGCACGATCACGACGACGTCGGGGTGGTTGGTGATGATGGCATGGGCGATATGCTGCAGCATCACGGTCTTGCCGCTTTTGGGCGGCGACACGATCAGGCCGCGCTGGCCCTTGCCGATTGGCGCGATCATGTCGATCACCCGGCCGGTGATGTTTTCCTCGCCGCGCATCTCGCGTTCGAGCTTGAGGCACTCGTTCGGATGCAGCGGGGTCAGGTTCTCGAACAGGATCTTGTGTTTGCAGGCCTCCGGCGATTCGCCATTGATCTTGTCGAGCTTGACCATCGCGAAGTAGCGTTCGCCATCCTTCGGGGTGCGGATCTCGCCCTCGATGGTGTCGCCGGTATGCAGGTTGAAGCGCCGGATCTGCGACGGCGAGACGTAGATGTCGTCCGTGCCGGCTAGGTAGGAGATGTCGGACGAGCGCAGAAAGCCGAAGCCGTCGGGCAGGACCTCCAGTGCGCCATCCCCATAAATGGGCTCGCCTTTCTTGGCACGGTTTTTCAGCAGCGCAAAGACGAGTTCTTGTTTCTTGAGCCGATTGGCGCCGTCAATGCCGTTGGCAGTTGCCATCTCGAGGAGTTGGCTGACGTGGAGGGATTTGAGCTCCGATAGTTGCATGGCAGCAGGACGCTTGGAAGCGGTAGTGAGTGAGGCCGATGAGAAGGGATGAGGTAGGGTGAATCTGCGGCGCCCCGTGCGTGAGCAGAGATCTCAGGCGGCGCCGCGCGAACGGATCGCATCGATCCGTTCGGTGTGTCGTTGTTTACAGATTGCTGTCCAGAAACGCGGTCAACTGGGACTTCGACAGCGCTCCGACCTTGGTGGCCTCGACGTTGCCGCCCTTGAACAGCATCAGGGTGGGAATACCGCGGATGCCGAACTTGGCCGGCGTATCCTGGTTGTCATCGATGTTGAGCTTGGCGACCTTGAGCTTGCCGGCATATTCCTTGGCAACGTCGTCCAGGATTGGCGCGATCATCTTGCAGGGGCCGCACCATTCGGCCCAATAGTCGACCAGTACGGGCGTTTGTTCCTGAAGAACCTCCGCTTCGAAACTGGCGTCGGTAATGTGATGGATATGCTCGCTCATGTTTCCTCGCATCAGGGCAGGCGATAAGGATACTAAATGGGAACGGGCTCATGGAGAGCCATGAACCGCTTTGGGGATTGGATCTTTCGGGTGTCGTTTCCGGTGTTGCGGAAACTTATGCCAACAGAGGCAGCGCGTCAAGAAGTTATCCTTGAATTTGGCCCCGAGGGCGCGCGAACGTGGCAAAAATGTTGGTGTATCGGCTATAGTCCAACGAACAATCAAGCGCGGAAGAGGCGCCCCGTGCTGACGAGAGACCCGTTGGAGCATCTGCAATGACTTATGTTGTCACCGAATCCTGTATCCGCTGCAAGTACACCGACTGCGTCGATGTGTGCCCGGTAGATTGCTTCCGGGAGGGGCCCAACTTTCTCGTGATCGATCCCGACGAGTGTATCGATTGCACCCTGTGCGTGGCCGAGTGTCCGGTCGAGGCGATATATGCCGAGGATGACGTGCCCACCGATCAGCAGCCGTTCATCGCGCTCAATGCCGAACTCGCGAAGACCTGGAAGCCTATCGTCCAGCGCAAGGATCCGCTGCCGGATGCCGAGGAATGGGCCGCGCGTAAGGGCAAGCTGCCCGAGCTCGACCGCTGACGCGGCGGTTGCGAATGGAGCTTGGTTGCGGGGGAGATAGCCCAGCCCAACGCCCGTTGCGGCGGCAGCTCCGGAGCCCTTGATGCATTCGGGTTTTCCGCTTTGCGGCTTGAGGACTATGCACTAACATGGCGCGATCGATCATATGCCCATAGAAGACACGGAGAAACTGGAATGCTGGTGAGCGAGATTCTTGCGATCAAGGGAAAGGTGCTGTTCACGATCGCGCCCAGCAGAACCCTGGCCGAAGCTGTCGCGACGATGACCGATCAGGATGTGGGTTCGCTCGTGGTTTTTTCTCATGGCCAGATGACTGGGATGCTGACTTTTCGCGAAGTGCTCAAGGCCGTGCATGAAGGCGGTGCGAACTGGGGCGAAATGACCGTGGGTGATGCGATGATTTCGGCCCCGCTGGTGGCTCAGCCCAATATGGAAATGGACGAGTTGCGGCGCCTGATGGTCGATCATCACCAGCGTTATCTGCCGGTCATGAACGAGAACGTCCTTCTTGGGGTCGTCTCTTTTCACGATGTGGCCAAGGCCGTCCTCGAGGAGCAGAGCTTCGAGAACCGCATGCTGAAGAACTATATTCGCAACTGGCCCGCCGACGGGGGCGAAGCCTGAGCGCTGGCCCGCCAGGGTTTGGGCGTATGGTCCGCAGCGCGGATCCGCAATCGAACGGGGCGCGCGGGCAGTGGACAGACCTGCATGGCTGATGTCGTGAATTCGCGCTGCTCGGGCCGCTTGAGTCGCCCGTTTCCGTGTCAGAGGCGCAGTCACGGCGGCTGACCGCGCTTCGAGGAGGCACGATGGAAAAACGCTGGCTCAAGAGCTACCCTCCTGGTGTTCCCGAGTCGATCGATGTCAACGAATTCTCTTGCCTTGGCGATTTGTTCGACAAATCGGTCGAACGCTATGGCGAGCGAGTCGCGTTCATCAACATGGGGCGGGGAATCACCTACGGTGAGCTCGAACTGCAATCGGCGCGCTTCGGCGCCTATCTCCAGCGTGTTCTGAAGCTGCCGCCGGGGGCTCGGGTTGCGCTGATGATGCCCAACCTGCTGCAGTATCCGGTGGCCTTGTTCGGGGTGCTGCGTGCGGGTTATGTGGTCGTAAACGTCAATCCGCTTTATACGGCGCGCGAGTTGCAGCATCAGTTGGTCGATGCGGGTGCGGAGGCGATCGTGATCGTGGAGAACTTCGCGCACACGCTGCAAAAGGTCTTGCCCGAGGTCGGCATCAAGAACGTCGTCGTGACGAGTCTGGGCGAACTGCTCGGATTCCCGAAACGCCTGATTGTGAATTTCGTGGTCAGACGCATTCGCAAGATGGTCCCCGCATGGAGTCTTCCCGGGCATGTCCGGTTTTCCGAGGCGCTGCTCCAGGGCGCACGCGAGCAGCTCGAGCCGGTCCGCCTGGGGCACGACGACATCGCATTTCTACAGTATACCGGCGGGACGACCGGCAGGGCCAAAGGGGCGATTCTCACTCACGGCAACATCATCGCCAACCTGCAGCAGGCGCACGCCTGGATCGGCTCTCATGTGCGGGAAGGGGAAGAGCTGATCATCACGGCGCTGCCGCTCTATCACATCTTCTCGCTGACCGCGAATTGCCTCACCTTTCTCAAGATCGGCGCGACCAACGTGCTCATCACCAACCCGCGCGACATACCCGGATTCGTCAAGGAGCTGGCCGCCCATCGGTTCACGGCGATCACCGGCGTCAACACCTTGTTCAATGCGCTGCTCCACAACGACGATTTCGTGAAGCTCGACTTTGGCTCACTGCGGATTGCGTTGGGGGGGGGCATGGCGGTGCAGCAGGCGGTCGCCGAGAAGTGGCGGACGGTGACCGGAAAGCCTTTGATCGAGGCCTACGGTTTGACCGAGACGTCGCCTGCGGTGGCGATCAACCCGATTGATCTGCCCGCTTTCAATCACTCGATAGGCTTGCCGGTGCCGTCGACGGAGATCAGCCTCCGGGACGACGACGGCTTCGAGGTGCCGCCAGGCGCCGCCGGCGAACTGTGTGTGCGCGGCCCGCAGGTGATGCGCGGTTACTGGAATCGACCCGATGAGACCGCGCGGGTGTTCACCCATGACGGATTCCTGCGCACGGGCGACATCGCGACCATCGACGAGGCGGGGTTTCTGCGCATCGTCGATCGGAAGAAGGACATGATCCTGGTGTCGGGTTTCAACGTGTTTCCCAACGAAGTGGAGGACGTGGTTGCCAGTCACCCGGGAGTGCTTGAGGTGGCCGCCGTCGGCGTTCCCGACGCGCGTAGTGGCGAGGCGGTCAAGCTGTTCGTGGTCCGCAAGGATCCTGCGCTCACACGCGAGATGATCGTCGCGCATTGCAAGGAAGGCCTCACTCCATACAAGATCCCGCACCTCATCGAATTTCGCGACGAGTTGCCAAAGACCAACGTCGGCAAGATCCTGCGGCGCGCGCTGCGGGACGGCAACGGCGCTTCTACCTAGCGTTGCGGTGGGCCTGCCATGCGTGGTGGTCCCGACAAAGCGTGAATATCTGTGCGGGTCGCGATCGGTCCGCTTGTATCGGGCGGGCTTTTGTAGTTAAATCGGACACTCGACAAACCCCGACGCTGTAATGAACCTTTCCTCCCGTATTTTCGTCGCTGTAGCTCTGGTACGCGTAGTAGTAGGCGTAGGCAGGCACGCGTCGTAAGGGAACGGAAAGACAGCAAAAGCTTCCAGACCCCCGCCGGCGCGAAAGCCCGGCGGGGGTTTTCGTTTTGGACGCCGGCTTTAGCGCCCCAGTACCTTCAGGAGATTTGAAATGATGCAAATGACCGGTGCCGAACTCATCGTGCGGCTGCTTGAGCGACAGGGCGTGCGAACCATCGCCGGCATCCCGGGTGGTGCCATTCTGCCGCTGTACGACGCATTGTCGAGCAGTGAATGCATTCATCATGTGCTGGCCCGCCACGAGCAGGGTGCCGGTTTCATGGCGCAGGGCATGGCGCGGGTCTCGGGACGTCCCGAAGTCTGTTTCGCATCGAGCGGCCCCGGCGCCACCAACTTGGTGACGGCGATTGCCGATGCGGCGCTCGATTCGATCCCGCTGGTTGCGATTACCGGTCAGGTGCCCTTGTCGATGATCGGTACCGACGCGTTTCAGGAAGTTGATATCTACGGCGTGACGGTGCCGATCACCAAGCACAACTTCCTGGTCCGGTCGGCCGAGGAGTTGCTCGAGGTTATTCCGGCGGCGTTCCGGATTGCGATGTCCGGGCGCCCCGGCCCGGTGCTGGTGGATGTGCCCAAGGACGTGCAGAACCAGAAAATATCGATCGCCGATTTTCCGCCCCCGGCCGTCGCGGACCCGCTGCCGGCGCTCGATCTCGATGCGATCGAGACGGCGGCGCGGATGATCAATGAAGCCGAGCAGCCGGTGCTGTATCTGGGCGGCGGCGTGATCCATTCAGGCGCGGCCCAGGCGGCAGTCACGCTGGCCGAACAAGCGGGCCTGCCCACCACGATGACGCTGATGGCGCTCGGCGCGATGCCGATGGACCACCCGCTTTCGATCGGCATGCTCGGCATGCATGCGGCCCGCTATACCAACTACGTGCTCGAAGAGGCCGATCTCCTGATCTGCGTCGGCGCGCGCTTCGACGACCGCGCAATCGGCAAGGCGGCGCAGTTCTGCCCCAACGCCAAGATCATCCACATCGATCTCGATCCGTCCGAACTCAACAAGATCAAGACGGTGCACGTGGCGATCAACGGCGACGTGTCGGCCGTGCTCGAGGCCTTGCTGCCGCGGGTCAAGGTGATGTTGCGCAAACGCTGGCTGTCGCATGTGCAAAGCCAGAAGACGCGCTTTCCGCTGCAGATGGAGGGGAGCGAGGATCCGCGTTCGCATTACGGCCTGGTGCACGCGGTGGCGGCGGCGCTCGACGACGACGCGATCATCACGACCGATGTCGGTCAGCACCAGATGTGGGTGGCGCAGGCCTATCCGTTCCGTCGCGCCCGCCAGTGGCTGACCTCGGGGGGGCTCGGCACGATGGGTTTCGGCATGCCGGCCGCGATCGGCGCAGCGCTTGCCGCGCCCGAGCGCACCGTGGTGTGTTTCTCGGGCGACGGCAGCCTGATGATGAACATCCAGGAATTCGCGACGCTCGCCGAGGAGGGGCTCAACGTCAAGATCGTGCTGATGAACAACAATTCGTTGGGACTCGTGTATCAGCAGCAGAACCTGTTTTACGGCAAGCGGGTTTTCGCGTCGAAGTACCGTGGCTCACCCGATTTCATGAAGATCGCCGAAGGTTTCGGAATCGCCGCAGTCGATCTCGATGCCGCCGAGAACCCGCGCGCGATGCTCGCCCAGGCGCTCGCGACACCGGGGCCGTGCCTGATTCATGCTTCGATCGACCGGGCGCACTTCGTCTATCCCATGGTGCCGCCGGGCGCCGCCAACACCGAAATGATCGGAGGCTGAACATGATTGAACAAGTTGCCGAACCCCTTCAGCAAACGGGTTTCTCCAAGGTCGTGCTCGAGCTGCACGTGAACAACCACCCGGGGGTGATGAGTCATATCTGCAACCTGTTTGCGCGCCGGGCCTTCAACGTCGAAGGCATTCTGTGCATGCCGATGGCCGACCAGTCCCGCAGCCGTATCTGGCTGCTGGTGTTCGAGGATCAGCGCCTCGAGCAGATGGTGCTCCAGCTCGAGAAGCTCGTCGACGTGCTGGCGGTGCGTCGTCATGGCGCGGAGCATGAAGTGTTCGAACGGCTGGAGCGTTTTTTCCACTGAGCCCTGTGTCGGGGTTTCTCGACTGAAACGGCCGGCCGGCAGCGTTCGGCGGCCGATTGGGGCCGTGTGCTAAACTGCGGCCCCCGATCCTCCTCCGTTGTGGCGAGTCTTTTCCATGTCCGGCAATACCTTAGGAAAGCTTTTCTGCGTTTCATCATTCGGCGAATCGCACGGCCCCGCAATCGGTTGCGTCGTCGATGGCTGCCCCCCTGGTTTGCCCCTCTCCGAAGCCGACATCCAGGTCGAGCTCGATCGACGCAAACCGGGCACTTCGCGCCATGTCACCCAGCGGCGCGAGCCGGACGAGGTCGAGATTCTCTCGGGCGTCTATGAAGGCGTGACCACCGGCACGCCGATCGGCCTGCTGATTCGTAACCAGGATCAGCGCTCGCGCGACTACGGCAACATTGCCGAAACCTTTCGTCCCGGCCATGCTGATTACCCGTACTGGCAAAAATATGGCGTGCGCGATCCGCGCGGCGGAGGGCGCTCGTCGGCACGAGAGACCGCGGTGCGGGTGGCGGCCGGCGCGATCGCGAAGAAATGGCTCAAGAACCGCCATGGCATCGTGATTCGCGGATTCATGGCCCAGCTCGGGCCGATCGCCGTGCCGTTCGAAGACTGGTCCGAGGTCGATCGCAACCCTTTCTTCGCGCCCAATTCCAGCCTGGTGCCGCAACTCGAGGCTTACATGGACGAATTGCGCAAGGCGGGGGATTCCATCGGGGCGCGCATCGATGTGGTTGCCACCGGGGTGCCGGTCGGGTGGGGGGAACCGGTCTACGACCGTCTCGATGCCGACATCGCATATGCGATGATGGGCATCAATGCCGTCAAGGCGGTCGAGATCGGCGCCGGATTTGCTTCCGTGGCCCAGCTCGGCACCGAGCATTCCGATGAAATGACGCCCGAGGGCTTTCTCTCCAACAATTCGGGCGGGGTGTTGGGCGGGATCTCCACCGGGCAGGACGTGCGCGTGTCGATCGCGATCAAGCCGACTTCCAGCATTCGGCTCGATCGGCGCTCGATCGACAAGGCCGGCAATCCGGTCATCGTCAATACCCATGGTCGCCACGATCCGTGCGTCGGCATTCGGGCCACGCCGATTGCCGAAGCCATGCTTGCGCTGGTGCTGATCGATCATGCGCTGCGTCAGCGTGCCCAATGTGGCGATGTCGTCACCACGACGCCGCGCATCGCCGGGCTGGCGCCTGGCGGCATGCAGGTACCCCCGTCTCCACCGGATTCCGGCAGCGACGCCTGATCGCGGGGCCCGGGCCGGGGATGGCGCACGCCGTGCTGCCGTACTGGCGCCTGTCCGCGTATTACTTCTTCTATTTCGGGTGCGCCGGCCTGCTGGCCACCTATCTCTCGCTGTATCTGCAGTCGCTGGATTTCTCGGCCGCCGAGATCGCGGTGCTGATGTCGCTGATGCAGGTCATGCGGCTGTTGGCGCCGAATCTGTGGGGTTGGCTTGCCGAGCGCATGGGCGTGCGGATTCCGATCATCCGTCTGTCGGCGCTGGCGAGCCTCGCGGGTTTTTCGCTGTTCTTCGTGACCACGCGTTTCGAAGGCCTGTTCGTCGCGATGGCATTGATGGCTTTCTTCTGGAGCGCGGCCCTGCCGCTGGTCGAGAGCGTCACCTTCAATCACCTCGGGGCTCAGGCGCATCGCTACGGACGGATCCGGGTGTGGGGGTCGATCGGCTTCATCGCGACGGTGCTGAGCGTCGGCCATGCGCTCGATTTCATGCCGATGGAGGCACTGCTGTGGATGACGGCGGGTGTGCTCGGCGGGATCATCGTGTGCGTCTTCGTCCTGCCCGACGCGGGCCGGCCGGAACCCAAACAGGCAGTGGGGGGGCTGTGGGCCACCGTCTCGCAGCCGCGAGTCAAGGCGCTGCTGGGCGCATGCTTCTTCATGTCGGCGGCGCATGGGGCGCTGTACTTCTTCTTCCCGATCCATCTCGTCGGTCATGGCTACGGCAAGAGCATGGTCGGCTGGATGTGGACGCTGGGGGTGCTGGCCGAGATCGCGGTGTTCTTGTCGATGCCGCGCCTGACCCGGCGCTGGACGTTGCGCACCCTCCTGATCGCGTCGTTCGTGGCTGCGTCGGTACGTTTCGTCGTGATCGGCTGGGGCATCGACAGTGTCGCGCTCCTGAGTGGTGCGCAGCTCTTGCACGGGCTCACTTTCGGGGCCTACCACGCGGCCGCGATCGCGTTGATCAACCAGTGGTTCGAGGGCCACCTGCAGTCGCGCGGGCAGGCGCTCTACGGCAGTATTTCGTTCGGGGCGGGCGGGATGCTGGGGGGCTTGTTGTCGGGTCTGGTCTGGGATGTGGTCGGGCCGGCGTGGACCTTCACGATCGCATCGGGCTTCGCGTTCGCCGGCCTCTTGTGGTTGCTGCACGGTTGGCGGGGCGAATGAACACGCACCGTCGTGGGTCGTGGGCTGTCCCGGCAACTATTCACACGCCCGACGCTGTGAAATAATCGATCCCTTTGTTTTGTAGCGGATGCTTGCGGATGGAACCCAAAACCCTGTACGAAAAGCTCTGGTCCAGCCACCTTGTGCGCGAGGAGCCGGATGGCACGGCGCTGATCTACATCGATCGCCACCTGGTGCACGAAGTCACGAGCCCGCAGGCTTTCGAGGGCCTGAAGCTGGCCGGGCGGGCGCCGTGGCGGGTGCACTCCATCGTCGCCACCGCCGACCACAATACCCCGACCGATCATTGGGACCGTGGCATCCTCGATCCGGTTTCGCGCCAGCAGGTGGAGACCCTCGATGCCAACATTCGCGAGGTTGGCGCACTGGCCTATTTCCCGTTCAAGGATGAGCGCCAGGGCATCGTGCACGTCATCGGGCCGGAGAACGGCGCGACCCTGCCGGGGATGACGGTCGTGTGCGGCGATTCGCATACGTCCACGCATGGCGCGTTCGCCTGTCTGGCGCACGGCATCGGCACGTCCGAGGTCGAACATGTGCTTGCCACCCAATGCTTGCTGCAGAAGAAATCCAGAACCCTGCTCGTGCAGGTCGACGGTGCCTTGCCGGCCGGCGTCACCGCCAAGGACGTCGTGCTGGCGATCATCGGCCGGATCGGCACGGCGGGTGGCAACGGCTACGCGATCGAGTTCGGTGGTTCGGCCATTCGCGGGCTGTCGATGGAAGGCCGCATGACCGTCTGCAACATGGCGATCGAGGCCGGCGCGCGTGCCGGCATGGTCGCGGTGGACGACACCACGATAGATTACCTGCGCGGCTTGCCGTTCGCCCCGGCCGGCGCCGACTGGGATCGTGCCGTCACGTATTGGCGTACGCTGCACTCCGACGACGGGGCGCGGTTCGACAAGGTGGTTCGGCTCGATGCCAGCCAGATCGAGCCGCAAGTCACCTGGGGCACCTCGCCCGAGATGGTCGTGCCGGTCGGTGCGCGAGTGCCCGATCCGGCCGAGGTTTCCGATCCGGTGAAGCGCGAGGGAATCGAGCGGGCCTTGAAATACATGGGGCTGGCCCCCAATACGCCGATCGGCGATATTCCGGTCGACCAGGTGTTCATCGGCTCGTGTACCAACTCCCGTATCGAGGACTTGCGCGAGGCGGCCGCGGTCGCAAAAGGGCGCACCAAGGCCGGTAGCGTTAAGCGCGTGCTGGTGGTGCCCGGTTCCGGTTTGGTCAAGCGCCAGGCGGAAGCGGAAGGGTTGCACGAGATCTTCATTGCGGCCGGATTCGAATGGCGTGAGCCGGGCTGTTCGATGTGTCTCGCGATGAACGCCGACCGGCTCGAGCCGGGCGAGCATTGCGCCTCGACCTCCAACCGCAATTTCGAAGGTCGCCAGGGCGCGGGTGGCCGAACCCATCTCGTGAGCCCGGCCATGGCCGCTGCGGCGGCGGTGACGGGTCGGTTCACCGATGTACGGACTATGCAGGGCGCGTGAGCGCCCGGAACGGGAGATAGGCATGAAGAAAACCATGCTGACGTTTATTGCGGCCGCAGCGGTGGTCGTATTCGGGGCCGGCTGCAATACGGTTCATGGGCTGGGCAAGGATATCGAAAAGGGTGGCGAGGCCATCCAGAGGTCGACGAAATAATGGAACCCGTCAAGATCGTCGATGGGCTCGCGGTGCCGCTCGACCGCGCCAATGTCGACACCGATGCGATCATCCCCAAGCAATTCCTGAAGTCGATCAAGCGCAGCGGCTTCGGTCCCAACTTGTTCGACGAGTGGCGCTATCTCGATCAGGGCGAGCCGGGCCAGGACTGCAGTGCCCGTCCGGTCAATCCTGATTTCGTGCTGAACGCGCCGCGCTACAAGGGCGCGCGGATTCTGCTCACGCGCGACAATTTCGGCTGCGGCAGTTCGCGTGAGCACGCTCCGTGGGCGCTGGCGGACTACGGCTTGCAAGCTTTGATCGGGCCGAGCTTTGCCGACATCTTCTTCAACAACTCGTTCAAGAACGGTTTGCTGCCGATCGTACAGCCGGCGGCGGTGGTCGACACCTTGTTTGCCGAGTGCGAGGCGACCGAGGGTTACCGGCTGGTGATCGACCTCGCCGCGCAGACCATCACCCGGCCGGGCGGCGAGGTGCTCGGTTTCGAAGTCGACGCGTTCCGCAAGGAGTGCCTGCTCAACGGCTGGGACGACATCGGTCTCACCCTGCGCCATGCCGACGAGATCCGCGCCTTCGAGGCCAGGCGCCGCATCGAACATCCCTATTTCTTTTCCTGAGCCCATGGCCGGAGAACTTTCGAGGAAGCGTCAATGAAGATTTGCGTACTGCCGGGGGACGGCATCGGGCCCGAAATCATGGCCGAAGCGGTCAAGGTGCTGGAAGCGCTCGGGCTGGGCTTCGAAATGGAGACAGCCCTGCTCGGCGGTGGCGCGGTCGACGCGACCGGCGAGCCGTATCCGCAAGCCACGTCCCGGCTTGCCCGTGCCGCCGATGCGGTGCTGCTTGGTGCCGTCGGCGGGCCGCAGTGGGATGCGCTGCCACGCGAGCAGCGGCCCGAGCGTGGCCTGCTCGGCATCCGCAAGGAGCTCGGTCTGTTTGCCAATCTGCGTCCGGCGATCCTCTATCCGGAACTCGCGAACGCATCGTCGCTCAAGCCCGAAGTGGTTGCCGGGCTCGACATCCTGATCGTGCGCGAGCTCACCGGCGACATCTACTTCGGCCAGCCGCGCGGAATCGAGGTGCGCGACGGCGAACGTTACGGCTTCAATACCATGCACTACACTGAAAGTGAGATTCGCCGGATCGGGCGGGTCGCGTTCGAGGCGGCCAGAAAGCGCAACCGGCGACTGTGTTCGGTGGACAAGATGAACGTGCTGGAAACCACCCAGTTGTGGCGCGACGTCATGACCGAGCTCGCGCCCGAGTATCCGGATGTCGAGCTCAGCCACATGCTGGTCGACAACGCCGCCATGCAGTTGGTGCGTGCGCCCAAACAGTTCGACGTCATGGTGACCGGCAACATGTTCGGCGACATCCTGTCGGATGAGGCGTCCATGCTCACCGGTTCGATCGGCATGCTGCCGTCGGCCTCGCTCGACGAGAACGGCAAGGGCTTGTTCGAGCCTTCGCATGGTTCGGCGCCCGACATTGCCGGCAAGGGCGTGGCCAATCCGCTGGCGACGATTCTGTCTGCGGCGATGATGCTGCGCTACACCTTCAATCAGGAAGAGGCTGCGGCGAAGGTCGAGCGTGCGGTCAAGACGGTGCTGGCGCAGGGCCTGCGGACCGGCGACATCCACGAGCCGGGTACGACCCGGGTCGGTACCCGTGAAATGGGCGACGCGGTGCGCGCGGCGCTCTGAGACGCAATAGAGAACAGGAAGACGAAAATGACAAAGGTAGGTCTGGTCGGTTGGCGTGGCATGGTCGGTTCGGTGCTGATGCAGCGAATGGCGGAAGAGGGTGATTTCGATCACATCGAGCCGGTCTATTTCTCGACTTCGAACGCCGGCGCTGCCGCTCCGGCATTCGGCGGCAAGACGTCGGGCGCGGCGCTGCAGCGTGCCGACGATGTGGCGGCGCTCAAGGCCTGCGACATCGTCATCACCTGCCAGGGCGGCGATTACACCAAGGCGGTCTATCCGCAACTGCGTGCCGCGGGCTGGAACGGCCACTGGATCGATGCGGCGAGTGCTTTGCGCATGTCCGACGACGCGGTGATCATTCTCGATCCGGTCAACCTCGACGTGATCAAGGCCGCGCTCGCAAAGGGCGGGCGCAACTGGGTCGGCGGCAACTGCACCGTTTCGCTAATGTTGATGGGGCTCGGCGGTCTGTTCCGTGCCGGACTGGTCGAATGGGTCTCGGCAATGACTTATCAGGCGGCCTCGGGGGCCGGGGCCCAGAACATGCGCGAGCTGTTGTCGCAGATGGGGGCACTGCACGACGCGGTGAAGGCCGAATTGGCCGATCCGGCCTCGGCGATTCTCGACATCGATCGCAAGGTCGCGGAGACGATGCGTTCGTCCGATTTTCCGGTGAAGAACTTCCGTGGTACCGCGCTGGCCGGCAGTCTGATTCCGTGGATCGATGTTCCGGTCGAACACGGTCAGTCGAAGGAGGAGTGGAAAGGTGGCGCCGAGTGCAACAAGATTCTCGGCAACCCGGCGTTCCGCAGTGCCGGGAGCATTCCGATCGATGGTCTGTGCGTGCGCATAGGCGCGATGCGTTGCCATTCGCAGGGCTTGACCATAAAGTTGAAGCGCGACGTGCCGTTAGGCGACATCAACGGCATCATCGCCGGGGCCAACGAGTGGGTGAAGGTGGTGCCGAACGAGCGCGAGATCACCGAACGTGAGCTCACGCCGGCCGCGGTGACCGGTACGCTGGCGATCCCGGTCGGGCGTCTGCACAAACTCGCGATGGGGCCGGAGTATCTGGGCGCCTTCACGGTGGGGGACCAGTTGTTGTGGGGGGCGGCCGAACCACTTCGCCGCATGCTCAGAATCCTGCTCGCACATTGAGGAGTTCATGCAGGGCGCTTCGGCGCCCTTGTCATGTCGGTCTGCCAGAGTTGCAGCGCGTGGAGCAGGCATTATTCCCTTATGAAATAAAGAATTGCTGCAACACATTGAAGAAAATGCTAGATTGTTAGGACCTCCGGACGAGGAATTTGGCGCCGGGGCATCTTGTTCCACGAAGTCGGCCGCCCGCCAAGGGTCCGCGATGACATTGAAGAACGCTATGAAAAAAACATTCAAGGCCACCCTTATTGCAACCGCGATCGCCGCCCTTCCGTTCGGGGCGGGTGCGGCCGGACTTGGTGCCGTCAATGTTTTCAGTGGACTCGGGCAGCCGCTGCGGGCCGAGATCGAAGTCAAGGCGACGCCGCAGGAATTGCAGTCGCTGACTGCCCGGGTGGCGGGCGTCGAAGCGTTCAGGCAGGCGAACTTCACGATGTCGCCGGTCATCAGCGATGTGCGGCTGAACATCGAGCGCCGTGGCGATCGTGCCTTCGTGAAGGTGAGCAGCGACAAGCCGGTGCGCGACCCTTTCCTCGATCTGGTGGTCGAGCTCAACTGGGCCGCGGGGCGCGTATTGCGTGAATACACCTTCCTGCTCGATCCG
>DDUE01000008.1 GCA_002344625.1 Rhodocyclaceae bacterium UBA2346 | reverse complement strand
GCATCACGCCGCCGGTGCGCCATCCCGACGACGGCCCGATCAATCCGGTCGCGCTCAGGGTCGAAATCGAGGCCGGCGTGGCCATCGGCAGCGTGCGCAGCGCATTCCACCCGGTGAATGTCGAACGGCCCGGCCCGAGCCGGCGCATCGCCACGCTGGCCGACGGCCCGGTGCCGGCGGATCGCGACTTCGAACTCGAATGGACGCTGGCGCCGGGCGACGCCCCTTCGGCCACCTTGTTCGTGGAACCCGGTGCCGGACAGGATCACGCCCTGGTCATGGTCGTGCCGCCCTCGTTCACCACCGACCACGCGCCGCTGGCGCGCGAAGTGATCTTCATCATCGACACCTCCGGCTCGATGCACGGCACCTCGATCGAGCAGGCGCGCGAGGCTCTGGCCCTGGCCATCTCGCGCCTGTCGCCCAGCGACCGCTTCAACATCATCGCGTTCGCCTCGAGCGCGCGCAGCCTGTTCGACAGCCCGCGCGACGCCGACGACGACGCCACCCGACGGGCGCTCGCCTGGGTTGCCAGGCTCGAGGCCGACGGCGGCACCGAGATGGCCGGCGCGCTCGCGCTCGCGCTGGACGGCGCGAACCATCCCGAACGGGTCCGCCAGATCGTGTTCCTCACCGACGGCGCGGTCGGCAACGAATCCGCGCTGTTCGCCCAGATTGCGCAGGGGCTGGGCGATTCACGCCTGTTCACGGTGGGGATCGGCTCGGCGCCAAACAGCCATTTCATGCGCAAGGCGGCGCAAAGCGGGCGCGGCACCTTCACCTACATCGGTTCGGTGGACGAAGTCGGCGAACGCATGGGCGAACTGTTCGCGAAACTGGCGTCGCCCGTCCTGAAAGGGGTCGAAGTACGCTGGGAGACCCCTCAGCCCGCCGACGCCGGCGCACACGCGCTGCCCGACCTGTATCTGGGCGAACCGGTACTGCTCGCGGCGGCGCTCGCCGAAGCGCGCGGCAGCGTGGTCGTCAGCGCCCGGGCGGGCGCGATCCGCTGGGAATCACGCATCGAACTGGCCGAGGCGAACAAAGCGGACGGCATCGCTGCGCTCTGGGCGCGCCAACGCATCGACACCCTGATCGACCGCCTCCGGGACGGTGCCGACGAAGACCAGATTCGCGCCGACGTCACCGCGCTCGCGCTCGCCCATCACCTGGTGAGCCGCTACACCAGCCTGGTCGCGGTCGATCGGACACCGGCCCGGCCCGACGGTGCCCCGCTCGATGCTTCGGCCATTCCGACCAATCTGCCCGCGGGCTGGAACCATGCGGCGGTGTTCGGCGAATTGCCGCGCGGCGCGACCCCGGCCCGCATGAACCTGCTGCTGGGCACGACGCTGCTGCTGCTCGGTCTCGCGCTGCGCTTCCTGGGCCGACGCGGCCCGGCCCGCTTCCTTGGAGCCTGACCCCATGAACCTCTCGACATCGCCCGCAAGCGAACCTTACTGCCCCGCCCCGCTGACGCTCGAACGCGCCTGGCCACACGACCCCGCACGCGACTTCTGCGAGGCTCGCGACCGGGGCCACACGCTGCGGCGCGCGCTGTTCGGCGGACTCGCTGCGCTCGCGCTGCTGTTGTCCGCGTGGCAGTTCGGCAACGCCGCCTGGATTCACGCCAAGGCGATCCTGGCGCAACACCTCATCGAGCAGGCCTGGGCACGCAAGCTCGCCGGCGAGCCCCACCCCAGGCCGTGGCCGTGGGCCGACACCTGGCCGCTCGCGCACCTGAGCGTTCCGCGCCTGGCCCTGGCCCGGCACATACTCGCCGGAGCGGACGGCCGCACCATCGCCTTCGGACCCGGGCATGTACACGGCACCGCCCTGCCCGGCACGCCCGGCAACGTCGCGATCGGGGCGCACCGCGACACCCACTTCGCGTTCCTGCGCGAGCTGCGCGAAGGCGATCTGCTCGAACTCGCGCATGCCCCGGGTCGGACCACGACCTACAGCGTGCGCACGACGCGCATCGTCGACAAACGCGAGGTCGCGGTGCTGGCGCAGGACGGCACCGGCAACCGCCTCACCCTGATCACCTGCTATCCGTTCGATGCGATCGACCCGTCAGGCCCGCTGCGCTACGTCGTCACCGCCGAAGAGATTGCCGCGCCGGCTGCGCCAGGAGGGCGGCCAGTGCCTCCTCGAGCTGCCGCGGCTCGGTCGGGCGCACGACTCGTGCGATCTCGCGGCCCTGGCGCAGAAACACCAGCGTCGGCCACAGCTTGACGGCAAACGAACGGCCGAGCGGCTTGCCCTTGCCGTCCTCGATACGCAGATGCCGTGGCGCCCCGGACGCGAGCCCGGCGGCGATCACCGCCTGCGCGCCGCGGCAGAAGCTACACCACGGCGCCCCGAATTCGATGATGAGCGGCTCCGCAATCGCGTCGATCTCCTCACGGGTCGGCGCGTCGGCGGCGTAGTCGATGTTCTCGTCCATATGCTGTTTTCCCGGGTTCCGGCATCCGCCGTAAAGGTCTCAATCATAGCCGATGGCGTCGCGATGACGCTTGCCGCAGCACCGCAACGCGCAGGCCCGGCCGGCGATCCGGCCTCGTTCGCCGCCAGGCATCGACCGCCGCAGCGGCTGCGTGCCGATCAGCGATATCATGACGGGCGCGGCGACTCGCGTCGCGCACCCTTTCGCAGCCCACCCAAGGTAATCCGATGCACCCGATCCACGATTCAGATGCGCTCCTGCTGCTGGCCCTGGCGCTCTCCTCCAAACGCAGGCCGGCCGATCTCGTGGAGATCGTCACCGCGGCGGATCTGCTGCATGGCAGCACGCCCCTGGCCGGCAAGCTGTGCGGGGCGTTCGCGCGCGTCGCCGAGCATGGGCTGATCGAAGCGCAGGCGGGCCGGTTCGCGCTCACGCCGGCCGGCGAGGCGACGCTCGCCGGACAGCCTGCCAAGGCCGACACCGCCGCACGCCTGTTTTCGATCAAGGAGAAGCTCGCGGGCGTGAGCCCGAGTGCCGGACCGCTCCCTGCCCTGCCGAACGAAGGCGAGATCGGCGCCGCGATCAAGGCTTTCGGCGCCGCGCGCCGCGCCACCGCGATGAGCCAGAAAAAACCGAAGACGGTCGACGAGGCGCCGCGACGCCCCGGCCGACCGCAGGGCAAGCGCGCAGGCGCCCCGCGCCGCGGCTGAACGATGATGAGCGACTCCACCGCCCCGCACCTCGCGGACACCCCCGGCCCAGCGGCCCGCCCGTTCAGCGCGCTACCGCTTTCACCTTCGCTGCTTGCGACCCTGGCGCAGCTCGAGTACCACGACATGACACCGATCCAGGCCGCGAGCCTGCCGTTGGCGCTCGCCGGCCGGGATCTGATCGCGCAGGCGAAAACCGGGAGTGGCAAGACCGTCGCGTTCGCGCTCACGCTTCTCACCCGGCTCAACCCGCGCCGCTTCGCCGTGCAGGCGATGGTGCTGTGCCCCACGCGCGAACTCGCCGACCAGGTCGCGCAAGAGATTCGCCGCCTGGCCCGCGCCGCGGACAACGTCAAGATCCTGACCTTGTGCGGCGGCGCCACGATGCGCCCGCAGAGACTCAGCCTGGACCATGGCGCCCATGTCGTGGTCGGCACACCCGGGCGGATCATGGACCATCTCGAGCGCGGCAGTCTGAAGCTCGATGCGCTCAACACCCTGGTGCTCGACGAGGCCGACCGCATGCTCGACATGGGGTTTCATGACGACATCGCGTTCGTGGCCGGCCAGTGCCCGCGCGCGCGCCAGACCCTGCTGTTCTCGGCCACCTACCCCGAAGGCATCGCGGCGCTGGCACGCCGCTTTCAGCACGACCCGCACACCGTCACGCTGACCGAGCAACACGCAGGCAACAAGATCCGCCAGCGCTTCTACGAGGTCGAACACCACGCCCGCCTCAAGGCGGTCGGCACCCTGCTGCGCCACTACCGCCCCGAATCCACGCTCGCGTTCTGCAACACCAAGCAGCAGTGCCGCGCCCTGGTCGACGAGCTCACCCGGCAGGGTTTTCAGGCGCTCACCCTCAACGGCGACATGGAGCAGCGCGAACGCGACCAGGTCTTGATCCGCTTCGCCAATCGCAGCTGCTCGGTACTGGTGGCCACCGACGTCGCCGCGCGCGGTCTCGACATCGCCGATCTCGAGGCGGTGATCAACGTGGACGTCACCCCCAATCCCGAGGTCCACACCCACCGCATCGGCCGCACCGGACGCGCCGACCGCGAAGGCTGGGCACTGAGCCTGTGCAGTCCGGCCGATCGCCGGCGGGTGGACAACATCGCCCACAGCACCGGCGCCGAGCCCCTGTGGCAGGCCTTGGAGGCACTCGCACCGGCAAGCGGCGCGCCGCTCGTGCCGCCGATGGTGACGCTGCAGATACTGGGCGGGCGCAGGGAAAAGATCCGGCCCGGCGACGTGATGGGCGCGCTCGCGGGCGAGGCCGGTCTCACCCGCGAGCAGGTCGGCAAGATCACCGTGACCGACCAATCGACTTATGTGGCGTTGCCGCGCGAGATCGCCGCCGAGGCCTTGCGCAGGCTCGCGGCCGGCAAACTCAAGGGCCGGGCGGTCAAGGTGCGCGCGCTGGAAAGCTGAGCCCCGGACATGCGCACCCCCTTCACGATCCCCCCGAACGAAGTCGAAATCACCGCGATCAGGGCCCAGGGCGCGGGCGGCCAAAACGTCAACAAGGTGTCGAACGCGGTGCATCTGCGCTTCGACATCGCCGCCTCGTCGCTGCCCGAGATCATCCGCGAGCGGCTCCTGCATCTTGGCGACCAGCGCATCAGCAAGGATGGGGTGATCGTCATCAAGGCCCAGGCGCACCGCAGTCTCGAGAAGAACCGCGCCGAAGCCCTGCGCCGGCTGGACGAACTCGTTGCCCGGGTCGCCGTCACACCCAAGCACCGGCGCCCGACCAAACCCACCTGGGCGTCGGTCGCACGGCGGCTCGAAGCCAAGACCCGGCGCGCCAGCGTGAAAGCCGGGCGCGGCCGAATCGACGACTAGCCGGGCCTACTGCGCGGCCGGCCCCACGCCCGCGTCGGCCAGCATCTGCTGGAGTTCGCCGTTCGCGAACATTTCCTTGACGATGTCACAGCCGCCGATGAACTCGCCCTTGATGTAGAGCTGCGGAATGGTGGGCCAGCTGGCGTACTCCTTGATGCCCTGGCGCAACTCGTCGCTCTCGAGCACGTTCATCGCCGCGACCTGGGTCACGCCGACCTGCTTGAGGATCTGCACCACGGTGGCCGAGAAGCCGCACTGGGGAAACTGCGGCGTGCCCTTCATGAAAAGAACCACCGGGTGGGCCTTGACCTGCTCGTCGATGTATTGCTGGATATCCATGTCACGTTTCCAAATAAAGTTGAGTTAATTACTCGGGTAAGTCTAGGCACTGCGCTGCAGCGCGTCAACGGCGCCCGTCGCCAGGGCCACCGCGAGGAAGCTGCGTCGCGGCTCAGCGGCCGGCCCACTGCCCGCCCGAGACCCGCTCGATTCCCGCAAGATCCTTCCAGCTCGCGATCGCCGAGAAGCCGGCATCGGTCAGCAGGCTGCGTACACGCGACGCCTGGTCGTAGCCGTGCTCCATGAACAGCCACCCGCCGGCGTCGAGATGCCGGGGCGCCTGCATCGCGATGTGGGCGAGATCATCCAGCCCTGCCGGACCGGATGCCAGCGCGGTCGCCGGCTCGAAGCGCACGTCGCCCTCGAGCAGATGAGGATCGCCGGCGGCGACATAGGGCGGATTGGCGACGATCAGTTGAAAGCGGTCGCCGGCGATGCTCGCAAACCAGTCGCTGACGACAAAGGACACGCTCGCGCCCAGCCGTGCGGCGTTGGCCATCGCGACCAGCAAGGCTTCGCGCGAACGGTCGACGGCGGTCACGTCGGCGCGCTGCAACTCCTTCGCCAGCGCGATCGCGATCGCGCCGCTGCCGGTACCGAGATCGAGCACCCTCACCCCCGGCTTGTCGCAGAAACGTGCCAGCGCCAGCTCGATCAGCAGTTCCGTTTCCGGGCGGGGTATCAGCACCGCCGGGGTCACCAGGAACGTGTAACCGAAGAATTCCCGTGCCCCGACCAGATAGGCGACCGGCTCCCCGGCCTCCCGGCGTTCGACCAGCAGGCGAAACGCGTGCCAGTCGGTGTCGTCCAGACGCGCCTCGGGATACGCCGCCAGGCGTGCGGCGGGGCACTGCAGCACATGCCGCAGCAGAATGCGCGCATCGACCATGTCGACGTGGCTGCGCGCCCACTGCAGCGCACCGGCGATATCGGGCACGAGCATGGCGGTCACGTCATTCCCCTGCCAGCTCGGCGAGCTGGCCCGCCTGGTGCTCCAGCGTCAGCGCGGCCACGATCTCGTCGAGCTCCCCTTCCATCGCCTGATCGAGCTTGTACAGCGTGAGGTTGATGCGATGGTCGGTGATCCTGCCCTGGGGAAAATTGTAGGTCCGAATGCGCTCGGAACGATCGCCGCTGCCGACCAGGCTCTTGCGCGTCGCTGCCTCGGACGCCTGTTGTTCGCGCAGCTTGGCATCATGGATGCGGGCGGCGAGCACCGACATCGCCTGGGCGCGGTTGCGATGTTGCGAGCGGTCGTCCTGGCACTCGACCACGATGCCGGTGGGCAGGTGGGTGATACGCACCGCCGAATCGGTCTTGTTGATGTGCTGCCCGCCGGCGCCGCTGGCGCGGAAGGTGTCGACCCGCAGATCGGCCGGGTTGATCGCGACCGCCTCGAGCTCGTCGGCCTCGGGCATCACCGCCACCGTGCATGCCGAGGTATGGATCCGCCCCTGGGTTTCGGTGACCGGGATGCGCTGCACCCGATGCCCGCCCGACTCGAACTTGAGCCTGGAATAGGCGCCGTTGCCGACCACCCGCGCGATGATCTCCTTGTAGCCGCCGAGTTCGGACTCGCTCGACGACACCAGTTCGACCTTCCAGCGCTGGCGCTCGGCGTAGCGGGTATACATGCGCAACAGGTCGCCCGCAAACAGCGCGGCCTCCTCGCCGCCGGTACCGGCCCGGATCTCGAGGAACAGGTTGCGCTCGTCATTGGGATCACGCGGCAACAGCGCGCGCTCGAGCTCGCGTTCGAGCGCCTCGGCACGTTCGCCCGACTCGGCGATCTCGAGCTCGGCAAGCTCGCGCATTTCGGGGTCGTCGAGCATGGCCCGCGCGCTGCGCCCGTCCGCTTCGGCCTGGCAAAACGCGGCATAGAGGCTCACGACCGGCTCGATCTCGGCACGCTCGCGCCCGCGGGTGCGAAACGTCTCCATGTCACGCGCGGCGTCCGCGGAGGCGAACTCGCGATCGAGCTCCGCGAGACGTGCGGCGAGTTGTTCGAGCTTGTCGCGAATGCTTTGCTTCATGTGGGGTAACTCTGGTCGAGCATGCCGGTGCGCGCGGACGCGCCCGGGTCAGTCGCCTTTTTCGAGGTTGAAGATACGCTGTACCAGACGGCTTGCCTCGACCTGCTGCTCGCCCTCGGCCTGATTGAGAAAGCGGGTAGGCCCATGGAGCAGCTTGTTGGCAAGCCCCTGGCTCAGCGCCTCAAGCACCGCCCGGGGGTCTTCGCCGCGTGCCAGCAGGCGCAACGCCCGCTCCATTTCGGCGCTGCGCATCGCTTCGGCATGCTGGCGCAGCGCCCGGATGGTGGGGACCGCATCGCGCGCCTGCATCCAGTGCAGGAAGCCATCGACCCGGCTGCTGATGATCTCCTCGGCCTCGATCACGGCCTGCTGGCGCGATTCGAGCCCGGCATCGACGATCTGGGCGAGATCATCGACCGTGTACAGGAACACGTCGTCGAGCTTGCCGACCTCGGGTTCGATGTCACGCGGCACCGCGAGGTCGACCATCACCATGGGGCGATGCCGGCGCACCTTGACCGCGCGCTCGACCATGCCCAATCCGACGATCGGCAGCGGCGCGGCCGTACAGGACACGACGATGTCGAAACGCGGCAACTGCTCGCCGATCACGTCGAGGCGCATCACCTCGGCGTTGAACTTGCCGGCCAGGCCGCGCGCGCGCTCCTCGGTGCGATTGGCCACGACCATCAGTTTCGGGCTCGCCCCGGCGAAATGCGCCGCACAAAGTTCGATCATCTCGCCGGCACCGATGAACAGGATCCGTTGATCGGAAACCCGTTCGAAGATCCGTTCGGAGAGATTCACCGCCGCCGCCGCCATCGACACCGTGTTGGCACCGATCGCGGTCGTCGAGCGCACCTCCTTGGCGACCGCGAAAGTGTTCTGGAACAGCTTGTGCAAGAGCGTGCCCATCGTGCCAGCCTCTTCGGCACGCCGCACCGCCTCCTTGACCTGCCCCAGTATCTGCGGCTCGCCCAGCACCATCGAGTCGAGACCGCTCGCAACCCGGAACACATGCCGGATGGCGTCGCGCTGCGGGTACGAATAAAGGTAGGGCGAAACTTCGTTGAGCGCGAGATGATGAAAGCGCGCGAGCCAGTCGGCCGCATGCTGGGGCTCTTCGGTCGCGAAATAGAGCTCGGTACGATTGCAGGTGGACAGGATCGCCGCCTCTCGCACCCTTCTTTCACGCGTCAGGTCGTGAAGCGCGCTATCGATATGCTCGGGCTGAAACGCCACCCGCTCACGTATCGTGAGGGGCGCGGTGTGATGGTTCAGGCCGAGGGCGTAAAGTTGCATTCGCAGGGGCGACAGTCGTGGATCCGGGCCGATTATAACATTACCGAAAAGGCCAAAAGATCCTTAAAAATCATAAACTTCTCTAATACATCGGGGCAACGGCGGGAAAACCCGTGCCCGATTGCCGCCCGCATGGGCCGAATCGAGGCCGGATTCTAGCATCTGCGGTCGCACAAGCGCGTGCGGACCGGCTCTGCGCTCGGCGCCGGCACGAGGGCGCTAAACTTTCGGGCGGTGCTGCCGTTAAGTAGGCCATGGAAACGAGAGCCGGAGCTCCCCCATGAAGATCGCAGCCTCGAACGTACAACTACAGTCATCGCACTTGGCGTTTCAGCGCACCGAAGTTTCGGAGCGGCTGGAAACATGGTCGGGTGAGCGCGGGCGTGGAACGCGGAGCACACTCCTGACCAACGCCGATCCGTCGCGCCAGTCGGGACTCGAAGCGCCCCGTCCGTTCCGGCCCGAAGTCGCGTTGTCGAACGCGGGGCGGGCGGCCCAGCAGACCGAGGGCGTCGCCGAACGGACCGACCCGCTCGACGACGATCCGCGCCTGAAGATGTTGCGCCTCATGATCGAGTTCATGACCGGCAGGTCGATCAAGCTATTCTCCATGGGTGAATTGAGCGATCCGGCCAAGGTCGCATCCGGCGGCGGCAACGCGTCGAACGCCGCTCGCGACCCGGGTTTTGGCATCGACTACCAGTACAGCGCCACCCGCGTCGAAGTCGAGCAGTTGAGCTTCGCGGCCCAGGGCATGGTACGCACCGCCGACGGACGCGAGATCAGCTTCGAGATCGGATTCTCGATGGAGCGCAGTTTCACCGAGACGATCAACACGCGCTTCACCGCCGGCAGCGCCACGAAGCTCCAGGATCCGCTGGTCCTGGATTTCGGCGGCCCGGCCGGGGCGCTTTCAGACCTGCGCTTCGCGTTCGATCTCGATGCCGACGGCACCCTGGACCAGGTCCCGATGCTGGCCGGCGGCACCGGTTTTCTCGCGTTCGACCGCAATGCCAACGGGCGCATAGACGACGGCAAGGAATTGTTCGGTCCGACCACCGGTGCCGGCTTCGACGAGCTGGCGCGCCTCGACAGCGACGGCAACGGCTGGATCGACGAAGCGGACCCGGCGTTCGCCCAGCTCCGCATCTGGCGACCCGACGCAAACGGTGAAGGCACCCTCCAGACGCTCGCGGAGGCCGGTGTCGGCGCGCTCTATCTCGGCACTGCGGCGACGCCGTTCGATCTGCGCAACGGTGCCAACGAAACGCTGGGCGTGATGCGTTCGAGCAGCATCTATCTGCGCGAGAACGGCTCCGTCGGCACCGTGAGCCAGATCGACCTCAGCGTGTAGCACGCCCCGACCGGCGGGCGCGGGACCACGGCGGTTCGCCGGCGTCCGGATCCGGCGGCC
>DDUE01000070.1:471-70191 GCA_002344625.1 Rhodocyclaceae bacterium UBA2346 | reverse complement strand
CCCGCCGCGCGGCGGGCTTCGCGCCGGACCGGGCCGCCGCCGTGGGCGCTGTGCCTGCATCGGGTGCCGTGGTGGTGGCGGGCGTCGTGTTTGATTCGATACGGGCAAGCGTGTTCGCGGCGGGCAGGCGATTTTCGAGTGCGGCGTCCTCGTGTTTGAGACTTGCCCGCAATGCGCTGAGGTTGCGCTTGTTTGTCGATGTCATGGTGGACGTCCCCTTCAGGCTTATGATTTTGCGAAGTTCCGATCCGCAAAATTATAAACCGGAGCCGGGCTCGCGGCTTGCGGCAACGGCCTGCGCTGCGCGCACGGCGGCAAGACGCGGGGCATCGACGGAGGGAGAGCGTCATTCGTGCCGCGGATACTCGTCGCTCGACACGACGACGGTCGGGCCGTCGTCTTCCGGCAGGGTCGATACCACGTTGGCCGCCAGCGCGAACGCGATCGCCGCCGCGGCCAGGAAGCTCTGCAACACCGGGTCCTTGCATCGAATGGTGATCATGGTATGCCTCCTGATTGCGCTGCACGGCCCGCGATCGCATCGCGGGCCGCCGTCATGGGTCGGATGTTCAGCCGAGCTCGATCGGGATGAATATGCGCGCATCCTTGCGCTGGACCAGGATGGCGACATGCTTGCCCGCGTCGCGCACCAGATCCTTCAACTGGTCGACGTTCTCGATCGGCTTGCCGTTCAGCGACAGGATCAGGTCGCCCTCGCGAATACCCGCGCGTGCGGCCGCGCCGCCCGATTCGAGCACCAGCAGGCCGCCTGCGCTCGCCAGTTGCTTCTGCTCATCGACGGTGAGCGGGCGCACGGCCACACCCAGGCGACCCGGTTCGGCGGCCTGGCCGGCATCGGCCGCGGCGAGTTGGGCATCGCGTTCCTCGACCGTCACGTTGACGTTCTGGCGCTCGCCCTTGCGCCATACCGCGAGCCGGGCTTCGCTGCCCGGTTTCAGGGCGGCGACGCGCGGGGGCAGGTCGGCCGATTCGGCGATCGGCTCGCCGTTGAGTTCGAGGATCACGTCACCCGCTTCGAGTCCGGCACGCGCGGCCGGGCTGTCCTTCTCGACGTTGCTGATCAATGCGCCGCTGGGCTTGTCCAGGCCGAACGACAAGGCCAGCTCCTGGTTGACGCCCTGGATCGCGACGCCGATGCGGCTGCGCGACACACGCCCGTGCTCGATCAGCTGGTTCTTGATCTGGGCGGCCACGTCGATCGGAATCGCGAACGACAGACCCTGGTAGCCGCCCGAGCGCGAGTAGATCTGCGAGTTGATGCCGACGACTTCGCCGTTCAGATTCAATAGCGGACCGCCGGAGTTGCCGGGGTTGATCGCGACGTCGGTCTGGATGAACGGCACGTAGCCCTCCGACGGCAGTGAGCGCGACTTCGCCGAGATGATGCCGGCGGTGACGCTGTTCTCGAAACCGAACGGGGCGCCGATCGCCAGCACCCAGTCGCCGACGCTGGCGCTGGCCGGGTTGCCGAGCGGTACGGTGGGCAGGTTGTCGGCCTCGATCTTGAGTACCGCCACGTCGGTCGGTTTGTCGAGACCGACTACGGTGGCGGTGAATTCGCGCTTGTCGGTCAGCTTGACCTTGACCGTCTCGGCGTCCGCGATCACATGCGCGTTGGTCAGGATGATGCCGTCTTCGCTGACGATGAAGCCCGAGCCCTGGCCGCGGCTGGGGCGCTCGCCTTCGGGCATCTGGAATTGCGGACCGAAGCGGCGGAAGAACTGCGACAGCGGATCGTTGGGGTCGGACGGGTCGGCGTTGCCGAACGGCGTGCTGTTGCGGGCGCTGGTCTTGACCGTGCCTTCGACGCTGATGTTGACGACCGCGGGACCGTAGCGGGCGACGATGCTGCGAAAATCGGGCATCGCGATCATCGCGGGGCCGCTGCCTGGAATGGGGGCGGCCATGCTCGCGGCCGGCGCCGGTTCCGCGTGGGCGCGGCCCACGCCATCGCGCACCAGCGCGAATCCGCCGCCGGCTGCGAGTGCCACGGCCAGCGCGAGGGTTGAGATTCGGGTTGCCTGGGTTTTCATGTCGGGGCTCCTTGTCCTGGGGTGACGCGAGAAATCTCGCCGTGGCGACACTCTAGGACAGCTTGACTTAAGCCAGACTTAAGACGCCGCGCCTGCAGCGGTGGCGCGCGACGCGTCGGGAAGCTCCACCCGCACGCGCAAGCCGCCATGCTCCGACTCATCCAGCACCAGCCGGCCGGCATGCCGCTCGACGATCGCCTTGACGATTGCGAGCCCCAGGCCGCTGCCGGTTTCGGTCTGGCCGGGTTGGCGATAGAAGCGGTCCAGCACCCGGCCGCGTTCGCTCGCGGGAATGCCCGGGCCGCTATCGGCGACTTCGAGCCAGGCGAACCCTTCGTCGCGGCCGACGCCGACGTCGACACGCCCGCCGGGTGGGGTGTAGCGGATCGCGTTGTCGATCAGATTGCCGATCAGCGTGCGCAGCGCTGGCGCCTCGCAGTCCACCAGCGCGCCGTCGTCGAGCGTCGTGGCGCCGAGGTCGATGTCGCGCGCATCGGCGAGGGCGGCGTAGTCGCCCAGCGACGCGCGCACCTGCTCGGCGAGGGGGCATCGTGCGTCCGGGCGATCGTCACCACTGCCCGGTTCCGCGCGCGCCAGGGTGAGCAACTGACTCACCAGGTGAATCGCGCGTTCGAGGCCGCCGCGCAGCGCGGTCAGCGCTTGCTGGCGGGCGTGCGGGTCGGCGGCGCGTTCGGCGAGTTGCAGCTGAAGCTGCAGCGCGGTGAGCGGCGTGCGCAGTTCGTGCGCGGCATCGGCCACGAAGGCGCGCTGGGCCGAGAGCGCATGGTCGAGGCGGCCCAGCAGGCCGTTGAGCGCCTCGACCAGGGGTTGCGCCTCTTGCGGTACGCCTGCGCTCGGCAGCGGGGAGAGCGCGTCGGGCCTGCGCGCGCGCACGCCGCGTGCGAGGCGGTCGAGCGGGCGTAGGCCGCGGCTGACCAGATACCAGATCAGGGCGCCCACCAGCGGCAGTATCACCACCAACGGGGTCAGCGTCGCCAGCGCCGCCTTGGCCGCCATGCCGCTGCGCACCCGCATCGGCTGGGCGACCTGGATGACGCGGTCGAGCAGCGGTACCGAGAACACCCGCCATACGCCGTCGCTGGTGCGCACGGTGGTGTAGCCGAACTGGGCGAGGTCGGGCAGCACGCTGTGCGGATGGGAGAGGTACAGGCGCATGCCCCGGCCGTCCCAGATCTGGATCACGAAATCGAAGGCTTCTTCGGGGGCGACGATGGGGGCGACGGGCCGGCCGAAACTCTGATCGCGCAGCGACAGCGCGAACTGGCGCAGATGGTAGTCCATGACTTCGTCGATCTCGACCCGGGCGATGACGTAGGTGGCGGCGCCGGTGACCAGGAAGACCGCGAGGATCGCGCCCAGCAGCGTGACCAGCAACTGGCGGCGCAGCGAGGTCATGCCTGCTCCGGCACGTAGTAGCCGACGCCGCGCAGGTTGCGGATCCACTCGGCGCCCAGCTTGCGCCGCAGGCCGTGGATGTGTACCTCGATCGCATTGCTTTCCGGCTCTTCTTCCCAGCCGTACAGGCGCTCTTCCAGCTGGGTGCGCGAGAGTGGCTTGCCGGCCTGGTTCATCAACACTTTCAGCAGCACGAACTCCCGCGCCGACAGGTGGACGGGTTCGCCGTCGAGGCTGACCGAATGGGCGGCCGGATCGAGCTGCAGCCGGCCGCGCCGCAGCGTGGGCTCGGCCTGGCCGAGCTGGCGTCGCGCAAGCGCGCGTATCCGGGCGGCGAGTTCATCGAGGTCGAAGGGTTTGACCAGGTAGTCGTCGGCGCCCGCATCCAGGCCACGCACCCGGTCGCTGACCGCGTCCCGGGCGGTGAGCACCAGCACCGGCAGTGTGCTGCCGCTGGCGCGCAGCCGGGTCAGCACCTCGATGCCGTCGCGGCGCGGCAGCCCGAGGTCGAGCAGCATCAGTGTGTACGGGTTGTCGCGCAGCGCATGCTCGGCCGCCAGCCCGTCGCGTACCCAGTCGACCGCATGGCCATCCTGGCGCAGACCGTGCTGCACGCTTGCACCGATCATCGGGTCGTCCTCGACGAGCAGCAATCTCATCTCGCGGCCATTCTCCCAAAACGTTTCGTGCGGGCAGCGCCGCTGCGTTCAGACCAGGCCGCGTGCCGTTGCGAGAATGTAGCCGAACACGCATGAACTGAACACGCCAATCAGACCCGGTGCGATGAAGCTGTGGTTGATGACGTACTTGCCGATGCGGGTGGTTCCCGAGCGGTCGAACTGGATGGCGGCCAGATCGCTCGGATAGGTCGGCAGGATGTAGTAGCCATAAGCGGCGGCACCGAGCGCGACGATGTAGCCGGGCGGCACGCCGATCGACAGCGCCAGCGGCACCATCGCGCTGACCGCGGCGGCCTGCGAGTTGACCAGTTTGGAGACGACCAGGAGTGCCAGCGCATAGGTCCAGGGCTGGGTCGTGACGATGTCCGCGAGCGCGGTCTTGATCACCGGCAGATTGGCTTCGAACACGGTGTCGGCCATCCAGGCCACGCCGAACACGGCCACCACCGCGATCATGCCGGAGCGGAACACCTCGTTCTTCGCGATCATCGCCGGGTTGATCCTGGTAATGACGATGATCAGCGCGCCGGCCATCAGCATGAACATCTGGATCGTCAGCACCATCGACAGCGGTTTGCCGGCCACGAGCGGGCGCAGCGACGGCACCGCGCCGAGAAAGGCGACGACCGCGATCGCGCCGACGAAGATCCACATCGCGGTCCATTGATCCTTCGACAGCACCTTGTCGAGCAGGGTGGTGGTGTCGCCGTAAACCGACTTGCGCACCTCCGGGTCGGCGATGAGTTGCTGGAAGGTTTCGTCCTTGTCCAGATCCTTGCCCCTGAACCAGCTGAAGAGGCCGACCATCAACACCCCGATGAGGGTGGCGGGAATGCTGATCGACAACAAGGTGACGAAGTCGATGATCGGGCTGCCATCGGGCGCCTTGGCCAGGAAGGCCACCAGCGACACCACCGCCACCGAGACCGGGCTGGCCATGATGCCCATCTGGCTGGCGATGGATGCGGCGGCCATCGGGCGCTCGGGGCGGATGCCATTCTTGATCGCCACGTCGTAGATGATCGGCAACATGGTGTAGACCACGTGCCCGGTGCCGCACAGCATGGTCAGGATGCAGGTCGAGAAGGGGGCCAGGAGCGACACGTAACGCGGATTGCGCCGCAACACCCGTTCGGCCAGCTGCAACATCACGTCGAGCCCGCCGGATGCCTGCAGCGTGGCCGAGGCCGCCACCACCGCGACGATCGTCAGCATCACATCCACCGGCGGCTTGCCGGGCGCGAGCCCGAACACGAACACCAGGGCGACCACGCCGACGCCGCCGAGCAGACCCAGCGCGATGCCGCCTTTGCGCGCGCCGTAGAACAGGCATGCCAGGATGAGCAGGATTTGCAGGGTGAATGCCATGGTGGTGCCTTCCCGTTGTGCCCGCCGCCGATCAAGTCGGCGGGCGGTTGAACCCGCGCCCGGCCAGCGGCCGCGGCATGAGCGGATCAGAAGCCGATCGACAGCAGCGAAAACGCCGCGACCAGTGTGCCCAGCAGCGCGCCGCCGTAGCACACCAGCTTCGCGAGCGGCCCGCCGTGAATGCCGATGTCGTGCAGGCTGTGGAAGATCCGGTGCCCGGCGTGCCACAGGAAGAGCGAGACGACCGCAAAGGCGAACGCCTTGCCGAGCCAGTTCTGCGCGAACGCGAGCATGTTCTGGTAACTCATCGCGTCGGATCCGAAGAGCAGGCCCAGCGGCACCGCCAGGCCGGTGATCAATACCAGCACCGGGCCGAGGAGGGCGCTGAGCATGCCGCCCGCGCCGAACAGCCCCCAGAAGATCGGCGCATTGGAGCGCTTGAGCGGCCGTCTCATCGCGTCATCCCCCAGACCAGGCCCAGCGCCGCGATGCTCGCCAGCGCCACCGCGGCAAGCCCGCCGCCGGTGATCGCCGCCGCCGGGAGCCTCCTGCCGCCGAGCACGACCGGTGGCATGGTCTTCGGCATGATCTTGAACCAGGTCCAGCTGTGATACGACAGCATCGCGAGCGTGACGAGGTGGAACAGGATCGCCAGCGGATGCCGCAGCGCGCCCAGCCAGCCGTTCCAGGCCGCCTCGCCCTGTGCGAGGCACACCAGGCCCGCCAGCAACACCAGGGCATAGGCGGCGACGAACAGCGCCGTGCCTTCGTGAATCATGTACTCGATGAAGAACGGGTTCTTGCGCCACCAGCCTGTCATGGGCCGTACGTAGGGACGACGCTTGTTCATTTGCCACTCCCCTTGGGCTTGAGAAAGCGCGCGAAATAGTCGGCCGCGGCGGTGGTCTTGTTCTGGTTCACCGCGTTGGCCGGATCGACGTGCTTGGGACAGACTTCGGAGCAATAGCCCACCGCGGTGCAGTTGAACACACCTTCTTCGGCTGCCACGAGTTCCATGCGCTGCGCGCTTGCGCCGTCGCGCGAGTCGGCGTTGTAGCGGTGGAGCAGCGCGAGCGCGCCCGGCCCGATGAACGTCGGGTTGAGCCCGTACTGCGGACAGGCCGCGTAGCACAGCAGGCAGTTGATGCACGAGCTGAACTGCTCGTATTTATCGAGCTGGGCCGGCGTCTGCAGATACGCGCCCTGGTCGAGGCTGCGCGGTTCGGCCGGGATGATGTAGGGCTGGATGCGTTCGAGCTTGTCGATGAAGTCATCCATGACCACGACCAGATCGCGTTCGATCGGGAAATGGTTGAGGGCTTCGACCCTGACCGTGGCGGGATGGATGTCGCGCAGAAAGGTCTTGCACGAGAGCTTGGGGTCGCCGTTGATCATCATCCCGCAACTGCCGCAAATGGCCATCCGGCACGACCAGCGAAAACTCAGGGTCTCGTCCAGCTCGTCCTTGATGTACAGGAGTGCCTGCAATACCGACATGTCGTCGCTGAACGGCACCTGGTAACGCTGGAATTCCGGGGCCGGGTCCTGTTCCGGGCGATAGCGCAACACTTCGACGGTGATGGTCTTGTCAGCCATGACGCGCCTCCTTCTCGGCCTGCTCGCCGGCGGCGCCGTAGGCCCGTACCGCGGGCCGGGACTTGGTGATCCGGACCGGGCTGTAATCGATGCGCGGTCGGCCGTCGCCGTCGAAGAGGGCAAGCGTGTGTTTGAGATAGTGCTCGTCGTCGCGCTGCTCGAACCCGTCCAGGCGCTGGTGGGCGCCGCGGGATTCCTTGCGGTTCAGGGCCGAGTACGCCATCGCCTGGGCGACATCGAGCTGGAACCCGAGCTCGATCGCCATCAGCCAGTTGCTGTTCCAGACGCTGGACTTGTCCTCGATCCCGATGTTCTTGTAGCGCTGGCGCAACTCGTCGAGCTTGTCACAGGTCGCCTGCATGCTGTCGCCGAGACGGTAGATGCCGCAGCCGCGCTCCATGGTCTCGGCCATCTCCTTGCGCAAGTGCGCGATGCGTTCGGTACCGTCGGACTTGGCCACGATGGCGCGCGCCCGGTGTTCGCTGGCCTGTGCCTGCTTCTGCAGCGTCGCCGCAGCGCTTGGCGAGACCGTTCTGGCGAAGCGCGCCGCTTCGATGCCAGCCACCTTGCCGAATACGCACAGCTCGGCCAGCGAGTTCGAGCCGAGGCGGTTTGCGCCGTGAATCCCGACGCTGGAGCATTCGCCGGCCGCATACAGGCCCGGCAACGGCGCGGCGCAGCTGCCGTCGACCAGGATGCCGCCCATCGTGTAATGCACCGCCGGGCGCACCGGGATGGGGGTCTTGGCCGGATCGACGCCGAGAAACTCCTCGGCCAGCTCGTAGATCTGCGGCAGGCGCTCGCGCAGCTTCCGTTCGCCGAGGTGGCGCAAGTCGAGGTGGACGACCGAGCCGTGCGGGCCTTCGATGGTGCGACCCTTTTGCTGCTCGTGCCAGAAAGCCTGGCTCAGCCGGTCGCGCGGCCCGAGCTCCATGGCCTTGTTGCGTGGCACCGGCTCGGCCGGCCCGAGGCCGTAGTCCTGCAGGTAGCGGTAACCGTCCTTGTTGAGCAGAAAACCGCCCTCACCGCGACAGGCCTCGGTGAACAGCAGGCCGGTGCCGGGCATACAGGTCGGGTGGTATTGAACGAACTCCATGTCGCGCAGCGGCACGCCGTGGCGGTAGGCCAGCGCCATGCCGTCGCCGGTGACGATGCCGCCGTTGGTATTCTCGCGAAACACCCGGCCCGCGCCACCGGTCGCGAACACCACCGCGCCGGCTTCGATCAGCATGAATTCGCCCGATGCGATGCCGATCACGACCACGCCTTGGGCCCGACCGTCCTCGACGATGAGGTCGGCACAGAAGTGTTCGTCAAAACGCTTGATCGACGGGTACTTGATCGAGGTCTGGAACAGGGTGTGGAGCATGTGGAAGCCGGTCTTGTCGGCCGCGAACCAGGTGCGTTCGATCTTCATGCCGCCGAAAGCCCGCACATTCACGTGACCATCGGGCTTGCGGCTCCAGGGACAGCCCCAATGTTCGAGCTGGACCATTTCTTGCGGACATTGCGCAACGAAATACTCGACCACGTCCTGCTCGCACAGCCAGTCGCCGCCCGAAACCGTGTCGTTGAAATGGTGCTCGAAGCTGTCGTGCGCCTGTGCCACGCCGGCCGAGCCGCCTTCGGCCGCGACCGTGTGGCTGCGCATCGGATAAACCTTGGACACCAGCGCGATCGCGAGGCCGGGGTCGGCCTCGGCGACGGCTATCGCAGCTCGCAAGCCCGCGCCGCCCGCGCCCACGATCACCACATCTGCCTTGAAACTTTCCACTGTTCACCCCTTTCGGTATATCAGATCGAGGTCTCCGGATCATTCGTCGCCCACACCATGCCGTGCGGGCTGCTGCGGTGCGATATGGCGTGGACGTCTGCAGCACCTTTGCGCCACTGGTTCGTCCGCCAGATTCGCCTGCAGGGCTAGATTACTCCGTTGCGGTGCAAAATGATGCTTGTCTGGTGAAATTTGGTACCCGGGCAGAAGGACTCCACCCGGGTCGGGTGTCGGGGCGAGCGGCATGGCGCGCCCCAAAAAGTACCCTTGGTAGTACGCTCTGCTTTTACCCAGAAATGCAGAAGCCCGCGCAGGGCGGGCTTCTTTGAATTGAATTTTGGTGGTGATGGGCGGAATCGAACCGCCGACCTATGGGTTATGAATCCATCGCTCTAACCGTCTGAGCTACATCACCACAAGCCTGCTAATATAACGGGTACGAGAACTTTGCGTCAACTTTTCCTGACCGAACAGATGAAGAAACTATACATCCGCACCTTCGGCTGCCAGATGAACGAGTACGACTCCGACAAGATGGCGGATGTGCTCGGGGTGGGCGAAGCGCTGGAGCAGACCGACAATCCCGACGAGGCCGATGTGATCCTGTTCAACACCTGCTCGGTGCGCGAGAAGGCGCAAGAGAAGGTGTTCCATGATCTCGGGCGGGTGAAGCACCTGAAACAGCAGAATCCGCATCTGATCATCGGCGTCGGCGGGTGCGTCGCGAGCCAGGAGGGCGAGGCCATCGTGGCACGTGCGCCTTATGTCGACGTGGTGTTCGGGCCGCAGACGCTGCATCGCCTGCCCCAGTTGATCGAAGCGCGCCGGGCGAGCGGGCGGTCGCAAGTGGATATCTCGTTTCCCGAGATCGAGAAGTTCGACCACATGCCGCCGGCGCGGGTCGAGGGCGCGAGCGCGTTCGTGTCGATCATGGAAGGGTGTTCGAAGTACTGCACCTTCTGTGTGGTGCCCTACACCCGTGGCGAGGAAGTGTCCCGGCCCCTGGAAGACATCCTGGTCGAGGTGGCGACGCTGGCGGAGCAGGGGGTGAAGGAGGTGACCTTGCTGGGACAGAACGTCAATGCCTGGCGCGGCGCGATCACGCGCGAGGGGGGCGAGCCAGGTGATTTCGCGTTCTTGCTCGAGTGCGTTGCCGAGCTTCCCGGCATCGACCGCCTGCGCTATACCACCTCGCATCCGCGCGAGATGACACAGCGGGTATTCGACGCCTATGCGAAGCTTCCCAAGCTGGTGAGCCATCTGCATCTGCCGGTGCAGTCCGGGTCCGATCGGGTGCTGGCGGCGATGAAGCGCGGTTATTCGGTGCTCGAGTTCAAGTCGGTGGTGCGCAAACTGCGCGCCGCGCGCCCCGATCTGTCGCTGTCGTCGGATTTCATCGTCGGTTTTCCCGGCGAGACCGAAGAGGATTTCGAGAGGACCATGCGTCTGATCGACGAGGTCGGTTTCGATGCCTCGTTCAGTTTTGTCTACAGTGCGAGGCCGGGGACCCCGGCGGCCGATCTGCCCGATCCAGTCCCGCAGGCGACCAAGCTGGCGTGGCTTGCGCGCCTGCAAAAACGCATTGACGAGCAGTCGCAGGCGATCAGCCTGGCGATGGTGGGCAGGGTCGAGCGGGTGCTGGTCGAAGGTCTGTCGCGCAAGCGCGGGGACGAGCTTGCAGGCCGCACCGACAACAACCGCATCGTCAATTTTCCGGGCAGCCCCAGGCTGGTCGGCGAGTTTGTCGATGTCACCATTACCGCAGCGGCGCCGCACAGCCTGCGCGGCGAAATCCTGGTCAGGGAGTCCTGAATGGCGCGTATCACCGAAGTGGTGATGGATCCGGTCGACAATCACCGGCTGGCGAATCTGTGCGGCGTGCTCGACGAGAACCTGCGCCAGATCGAGTCGGCCCTCGACGTAACGATCTCGCGCAGGGGTGAGCGTTTCACCGTGACCGGCCCACCGGCCAAATCGCAGCTGGCGGCGCGCGCACTGCGCGAGTTCTACGGGCACGCGGACGAAGTCCTGACGATCGATGACGTTCAGCTCGGCCTGGTGGAACTCTCGAATCTGCCGGGCGCGCATTCGAGCGCGCCGGCACTGCTCACCCGCAAGACCGAACTGCACGGGCGCACGCCACGCCAGACCGAATACCTGAGCAACATCCAGGCGCACGATGTGACGTTCGGGATCGGACCGGCCGGAACGGGCAAGACCTATCTCGCGGTTGCGAGCGCGGTCGATGCGTTCGAGCGTGAGCTGGTCGAGCGGATCATCCTGACCCGGCCGGCCGTGGAGGCTGGCGAGCGGCTCGGTTTCTTGCCCGGAGATCTGGCCCAGAAGGTCGACCCGTACCTGCGTCCGCTCTATGATGCGCTCTATGACCTGATGGGTTTCGACCGGGTCGGCAAGTTGTTCGAGCGTGGCAGCATCGAGATCGCGCCGCTGGCGTTCATGCGCGGGCGGACGCTCAATCATGCGTTCATCATTCTTGACGAGGCGCAGAACACGACGCCCGAGCAGATGAAGATGTTCCTGACCCGGATCGGCATCGGTGCGAAGGCGGTGGTGACCGGGGATGTGACCCAGGTCGATTTGCCGCGCGGCCAACGCAGCGGTCTGCTCGAAGCCAGCGAAGTGCTCGCGGACGTCCGCGGAATCGCATTCACCCGCTTCGGGCGCGAAGACGTGGTTCGCCACCCGCTGGTGGCGCGCATCGTCGAAGCGTATGACGAGCGTGCGAGGCTCGACGCGGCGGCGCCCCAATCCCCCCCCCAGCCCCTTAAGGACTCGTCGATATGACGCGAAAAGCGGTGCACACCCGGATCAGCAGCATCGGCAAGCGTGGTAAGGCCACCGAGCTCAAGGCGGACCTTCTCGAGTTCGATTTTGGCAATGGACGCCGGGTGGGCGTGTATCTTACCGACGGGGGCGGCCAAGGTCTCGAGATCGTGCTGCTCGGCGACGAGCCGGACGCGTTGTTGCGGGTGGAGTCGCATGCGGACGCTGCGGTCAATGTGCGGCTGGTGCCTAGGGATGTGGAGGCTGGCCCGGTTGCGAAGAAGCGAGCAAGGCGCGTGGCGAAGCGCGAACCACTGCTCAATCTCAAGATACAAAAGGCGCTTTCCGGCGACGATCGCGACCTGGCGCCGCGCAAGCACCGCATACGGACGTGGGCGCGCGCGGCCCTGCGGGCCGGTGTCGCCGATGTCACCATCCGTCTGGTGGATGAAGCCGAAGGCCGCGCCCTCAATCACGATTACCGGGGCAAGGACTACGCCACCAACGTGCTCACCTTCGTCTACGATGCGATTGCGGCGTCGGACAAGTCGGCGAAGCAGGACGACCTGTTCAGCGGCGATCTGGTGATCTGCGTGCCGGTGCTGGCGCGCGAGGCCGCCGAACAGGGCAAGCCCCTCGAAGCCCATTTCGCGCACCTCGTGGTGCATGGTATGCTGCATTTGCAGGGCTACGACCATGAGTCGCCGGAGCAGGCCGCGATCATGGAACCGCTCGAAGCGGAGATTCTCGCGACGCTGGGGTTCGGCGACCCGTACGCCTGACGGCGGATGCGAGAAGAGCCAGGATTTGGGATCCTGCCCGTATGCGGCCACGCACCGGACGAGTAGGATCTCAAACCCTGGCTCCACAACCACAAACGTTCAATGGACAGTTCCCCGGCAAGACCATCCTTACTCGAGCGGCTCTCGGCCTTTCTCTCGCACGAACCTGAAGATCGTGAAGAGCTCCTGGCGCAACTGCGGTCGGCTTGCGACCGCAGCTTGATCGATCCCGATGCGCTTTCGATCATTGAGGGCGCGTTGCAGATGTCCGACATGAAAGTGCGCGAGGTAATGGTTCCCCGGGCCCAGATGGATGTGCTGCATCTGGATGACCCGATCGAGAAGATCGCTGATTTCGTCGTCGAAACGGCGCATTCGAGGTTTCCTGCGGTCAATGAAAGCAAGGACGACATCGTCGGCATATTCCTGGCCAAGGATCTGCTGCACTACTACTCGGGGCGCGAATTCAATCTGAGGGAGATGCTCCGCCCGGCGGTGTTCGTGCCCGAATCCAAGCGTCTCAACGTTTTGTTGCGCGAGTTCCGCGTCAGCCACAATCACATGGCGATCGTGGTGGACGAGTACGGCGGCGTGGCCGGGCTGGTCACGATCGAAGACGTGCTCGAGCAGGTCGTCGGCGACATCGAGGACGAATACGACTTCGACGAGACGGCCGACAACATCCGGCTGGATCAGAGCGGCCGCTACCGGGTGAAGGCCGCGACCGAGATCGAGGACTTCAACGAGGCCTTCGATGCCAGCTTCAGTGACGACGAGATCGATACGGTCGGCGGTCTCGTGATCCGTCATCTCGGCAGGTTGCCCAAGCGCGGCGAGTCGGTCGAGCTCGCCGGGCTCAGGTTCCAGGTGATGCGCGCGGACAGTCGGCGCGTCTATACGCTGCTGGTGGAGCGGATTCGGCCGCCGACCGTGGATTATCAGGTGTAAGACCATGCATCGCCATTCCGGCAGCGGCCGGGGGGCCAGCTGCGTGCCGCCGCGCGCATGTTGACCAAGGCCGATCGCCCGTGTCGCCGGGCTGCGGGCTTGCGGCTCTTCGCCGCGTTCGTGGCCGGGGCTGCTTCGGTGCTGGCGTTCGCGCCCTTCGAAATCTATCCCCTGGGTTTGTTGAGTCTCGCGCTGCTGGTGTATCTGTCGGCGCGGGTCGAGCAGCCGCGTGCCGGATTCGGTCTGGGCTTCGCGTGGGGGATGGGGAGCTTCCTTGCCGGCATCTCGTGGCTGTTCATCGCCCTCAACCGTTACGGCGGTGTGTCGGCGCCGGTGGCCGCGCTTGCGATTGCGTTGTTCTGTGCTTACCTGGCGCTTTTCCCGGCGCTTGCGGCGGGGTTGTTCGTGCGGCTCAGGCCGCGTTCGGTCGGGCTGGGGGCGCTGGCGTTCGCGGGGGTGTGGACGCTGGCCGAGATGCTGCGCGGGCGGCTGTTTACCGGGTTTCCGTGGTTGGCCATCGGATATTCGCAAACGCCCCCCAGCCCACTCGCAGGTTTCTTTCCGGTGCTCGGCGTGTACGGCGTTGGTTTCGTGCTGGCACTGCTTGCGGCGGTACTCGGCCTCGCCGTACAACGCGGCCGGTCGGCGCTGTTTGCCGGTCTGGCGCTGCTGGCGCTGTCCTGCGCAGGGGGGATGGCGCTGGCCAGGATTCACTGGACCGCCCCGGTGGGGGCGCCGTTGTCGGTTGCGCTGATACAGACGAATATCGGTCAGGCGCTCAAATGGGCGCCGGAAAGTCTCGCCGAAGTGTTCACGATCAATGCCGATCTGGTGCGCGCGCAGTCGGCCGATCTCGTGGTGCTGCCCGAAACCACGCTGCCGATGCTGGCGGACCAGCTGCCCGGCGATTTTCTCGCGACCCTGTCGGCGCCGGTTCGCGCGGCTGGGGCCGATCTGCTGCTCGGGGTGTTCACCCGTGATGCGGCGGGGCGGATCTTCAACTCCGCGATCAGCCTGGGGGCGTCGCCGGAGCAGATCTACTCCAAGCGCCACTTGGTGCCGTTCGGCGAATATCTTCCGCCGTTCTTCGGCTGGTTCTACCGGATCGCCGATATTCCGATGTCGGACCAGACCCGTGGCGCGAGTGATCAGCCGCCGTTGCGGCTTGCCGGCCAGCGCATAGCGGTGAATATCTGCTACGAGGACTTGTTCGGGCACGAGTTGATCGGGGGGCTGCCGGATGCGACGCTCTTCCTGAATCTGTCCAATCTGGCCTGGTACGGCGAATCTTTCGCCCAGCCGCAACACCTGCAGATCGCGCGGGCCCGGGCGATGGAGAGTGGCCGGCCGATGCTGAGGGCGACGAATACCGGCATGACCGCGGTGGTGCAGGTGGACGGACGCGTTACCGGGGTGTTGCCGCAATTCGAGCGCGGTGCGCTGCACGTGAGCGTACAAGGCCATCAGGGCATGACGCCGTATGGCCAGTGGGGCGATCTGGCGGCGTTGGTGCTTGCCGTGTTCGCGCTCGGGCTGCTTGTCTTGGCCCCGCGGCGTTCAGCCGAACCGGTCGAGTGATGCGCAGGTACGCTGCGCAGTCGTCGCCCGAACGCGAGAAAGCCAGTAAAATCCCGAGTCCCGCGCATTCGAAGCTCGACCCGAGGTCGACAGGAATCATGACAAAGCCAAAACCCACGTTTCAACAAGTCATACTGACCCTGCAGCAGTTCTGGGCCGATCGGGGTTGCGTATTGATGCAGCCGATCGACCTCGAAGTGGGCGCGGGCACTTCGCACACCGCCACCTGCCTGCGCGCCATCGGCCCCGAGCCCTGGAATGCCGCCTACGTGCAGCCGTCGCGCCGCCCCAAGGACGGCCGTTATGGCGAGAATCCCAATCGCTTGCAGCATTACTACCAGTTCCAGGTCGCGCTCAAGCCGTCGCCGCCGGACATCCAGGATCTGTACCTGGATTCGTTGCGTGCGCTGGGAATCGATCCGCTGGTGCACGACATTCGCTTCGTCGAGGATGACTGGGAAAATCCGACCCTGGGTGCGTGGGGGCTGGGGTGGGAGGTCTGGCTGGATGGCATGGAGGTGACCCAGTTCACCTACTTCCAGCAGGTAGGGGGGCTCGACTGCAGGCCGGTGCTGGGCGAGATCACCTATGGACTCGAGCGTCTCGCCATGTACCTGCAAGGGGTCGACAACGTGTACGACCTGGTCTGGGCGGTGTACCCCGATGGTGCGCAGGTGAGTTACGGAGACGTCTATTTCCAGAACGAGGTCGAGCAATCGAAATTCAACTTCGAGCATTCGAACGTCGAATTCCTGTTCTCGCTGTTTACCAGCTATGAATCGGAGGCCCGCCGCATCATCGAGGCAGGCCTGCCGTTGCCGGCCTACGAGATGGTGCTGAAGGCCGGCCATACCTTCAACCTGCTCGACGCCCGGGGTGCGATATCGGTCACCGAGCGCGCGGCCTATATCGGGCGCATACGCAATCTTTCGCGCGCAGTCGCCCAAGCCTATTTCGCCGCGCGCGAGGCATTGGGTTTTCCGATGCTGCGCCGGCAGCAACCCGCCGCATCGAAGGAGGCCGCGTGATGTCGGTCGCAACGCTACTGGTCGAACTGGTGACCGAAGAACTCCCGCCCAAGGCCTTGCCGCGCCTTGGCGAGGTATTCGCGACAAGAATCCATGCCGGGCTCGTCGCGCGCGGGCTGGCGCCGGCCACCGAGTCGTTCCGCTGGTTCGCGGCGCCGCGGCGGCTCGCGGTCACGGTCGCGGGCGTGGCCGAACGGGCGCAGCCCCAGGAAGTCACGGAGAAGATCATGCCGGTGCAGATTGCGCTGGATGCCGCTGGCGAGGCGACCCCGGCCTTGCTCAAGAGGCTTCAGTCCAAAGGCATCCCGCTCGATGCGGTGGCTGGTTTCGAGCGGCGCATGGATGGCAAGAGCGAGACTTTGTTCTATACCCGCACCGAACCGGGTGCCGGCCTCGACGCTGTTCTGGCCGACATCGTCCAGGACGCGATCAAGGCCTTGCCGATTCCGAAGCTGATGCGCTGGGGTTCGAGCGAGGTGCAGTTCGTCCGGCCGGTGCACAAGCTCACGATGCTGCACGGTGCCCGCGTCGTGCTGGGGCGCGTGCTCGAACTCGACGCGGATCGGACCACCATGGGGCACCGCTTCATGAGCCGGGGCGAGATCGAACTCGCCACGGCCGATGCCTATGAGCCGACCTTGCTGGCGGAGGGCAAGGTCATCCCCGAGTTTGCCGCACGGCGTGCCGAAATCGAGCGGCAGCTGCGCGCGGCCGCCAGCGGCGAGAACGCGGCTCTGGGCGAGTTCTCCGACCTTCTCGACGAGGTATGTGCGCTGGTCGAGCATCCGACGGTCTATGTCGGCGAGTTCGAAGCGGCCTATCTCGAAGTGCCGCAGGAATGCCTGATCCTGACGATGCGGGCCAACCAGAAATACTTTCCCTTGTTCGACGATGGCGGCCGGCTGCTGAACCGCTTCCTGATCGTTTCGAACATGCGGGTTTCCGACCCGTCGAACATCATCGAGGGCAATCAGCGGGTGGTTCGCCCGCGCCTGGCGGATGCGCGCTTTTTTCTCGAGCAGGACAAGAAGGTCGGCCTGAGCGCGCGCATCGCCAAGCTCGGCAACGTGGTGTATCACAACAAGCTCGGCTCGCTCGGCGACCGCGTGCAGCGGATTGCGGCGTTCAGCCGCTTCATCGCGGCCCAACTGGGGGCCGATGCGGCCTTGGCCGAGCGGGCCGGCCTGCTTGCCAAGGTCGACCTGCTCACTGACATGGTGGGGGAGTTCCCCGATCTGCAGGGGGTGATGGGGCGTTACTACGCGTTGGCCGAAGGTATCGGCGAAACCGTGGCGGACGCGATCGAGGCTCACTATTTGCCGCGGTTCGCGGGTGACCGGCTGCCGGTCGGAAACGTGGCCTGCTCGGTGGCCCTGGCCGACAAACTCGAATCGCTGATCGGTTTTTTCGGCATCGGTGACGTGCCCACTGGCGACCGCGACCCCTTCGGTTTGCGGCGGGCGGCGCTGGGAGTGTTGCGGATTCTGAGCGAAACGCCGCTGCCTCTCGATCTCGCCGTCTTGATCGAGGAGGGCCGGTCGGGCTTCGGAAGCGGATTGCTGACGGACGACTTTGCCCCCCGCTTGATCGACTTCATGCTCGAACGCCTGCGCAATCTGTTGCGCGACGGCGGCTATGCCCATGATGCGGTCGACGCGGTGATCGCGCTGAGGCCGACCCGGATCGACCAGGTGGTGCCCCGTCTAGATGCGGTGCAGGCCTTTCAGCAGATGCCCGAGGCGAGCGCACTGGCGGCGGCCAACAAGCGAATCATCAACATTCTCAAGAAGGTCGACGAACCATTGCCCGAGCCGGACGTCGCGCTGCTCCAGGAAGATGCCGAGAAGGCCTTGTTCCATCAGATGATCGAGGTCGCGCCACTGGTGCGTTCGCATATGGGCAACGACGACTACGCCGAGGCGCTGAGGGTGCTGGCGGGCCTGCGCGAAGCCGTGGATGGTTTCTTCGAATCGGTCATGGTGATGTCCGACGAGCCGGTCATTCGCCGCAATCGCCTGGGCCTGCTCACGATGCTGGCGGCACTGATGAACCAGGTGGCCGATATCTCGCGGCTCTCGGCGCAATGACCGACGCCGCGCGGGTAAGCATGCGCGTCGAGCGGGGCGGGGACAACGTCGCCCGCCGGCTCGGGGCCGATATCCGGAGGGGAGCATGAAGCTCATCGTTCTCGATCGCGACGGGGTGATCAATCAGGACTCCGAGCAGTTCATCAAGTCGCCTGAAGAGTGGCACCCGATCGACGGCGCACTCGAGGCGATCGCCCTGCTCAACCAATGGGGATGGCGGGTGGTGGTCGCGTCCAATCAGTCCGGCATCGGGCGCGGTCTTTTCGGTATGGACACGCTCAATGCGATCAACGACAAGATGCTCAAGAGCCTTGTCCGGGTCGGCGGGCGGCTGGACGCGATCTTCTTTTGCCCGCACCCGGCCGACTCGACCTGCGCGTGCCGCAAGCCGAATCCCGGCATGCTGCTGCAGATCGGCCAGCGCTTCAACGTCGATCTCGCGCGCGTCCCGTCGGTGGGCGACAGTCTGCGCGACGTTCAGGCGAGCGTCGCCGCCGGCGCCCAGCCGATCCTGGTCCTGACCGGCAAGGGGATGGCCACGCGCGACAGTCCGGAGCTTCCGCCCGAAACCCGTATCTTCCCCGATCTGGCAGCCGTGGTTGCCGACCTCATCGACTGAGCACCGCCGTGGACATCATCCGTTCTTTTCTGTTTGCGCTGGTGCTGGTGGTGGTGACGCCCCCCTATGCGCTGTTCAGCTTCCTGACCTTTCCGCTGCCGCCACATGTGCGCTACCGCATCATTACCTCATGGACGCATATCGTCATGTGGTTCGTGTGGCATCTGCTGGGTATTCGCTACCGAGTGGTCGGGCGCGAGAACATTCCGGCGGGTCCCGCCGTCATCCTGTCCAAGCACCAGTCGGCCTGGGAGACCATGGGCCTGCAACTGATCTTTCCGCCCCTGTGCTTCGTGCTGAAGCGGGAGCTGCTGCGGGTTCCTTTCTTCGGCTGGGCGTTGGCGCAGCTACCGATCGTCGCCATCGACCGGGGCGCGGGCAAGGATGCCTTGTCGCAGGTCGAGGAGCAGGGGCGGCGGCGGCTCGCAGAGGGATTCTGGGTGGTCGTTTTTCCCGAGGGTACGCGCGTTGCACCGGGAGCGCACCGCCGCTACAAACCGGGCGGAGCCTGGCTGGCCCAGAAGACCGCCACCCCGGTGGTGCCGGTCGCACACAATGCCGGCGATTTCTGGCGACGCAATGCGTTCATCAAGAGGCCGGGCGAAATCACGGTCAGCGTGGGGCCGGCGATCGACACGACCGGGTTGGATGCCGCGGCGATCAACGCCCGGGCCGAGGCGTGGATCGAAGCCGAAATGCGACGACTCTTTCCGCACCAGTACGCGGGCAAGGCGGGATCCGGCGAGGCGTGACCGCCGGTGGCTGTGGCTTGCAGTCGTGCCATTGACGAGGCTTGATGCGCGTGGATGCGGTTGCCGGGCGCATCGCGGCCCGACGCCATGCGCTGGCTCCAGGTGTCAGCAAAGAGCAGGACGAAAAAAACCCCGCATCAGCGGGGTTTTTCGTTGCAGCAGCCTCGAAGTCGATCAGGCAGCTTTCTTGGGGCCGGTCTTGGCAGCGGTACCGACGGCCTTCACGGTGGCGTTGGTTGCGGCGGTGACGTTGGCTTCGGCGATTTCAGCGACTTGCTTGGCGGCCTTGTTGACGCTGTCGTAGGCGCTGTTGGCGGCTGCGATGGCCGACTTGACGGCGGCGACGGCGACATCGGAGCCAGCCGGAGCGGACTTGGCGGCCTTGTCGAGCGCAGCGGTCAGGTTCTTGTTCAGTTCAGCGATCTGGGCTTCGAACAGCTTCGAAACTTCTTCCTGGCCTTGCGAGGCGATTTCGTACACGCTGCGGTTGTAGGCAACGGCCTTTTCAACCAGCGGCTGCACCAGCGCGCTTTGCAGGCTGATCAGTTCCTGGGCATCCTTGGCGCCGAGCAGTGCCTTGGTGTTGGCGAGCGACTCTTCGAGCAGCGTGCGGGCCGTGTTCAGGTTCAGGGCAGCCAGGCGCTCGACGTTGGCAAACGCGGAGTTCGCAACGGTCAGCAGGTTTTCGATGTTGGCCTTGTTGGCGGCGGCGAATTGTTCGGGAATTGCGGTCATTTGTATCTCCTCGTGGCGATTGAACTAAATTTGACGCATCGCCTATTACCTGTTGATGGTGCGATGCAGCATGTTTCGTATTGTAGCCATCGGTTTTTGCATGTCAAGCATTTTTTGGTGCGTCGCACAATCCGAATCATTGGCGATACATGCGTATGAAACAAAAAGAAAAACATTTCAGATAAGTTACCCTGGATAGGTTTTTCTTGTCGCTCGCACTGTTGTGGTGCTGCAATAAAATTTCGTGAGGCGAGGAGAGGTGAAATCAGTGAATCGATCCGACCCGGCGTCGTAGTCGCGGGCGAATCTGTCAGGGCGGGCGAGGTGGGGATGCCTGCCGGAACGGGGGTGCCCGGCAGGCTGGAGAGGTCAGCGGTGTTTGAACGCAGGTTTGCGCTTTTCGACGAAAGCCGCCATGCCTTCCTTTTGGTCCTCGAGCGCAAAGCTCGCGTGAAACACGCGCCGCTCGAACAGCAGGCCCTCGTTCAGTCCGCCCTCGAAGGCACGGCCGATCGATTCCTTGATCATCATGACCACCGGCAAGGAGTAGCTTGCGATCGTGGTTGCCGCGGCGAGCGCTTCATCGATCAGGCTATCGGCTGGCACGACCCGTGAGACGAGTCCGGCGCGCTCGGCTTCGGTTGCGTCCATCATGCGGGCGGTGAGACACAGGTCCATCGCCTTGGCCTTGCCTACGGCACGCGGCAGGCGTTGGGTGCCGCCGGCGCCCGGCAGTACGCCGAGCTTGACTTCGGGCTGGCCGAAACGGGCGCTGTCGGCCGCGATGATGATGTCGCACATCATCGCGAGTTCGCACCCTCCGCCAAGCGCATAACCCGCGACGGCGGCGATGACCGGCTTGCGGCAGGTCTTGACGCGTTCCCAGTTGCGGGTGATGTATTCGCCCTTGTACGCATCCATGTACGAGAACCGGGCCATCGCACCGATGTCGGCGCCGGCGGCAAACGCCTTTTCCGAGCCGGTGATGACTATGGCGCCGATGTCTTCGCTCGCCTCGAATCCGTCGAGTGCCGCGCCGATCTCATCGACGACCTTGTCGTTGAGCGCGTTCATCGCCTTTGGCCGGTTGATGGTGATCAGGCCGACACGTCCGCGCGTTTCGACGACGATGTTTTCAAATGACATGTTCCCTCCTCGGTGGCTTGATGCGGGTATTGGGTTTGGGATTGCCGGAATGCCGCGGCGATTGCGCCGGCATCGGGTTGGGCGCGCGGCTCAGCGCGTGCCCTCTCCCGAACTGCGCGGCTGGATGGTTGCCCGAACCCGGCTGTCGCCGGTGCCGCCCGAGGTATTCGTGGCCGAATACTTCTCGGTCAGGGCGTCGTACTCGATGAAATCGCCGGTGACCACGTCGCCGGCGGACGATACGCGCGCCTGCCGGAACAGCCGCGCACGCTCTGCCCGGGTGTCGTACTCGATGCGCTCGGCCTCACCTTCGATGAAGGCGTCGCTGCCGTCGCGCCGCTGCCGGAAACTTGCCAGGCGGCTGGCAGATCCGGTTGCGACGCCGGTCTGAAAGCCATCGGCGCCCTGGGTGACGACCATCTTGTCGCCCCTGATCTCGAGCGAGCCTTGGGTCAGGATCACCGCGCCTTCGAAAGTGTGGGTCTTGTTGCGGTCGTCGACGATGACGCGGTCGGCCTCGATATTCACCGGCTGTTCGCGATCGGATTTCGCCGCAAGCGCGCTCGGGCCGATACAGAGTCCGAGGGCGAGTACCGCGATGGCGGCGACTGGATGTTTCATCGGGGAGTCCTCGAACGAGGTTGCATCTGCAGCGAGGCCCGGCCCTGGAGCTCGAAGGTGCCGAACAGGTTGTCGGCTCGCAGCCCGTTGCCGTGCGCGACATTGCTGCCCTGGGTGATGAGCACCGGATCGTCGCTTGCGGCGCGCTGCTCGTCGGGCCAGACCGTCAACGTTTCGGTGGTGAGGGTGAGATCGGCTTCACCCTCGATGCCCGCGCGCCAGACCTTGACGTTGCCCTGGAGAAAGACCTCCTCGCCGCGCGCGCGCACTTCGCCGCTGAGCGCCTCGACCCGTGCCCTGCGGGCATCCTGCTGCATGTCGAGGCGCGGGTTTTCGAGCAGGCTGAGGTCCATGCGCGGATAGTGGGTGATCAGACTGGCGACCAGCTTGTAGGCTTGCGCGCCGCTTGCATCGAAGCTCACCAGGCTGGCGCCCTCGGCAATGAAGTCGGGGTCGCCGATCGGTCGGGCGGCGCTCGTGCTGGTTTCTTCACGCGTCGTGCGCTCGAGCCACACCGTCGCGCCGGCGAGGACGGCCAGGACGATGATCGGATACAGGGTTTCGGCGGAGGCGCGCATCAGGGATCGTTCTGTTTCGGGAACACCGGGGCCGGGGCCGACCGCTCAGGCCAGATAGGCCGCGTGGAGGCCATCCAGCCGCCCCTGCGCTTCGAGGATGAAATCGCAGATCTCGCGTACCGCACCCTGGCCACCGCCCTTGCGGGCGATCAGGTGGACATGCTGCTTGACCAGATCGTGCCCGTCCGCGGGCGTGGCGGAGAAGCCGCAGACGCGCAGGATCGGCAGGTCGACGACATCGTCGCCCATGTAGCCCGCGTCCTCGGGATCGAGCCCCCGCCGCGCGAGCAGATCGTAGAGGCAGGCGCGCTTGTCCTCGACCCCCATGTAGAGTTCCTCGATGCCGAGGTTTTCGGCCCGAAGCTCGAGCGCGCGCGAACTGCGCCCGCTGATGATCACGACTTCGATGCCAGCCTGGCGCAGCATCTTCAGGCCATGGCCGTCGAGGCTGGAAAAAACCTTGATCTCGTCCCCCGCAGGCGTGAAGTACAGGCTGCCGTCGGTCATGACGCCATCGACATCGAATCCCATCAGGCGGACGCGCGCCGCGCGTTGTTGTGCGAGCATCAGATCACCTTGGCTTGCATGAGGTCGTGGGTATTGAGTGCGCCGGCGAGCGTGCCGTCCGGCGCGATCACCAAAAGCTGGCTGATGCGCAGCCTTTCCATCATCTCGGCAGCTTCGACGGCGAGCGCATCTGGACCGATGCTTTGCGGGCTGCGCGTCATGATGTCGCCGATACGCTGATTGCGCAGGTCCAGTCCGCGTTCGAGCGAGCGGCGTAAGTCGCCATCGGTAAAGATGCCCGCGATGGCGCCCGCCTGATTCGATACGGCGGTCATGCCCAGTCCACCGCGCGTCATCGCAAGCAGCGCGTCCCCGACCTGCGCGTCGTCGCGGGTCACCGGCACGCGGTCGGCGGGGCGCATGACGTCGCGAACATGGGTGAGCAGACGCCGTCCGAGCGCCCCGCCCGGATGGGAGCGGGCGAAATCGTCCGGGCTGAAGCCGCGCGCGTCGAGCACCGCCACCGCAAGGGCGTCTCCCAGGGCGAGTGCCGCGGTGGTGCTTGCTGTCGGGGCCAGGTTGAGGGGGCAGGCTTCTTCCGCGACCGCCGCGTCGAGGTGCACGTCGGCTTCGCGTGCCAGCGCCGAGGCCGGGTTGCCGGTCATCGCGATCAGGCGTGCGCCCTGGCGCTTGACCAGCGGAACGATGGTCAGCAACTCTTCGCTGGTGCCCGAATTGGACAGCGCGATGACGATGTCGGCCGGCGTGATCATGCCCATGTCGCCATGGGCGGCCTCTGCCGCGTGCACGAAATAGGCGGGGGTGCCGGTGCTCGCGAGCGTTGCGGCGAGCTTGCGGCCGATGTGGCCCGATTTGCCGATACCGGTGACGATGACGCGCCCCGCGCTCTCGAGGATCAACCAGACGGCGCGGACAAAGTCGGCGCCAATACGCTCGGCGAGCGTTGCCACTGCATCCGATTCGATGCGCAGTACCCGGCGGGCCATGTCGATTGCGCGTTGGTCGGAGTGGTCTTGTGGCGAGAGTGGGGTCATCGATGATTCCGGGGGCGACGAAGGGGGCATGCGCGCAATGCGCAACACTGTTGCAGCATTTTGTGGCAGATGGCACGGCACTGCGCCCACGAGTATAGCAGAGCGACATCTGCCCATCGCGCGCCGATGCGCCGGGCGCGCCCGTTGTTGCGCGTAGTATTCCTGGCTCGAAAACGTCGCACTAGCTCCTTTGCCGTCGGTAGTCCGCCGGGCTCCTCGACCCGGTGGGTGCGTCGATACGCGCTCGAAAACCGCTGGCTCGAGGGCGCGCGATCCGTTCCTTTAACGCAACATTTGTTTGCACCAGAGGGGGCGAAATGGTCGCCCGATGGTAAACCTGCTGCCCTGCTCTGATAAACTTCGGGGCTTTTCTCCATTGAGAATCAGTCGCTTTGAGCTTTGACCCCACACATGACGAACCCTTGGTCTGCCTGAAGGATGTCCATTTCGCCTATGGCGAGCGGAGCATCCTCAAGGGCATCGACCTGTCCGTCAGGCGAGGGCAGGTGGTCGCGATCATGGGCGGCAGCGGCAGTGGCAAGACCACGCTGCTACGCCTGATCGGTGGACAGCTGCGCGCGTCGCAAGGCGAGGTGCGGGTGGCCGGCTCCGATCTGTCTCGCCTCGGGCGCAATGACCTGTACGCCCTGCGCCGGCGCATGGGCATGCTGTTCCAGTTCGGCGCGTTGTTCACCGATATGACGGTGTACGACAACGTGGCTTTCCCGTTGCGTGAGCATACCGATCTGCCGCCCGAGGTTGTGCGCGACCTGGTGCTGATGAAGCTCGATGCCGTCGGACTGCGCGGCGCGGGTGCGTTGATGCCAGCCGAGCTGTCGGGGGGGATGGCGCGCCGCGTGGCGCTGGCGCGGGCGGTGGCGCTCGATCCGATGTTGATCATGTATGACGAACCCTTTGCCGGCCTGGACCCGATCTCGCTGGGGGTGGTCGGACAATTGATCCGGCGGCTGAACGATGCGCTCGGCGCGAGTTCGATCCTGGTCACGCACGATGTGCACGAGTCGCTCGAAATCGTCGATTACGTGTATTTCGTCTCCGATGGGCGGATCGTGGCCGCGGGGTCTCCTGACGAGATTCGCGCCTCCACCGACCCGTTCGTGCATCAGTTCGTGCATGCCGAAATCGACGGTCCGGTGCCTTTTCACTATCCGGCCGAGCCGATTGCGCAAGCATTGCTGGGGGGGCGCGGATGATGGGGCGCTCGGTCTCGTTCGTGCGCCGGCTGGGCGCAAGCGTTGTCGACGGCATCTGGCGCCTCGGCTTTGCCACACGTTTCATGGTGTTGCTGCTGGTTTATTCGGGGCAGTCGTTTCGGCGGCTGCATCTGACCATTCGCGAGATCTATTTCAGCGGGGTGTTGTCGCTGCTGATCATCATCGTGTCGGGATTGTTCGTGGGCATGGTGCTTGGCCTGCAGGGCTACGAAACCCTGCAGCGCTTCGGGTCGGGCGATGCGCTGGGCGTGCTGGTGGCCTTGTCGCTGACCCGCGAACTCGGGCCGGTGGTCGCGGGCTTGTTGTTCGCGAGCCGGGCCGGCTCGGCCGTCACCGCCGAAATCGGTCTCATGAAGACCACGGAGCAGCTCAAGGCGATGGACATGATGGCCGTGAGTCCGATCGCCCGGGTGGTGGCGCCGCGTTTCTGGGGGGGGGTGATCTCGATGCCTTTCCTGGCGGCGATCTTCTCCACCATGGGGGTGGTCGGTGGTTGGCTGATCGGCGTGGTGTTCATCGGCGTCGATGCCGGTGCGTTCTGGTCGCAAATGCAGGCCGCCGTCGATTTTCGCTACGACGTGTTGAACGGGGTGATCAAAAGTGTGGTCTTTGGCGTTGCGGTGTCGCTGATTGCGGTCTTCGAGGGCTACGACTGCACCCCGACCGCCGAGGGGGTGTCGCGTGCGATCACCCGGACCGTCGTGAGCTCCGCGCTGGCCATTCTCGCGCTGGATTTCGTACTTACATCTTTCATGTTTCGGGGCTAGAAATGAGTCGGACGACCCTTGATCTGTGGGTGGGACTGTTCGTGTTGATCGGTGCCGCAGCCTTGCTGTTCCTGTCGCTGCGGGTGGGGAATCTGTCGAGCGCGAACTTTGCCGAAACCTATCCGATCCGCGTTCAATTCGACAATATCGGCGGGCTCAAGGTGCGTGCACCGGTCAAGAGCGCCGGGGTCGTGGTCGGACGGGTGAGCGACATTCGTCTCGACATCGAAAGCTATCGGGCCCAGGTCATCATGGATCTCGACAAGCGTTTCGAGTTTCCGCGCGATACCGTCGCGTCGATCCTCACCTCGGGGCTGCTGGGCGAACAGTACATCGGGCTGGATGCCGGCGCCGACGACGAGATGCTCAAGGGGGGCGACGGCCTGCCGATCGGCCAGTCGGCAGTGGTGCTGGAAAAACTGATCGGGCAATTCATGTTCAACAAGGCGGCTGAATGATGCTGAGTCCATCGCGTTCGATCCGCTCTTCGGGCGGCCTGGGCAGGCGAGTTTCGATGTTCGTCTGTATGCTGGTTTCGGCATTGGTATTGTCGGGTTGCGCGAGCAACCCGCAGAACCCGGACGATCCCTTCGAGGATTACAACCGGGCGATGTTCAAGATCAATCAGCGCGTAGACAAGTACACCTTCAGGCCGCTTGCCAGGGTGTATGACACGGTGACGCCCAGACCGGTCAAAATCGGGGTCGGCAATTTTTTCGGCAATCTGGGCGACCTGTGGATCGGCGCGAACAACATGCTTCAGGGCAAGTTCGCCGATGGTGTTTCCGACTGGATGCGTTTCGCCTTCAACACCACCTGGGGCATCGGGGGTTTGCTCGACATCGCGAGCGAGGCGGGTTTGCCCAAGCATGACGAGGACTTCGGCCAAACCTTGGCGGTCTGGGGCGTGGGCGAGGGGCCCTTCGTGGTGTTGCCGTTCTTCGGTCCGCGTACCACGCGCGATGCCTGGGCGCTTCCGGTCGATCTGCAGTTCGATCAGGTCTGGGGGGTCGATCATGTGCGTACCCGCAACAGCATGACGGCGCTGCGGATCACCCACAATCGTGCCGCACTCCTGGGGGTCGAAAAGACCCTGGCCCACGGTTCGCTCGATCGCTATACGTTTGCGCGTGACTTCTACCTGCAGCAGCGGCGCTTCAAGGTGAGCGACGGGCAGGTGTCGATGGAATATGAGGATTACGACGATTACGACGACGAGGTGCCCGGCGCACCAGCGGCCGGTGAGGCTGCCAAGGATGTTGTCGCGCCGGAAAATTGACCCGTATCCGACCATGGGCTTGGTCGGCGGGCTACGGAGAAACTGTGAATGAAGAAAATTTTTGCATGTCTTGCGATGGGTCTCGCAGCGCTTTTGATCTCGTTCTCGGCGCAGGCCCAGGCGGCGGCGCCGGATGAGCTGGTGCAACAGCTTTCGGACGAGGTGCTCGACATCATCCGGACCGACCCGAAACTGCGCGGCGGCGACCCGCAGAGCGTGGTGACCCGGGTCGAAGCGGTGGTGAAGCCGCATTTCAACTTTCGGCGCATGACGTCGCTGGCCGTGGGCCGCGAGAGCTGGCGCAGCGCGACACCGGATCAGCAGCAGCGCCTCGTGGACGGCTTCTATGGTCTCTTGGTCAGGATCTATTCGAACGCGCTGACGCAATACAAGGACCAGACGGTGCACTTCAAGCCGTTCAGGATGAGTTCCGGCGACACCACCGTGCGTGTCCAGTCCGAAATCCGGCAGTCGGGGGCGCAGCCGATCGCGGTCGACTATGTGCTGGAGCGCAGCGGCGATGGCTGGAAGATCTTCGACATATTCGTGGCCGGGGTCAGTCTGGTGACCAACTATCGCGGCGATTTCGCGGAGCAGATCCGCACCGGCGGCATCGAAGGGCTGATTCGGTCTCTGGAAGCCGGCACCGTGGTCACCGGCGAGGCGGATGGCCGATCCTGATGGGGCAGACCGGGGATGTGTTCCGGCCGCAGGGCCGATTGACCATGGCCTCCGCCGCACCGGTCCTGGCCGAGGGCCGCGCGCGTGCGCGCGCCGGCGATCTGCGCGTTGACCTGTCGGTGCTCACCGAGGCCGACTCGGCCGCGCTGGCGCTCTTGTTCGACTGGATGCGATGCGCGCGTTCGCACGGGCACCGCCTGGCCGTGACCGGCCTGCCGGCCTCGTTGGCGAGCCTGGCCGAGCTCTACGGCGTGCGCGAGCTCGTCCCGACCGACGAGGGCCGGGTGTAATCTTGCCAAGCCGTTTATATGCAGGCCCATGGCTTGCGCTTCTTCTCCCGGCATGCCAGCCGGGCGAGGCGGGCCGTCGATGAGCGCCCCCGCCGCGATCCGGATCCGGTCGGTTTCGAAGCACTACGGCGCGCTGCGCGCCTTGCACGAGCTGAGTCTCGATGTCATGCCGGGCGAGTTCTTCGGCCTGCTGGGGCCCAATGGGGCCGGCAAGACCACCCTGATATCCGTCATGGCGGGGCTCGCTCGCCCGACGTCGGGCTCGATCGAGATCATGGGCCATGATGTCGGCAGCGACTATCGGCGCGCACGCCGGCAACTCGGAGTGGTGCCCCAGGAACTCGTGTTCGACCCCTTCTTCACCGTGCGCGAGCTGTTGCGGATCCAGTCCGGCTATTTCGGCCTTGCCCGCAATGATGCCTGGATAGACGAGATCCTTGGGCATCTCGACCTGCTGCCCAAGGCCGATGCCAACATGCGCGCGCTTTCCGGCGGAATGAAGCGCCGTGTGCTGGTGGCGCAGGCGCTGGTGCATCGGCCGCCGGTGATCGTGCTGGACGAACCGACCGCCGGCGTGGATGTGGAGCTCAGGCACGGGTTGTGGCAGTTCATCCGCAAGCTCAATCGCGACGGCCACACCATCGTACTGACGACGCACTATCTCGAGGAAGCGCAAGCCCTGTGTGGCCGGATCGCAATGCTGAAGAACGGCCGGATCGTCGCGCTCGACAGCACCAAGGCGCTCCTGCGGCGGTTTGCGACCCACAGCCTGCGCCTGCGCCTGAGCAATCCCGACGTGGGCGTCGCGCTCGGCGGCGTTGCCGAGGACGAAGGCGGCTGGCTGGTGTTCGGCTTCGATGCCATGGCCGATGTCGAGACCTTGCTGAGGCGCCTGCGCGAAGCCGGGGCCGGGGTCGAGGAGATGACGCTGGGCGAGCCCGAATTGGAGCAGGTGTTCATGGAGCTGATGCAGCATGCGTGAGCACGGCGCATCGGGCTGGGTCGGATTCCGCACGCTGCTCTACAAGGAGATATGGCGGTTCTGGAAGGTTTCGTTCCAGACCGTGGGCGCGCCGGTGTTGAATGCGCTGTTGTTCCTGCTGATCTTCTCGCATGTGCTCGACCGCCATGTGACGGTCTATGGTGACATTGCCTACACGACCTTCCTGGTGCCCGGGCTGGTGATGATGTCGCTGTTGCAGAATGCCTTCGCCAACAGTTCGTCGTCGCTGATCCAGAGCAAGATCACCGGCAACATCATATTCGTGCTCCTGCCCCCGATTTCGCACCGGGAGTTCTATGCGGCCTACGTGGTGGCATCGGTCGTGCGCGGGCTGTTCGTCGGACTGGGGGTGTGGCTGGTGTCGCTGCCGTTCATCGATCTGCCGATGGTCCGCCCGCTGTGGGTGCTGGTGTTCGCGGTGCTCGGTGGGGCGATTCTCGGCTCGATGGGGGTGATCGCCGGCATTTGGGCAGAGAAGTTCGACCAGTTGTCGGCTTTCCAGAATTTCCTGATCATGCCGCTGACGATGCTGTCGGGCGTGTTTTATTCGATTCACTCGTTGCCGCCGCTATGGCAGGACGTTTCGCATGTGAATCCTTTCTTTTTCATGATCGATGGTTTCCGTTATGGATTCTTCGGTCAGTCGGATGTGTCGCCGTGGCTCAGCCTCGGCGTCGTGAGTGTATGTTTCATGTTGCTCGCAGCGGTCACCCTGGCGATGCTCGTCCGGGGCTACAAGCTGCGCGGTTGAGGGAAAATCATGTTTGAGGCTTCGGAAGTTAAGCGTTTGATCGGTCAGGGACTGGCCTGCGATTTCGTGGAAATTCAGGGCGACGATGGTGTGCATTTCACCGGCATCGTGGTGAGCGCCGCGTTCGAGGGCAAGCCGCGGGTGCGCCAGCACCAACTGGTCTATTCGACGCTCGGCGCATTGATGGGCAACGAGATCCATGCGTTGCAACTGACCACGTATACGCCTGCCCAGTGGGTGGGCGCGCGTCAAGAACTCGGTCTTTGAGGCGGGCAGATGGATAAGCTAGTGATCGAGGGCGGTGCCCGCCTGGCCGGCGAGGTGGCGATGTCGGGTGCCAAGAATGCCGCGCTGCCCATTCTGTGCGCGGCATTGTTGACCCGTGAGCCGGTGACCTTCACCAACGTGCCCGCGCTCAACGACATCGATACGCTGCTCGGGTTGATCGGGCAGATGGGGGTCAAGGTTACGCGCGAGGCGGGTGTGGTGACGATCGAGGCCGCGGCGGTGGACAACCCGGTCGCGCCCTACGAAATGGTCAAGACCATGCGGGCTTCGATCCTGGTGTTGGGGCCGCTGCTCGCGCGCTGTGGCGAGGCCCGGGTGTCGCTGCCGGGCGGGTGCGCGATCGGGGCGCGGCCGGTCGATCAGCACATCAAGGGCTTGCAGGCGATGGGCGCCGAGGTGAACGTCGAACACGGTTACGTGCATGCGCTGTCGCCGCGGCTCAAGGGGGCGCGCATCTTCACCGACATGGTGACGGTGACCGGTACCGAGAATCTGATGATGGCGGCCTGCCTGGCGGACGGCGAAACCGTCATCGAGAACGCGGCGCGCGAGCCTGAAGTCGTCGATCTGGCCACCTGCCTCGTCGCGATGGGGGCCAATATCTCCGGGGCGGGTTCCGACGTGATCCGCATCCGCGGGGTCGAGCGCCTGCATGGGGCGAGCCATCGCATCATGCCCGACCGGATCGAGACCGGGACCTACCTGTGCGCGGTCGCGGCAACGGGGGGTGACGTTCGGCTGACCGGCACTTCGTCTTGCTATCTCGACGCGGTGATCGACAAGCTGATCGATGCGGGCTGCGACGTGAGCGCCGAACGCGATGCGATTCGGCTCAAGGCGCCGCAGCGGCCAACCGCGGTGAATATCCGCACCTCGCCGTATCCGGCCTTTCCGACCGACATGCAGGCGCAGTTCATGGCGCTCAACGCGATCGCGAACGGCGTCGCGGTCATTCGCGAGACCATTTTCGAGAATCGCTTCATGCATGCCGTCGAGCTGGCCCGTCTTGGTGCGGACATCCGCATCGACGGAAACACCGCGGTCGTGCAAGGGGTCGAGCGGCTGCAAGGCGCGACCGTGATGGCGACCGATCTGCGCGCGTCGGCCAGCCTGGTGATCGGCGGGCTGGTGGCCGAGGGTGAAACGGTCATCGAGCGGATTTATCATCTCGATCGCGGCTACGAGCGGCTGGAAGAAAAACTGGGTGCGCTGGGTGCGCGCGTGCGCAGGGCGCGCTAGCGCATTCGCCAGACATGTGAACTGGCAACGGATCGGGCGAGCGCTACCGGACGGTAGAGCCTTCCCGCCATGGCTGTGTCGGCAGGTTGCGCCATATGGGAAAGGAATCATGGATCTGAAGCACCGCCTCATATCTTTCTGCTGCTCGCCGCGGCGCGTGCTTGCGAGCGCCGGACTTGCCCTCGCGGTCGCAAGCTCGATGGCGGGCGCGGCCGACTATCCGAGGGTCGGCTTGGTGCTGGGCGGGGGCGGTGCGCGCGGCGCGGCGCATATCGGGATTCTCGAGGTGCTCAAAGAGCACAATGTGCCGATCGCGTGCGTGTCGGGGACCAGCATGGGGGGGCTGGTGTCCGGCGCCTTCGCGGCCGGCCTGACCCCCGAGGAAATGCTCACCGCGCTCGACGCGGCCAACTGGCGCGACATGTTCATCGACAAGCCCGAGGCGTCGCAGATCAGCGCGCGCAACAAGACGGTCGCGCGGGTCTACCTGCCGGGCTCCGAGGCCGGCCTCACCGAAGACGGTTTGAGGGGCATTCCCGGCATCGTCGATGGGCAGAAGATCAAGTTGTTCTTCAATCGCCTCGTCGGCAGCCAATACGGTGAGCGCACGATCGAGAGCCTGGGCATTCCGACCGCGATCATCGCGACGGATCTCCTGAGTGGCGAGAAGGTCGTGTTCCGCGAAGGCAGCCTTACTACCGCCATGCGTGCCAGCATGTCGGTCCCGGGCGTGCTGACACCGGTCCGGTATGGCGAGCGGGTGCTGGTCGATGGCGGTCTGGTCGACAACGTGCCGATCGATGTCGTCCGCTCGCTGTGCGAGGTCGACGTCGTGATTGCGGTGAACGTCGGATCTCCGATGCTCGAGGCGAAGGACATCGGCGGGATTTTTTCGATCTCGGCCCAGATGGTCAATTTGCTGACCGAGCAGAACGTGGCGCGATCGCTTGAAGGGCTGATGCCTCAGGATATCTACATCAGGCCCGAACTGGGCGATCTGAGCGCAGGCGATTTCGACCGATATCGCGAGGCGGCACAGATGGGGCGCACGGCGGCCGAGGCGGTCCTGCCGCAGATCAAGGCGCTTGGCGTGGCACAGGCCCGTTACGATGGCTGGTGGCAAACCGTTGCAAGCGCGCGTTCCGAGCGCCTGGTAGTGGATGAGATCGAGATCGCCGGGCTGCGGCATGTCAATCCGGACGTGGTCCGCAAGTATCTGGGAGAACACGCGGGGCAGGAGGTCGAGACCGCCCGGCTCGACCTGGAGCTGACCAGGCTGTATGGCGAAGGCGACTATCAGAACGTCGATTATTCGCTGATCACGGCGCGTGACCGCAATATCCTGCGCGTTGCGCCGATGGAGAAGGCGTGGGGCCCCGACTACCTGCGGTTTGGCCTCGACCTCGATTCGACGCTCGGAGATACCGCCGATTTCAACGTCCGCGTCGCCTATCACAGAACCTGGCTCAACCCGCTGGGAGGGCAGTGGCTGTCGGGGCTTCAGATCGGTGACGAGCCCACGGTGTTCACCGAGTTCTACCAGCCCCTGGACGTGGCGCAGCGCTATTTCGTTCAGCCGCGGATCGGCTTCAGGCGCGAGACCATCAATCTCTACCAGAACAACGACCGGCTCGCGCAGTACAAGCTGGACGAGTGGCGCCTGGAATTGATGGCAGGCGTGAACATCGGGGTATGGGGGCCGATTCGCCTCGGCTGGCTCGAACGCGATCGCAGCGCGAGCCTCGATATTGGTTCGCGAACCTGGCCGGAGGCGGACTCCAGTTTCGGTGGCTGGTACGCGACATTGAATTTTGACCAGTTCGACAGCTTGTTCGTGCCGAGCCGTGGCTGGTCGCTTCAGAGTACTTATTTCGAGGCTTCGAACGGCGACTATGCCCGGGCCGAAATCGATGCGCGCGTCGCCCGTGAGTTCGGTGACTACGTCGTGCATGGACGCGTGCGTGCCGGCGGATCCCCGCACGGCGAGTTGCCGATCTACGATGCGCTGGCCCTGGGCGGCTTCCTGAACATGTCGGGGTTCTCGACCAACCAGATCGTCGGGGACTCGGTCCGCTATGCCAGTGTCCGGGGCGAGAAGATCGTCGGGCGCCTGCCGCTCGGCTTGCGCGGCGACATGCGCGTCGGGATCGGTCTCGAAGCCGGGAAGGTCGATGGACGTTACAGCGAAACCGAGCTGGAGGGCTGGCAGGGCTCGGTCGCGCTCTACGTGGGCGGCGAGACGCCGATCGGCCCGACCTATCTGGGCTATGGCTATTCGCCGGAAGGAATCTCGAACGTCTTTCTGTCGATCGGCAAACGTTAGCGCGGCCGCTCGGCGGGGCGCCCCCGTTCGGACTCAGGCGTGCTGGACCACGTCGAGCACTTCGAGGCGTGCCGTACGGGCGTCGGCGGTCGGCCATTCGATGATCTGGCCTTTCGACAAGCCCAGCAGGGCGCTGCCGGCCGGCGAGAAAATCGACACACGATCGGTGTCGGGGGCCGCATTGCCAGGATACACCAGGGTGAATTCGTAGATCCGGTCGGCTTCAAGGTCTTGGAAGCGCGCGCGTGACTCCATCCGGATCACATCGGCCGGCATGTCTTCGGGAGCCCGCACTTCGGCGCGTTCGAGTTCGTCGCGCAGGGCGTCGAGGTCACGCCGGCCACGCGCAGCCGGCGAATACAGGAGGCCCTCGAGGCGTTCGAGATCGTCGCTGGAAATGATGATTTCGGGTTTCGGCATGGTCATGGTTCGTCACTCGGTCAGGAGGGTTCGGTGCTCGAAAAGCAAAAGGCCGAACGCGCCGCGAGCGGTTCAGCCAAGGCGCGAAGCCTAACACGTGCGCAAGCGGGTTACAATCACCCCCTTACCCATCTCAAGGCAACGCGTCCGTGTCCAGCATTACCCTGGCCCTGTCGAAGGGCCGCATCTTCGAGGAAACCCTCCCGCTGCTTGCCGCAGCCGGGATCACGCCCATCGACAATCCCGAGACTTCGCGCAAGCTCATCATCGCCACCAATCGCCCCGATGTGCGGCTGGTGATCGTGCGGGCGACCGATACGCCCACCTATGTGCAATATGGTGCCGCGGATCTGGGGATCGCCGGGAAGGACGTGTTGCTCGAACATGGTGGAGCGGGGCTCTATCAGCCGCTCGACCTGAAGATCGCCCGGTGCCGGATGTGCGTCGCGATCCGCAAGGGGTTCGACTACGAAGGCGCGTCACGCCCGGGCGGCCGGATCAGGGTCGCGACCAAGTACATCAATACCGCTAAGGCGCATTTCGCCGCGAAGGGTGTCCATGTCGACCTGATCAAGCTCTATGGTTCGATGGAACTCGCACCGCTGGTGGGCCTCGCCGACGCCATCGTCGACCTGGTGTCGACCGGCGGCACCCTGCGCGCGAACAACCTCGAGGCGGTCGAAGACATCATGCCGATCAGCTCCCGCCTGATCGTCAATCAGGCCGCGCTCAAGCTCAAGCCCGAACTGATCCAGCCGGTGCTGGACGCATTTGCCGGAGCCGTCCGATGAACTTGCCCGCCGCCGCCATTCGCCGCCTCGACGCCCGCGAGCCCGAGTTCTTGTCTACGCTGGATGCCTTGCTGGCGTTCGAGAGCAGCGCCGATGCCCGGATCGACGCAGCCGTGGGCGAGATACTCCAGGGCGTGAGAAACATGGGTGACGCCGCCGTCATCGAGTACACGCGGCGCTTCGATCAACTCGACGTCAAGGCGATGGCCGAGCTCGAGCTGCCGCGCCATGCGCTGAAGGCTGCGCTCGACAGCCTCTCGGTCGAGCAGCGCGAAGCGCTCAGAAGCGCGGCCGATCGGGTCAGGATCTATCACGAACGCCAGAAGGCCGATTCGTGGAGCTATGCCGAGGCCGACGGCACGCGGCTGGGGCAAAAGGTCACACCGCTGGATCGCGTCGGCCTCTACGTGCCGGGCGGACGCGCGTCCTACCCTAGCTCGGTGTTGATGAACGCCATCCCGGCCAAGGTGGCGGGCGTGGGTGAGTTGATCATGGTCGTTCCGACGCCCAATGGCGAGCAGAACCCACTGGTGCTCGCGGCCGCCGCGATTACCGGGGTCGACCGGGTGTTCACGATAGGCGGGGCGCAGGCGGTCGGCGCACTCGCCTATGGCACCCAGACGATTCCGCAGGTCGACAAGATCGTCGGGCCGGGCAATGCCTACGTGGCCGAGGCGAAACGGCGGGTATTCGGCGTCGTCGGTATCGACATGATCGCCGGGCCGTCGGAAGTGCTGATCGTCTCGGACGGGAGTGGCCATCCCGATTGGGTCGCGATGGACCTTTTCGCGCAGGCGGAACATGACGAGTTGGCGCAATCGATCCTGTTGTGCACCGATATCGATTTCATCGATGCAGTGGCGGCGAGCATCGAGCGTTTGCTGCCGCAGATGCCTCGCCGTGCAACCATTGCGGCATCGCTCGCCAACCGCGGCGCGCTGATCCACGTTGAATCGCTCGAGCAGGCGTGTGCGATTGCGAACCGGATCGCCCCCGAGCACCTCGAGTTGTCGCTGGACGACGCCGGGGCCTGGGTCGACCGGATCCGCCACGCCGGCGCGATCTTCGTCGGACACTGGTCGGTCGAGGCGCTGGGCGACTACTGCGCCGGTCCGAACCATGTGTTGCCAACCATGCGCAGCGCGCGCTTCTCGTCACCGCTGGGGGTCTACGATTTCCAGAAGCGCACCAGCATCATCGAGATCTCGGAGGCGGGTGCCCAGACGCTGGGCCGGGTCGCATCGATTCTTGCGCATGGCGAGGGACTGCAGGCCCATGCGCGCTCCGCCGAAATGCGCATCCGGCGCTGACAGCTCCCGCCCTGCGTCGCCCGCCCCCTTCAAGGGGGCGTCGCCAGATCCTGCACCACCCTTCGAGCGTACAGGCCCCGTGCGCGCTAGGCTCTCGAGGCAGCTCCGCCTGCGGTGATCTCGGCCAGTGCCGTTACGAGTAGCCCGCACTGTTCATCCGTGCCTATCGTAATACGCAGGAACTGGTCGATGCGGGCCTTCGCGAAGTGGCGCACGATGATCGCGCGCTCGCGCAGGCGTGCCGCGAGCGCGTCGCCTTCCCAGTCGAGATGGCGGGCGAAGACGAAGTTCGCGGACGATGGCAATACCTCGAAGCCGAGTCCTTCGAGGCTGCGGATCAAGCGTTTGCGGGTTGCGACGACGCCGGCACAGCTCGCCTGAAAATGCGCTTCGTCCTTGATCGAGGCGACCGCGCCGGCGATGGCGAGGCGATCGAGCGGATAGGAGTTGAAGCTGTTCTTGACTCGCTCCAGGGCCTCGATGAGTTTTTCTTCGCCGATCGCGTAGCCGACCCGCAGGCCCGCGAGCGAACGCGACTTGGAGAAGGTGTGCACGACCAGCAGGTTGGGATGGCGATGTACCAGACCGACCGCGCTTTCCGCACCGAAATCGACATAGGCTTCATCGACCACCACCACACAGTCCGGGTTGTTGGCGACGATGCGCTCCACGTCGGAAAGCGGTAGCGCGCAACCGGTCGGCGCATTCGGATTGGCGAAGATGATCGCCCCGGCTCGCGCGCCGTGACCCGGGAAGTAGTCCTCCGCCACGATTCGATAGTCGTAGTCGAGCGGGATGGTCTTGTAGGCGACCCCGTAGAGGCCGCAATACACCGGGTAAAAGCTGTAGGTGATGTCCGGAAACCAGAGCGGCCGTTCGTGGCGCAGCAGCGCCTGGAAGATATGCGCCAGTACCTCGTCGGAGCCGTTGCCCACGAAGACATTGTGCGGCATCACGCCGAAGCGCTGCGCGAGCGCGGTCTTGAGACGGTCGGCGTTCGGGTCGGGGTACAGGCGCAGCGCGTCACTGGTCTCGGCACGAATCGCCGCGAGGGCGTGCGGCGAGGGGCCGTAGGGGTGTTCGTTGGTGTTCAGCTTGACCAGGTTGTCGAGCTTGGGCTGCTCGCCCGGGACATAAGGCATCAACGCATCGATGCCCTCACTCCAGAATCTACTCATCTGAGACCTTGAAACCTACGCTGCGGTTGAGGGCGGCAGGGCTTTGAAGCTGGCGGAGACCGAAGGATTTGTAGCCGCTTGACGGGTCGATGTTATCATGAGGCCTGAAATTTCAGCGCAACCGCTTCTTCATCAAGCCCGTATAGTCATGCGTCAAGCAGAAGTCACCCGAGATACCCTGGAGACCCGCATCAGCGTCGTGCTGGACCTGGATGGAACCGGAAAGTCCAGCCTCGCAACCGGCGTGCCGTTCTTCGACCACATGCTCGACCAGATCGCTCGCCATGGCGCGATCGATCTGACCGTGACGGCAGTGGGCGACACGCACATCGACGATCACCACACGGTGGAGGATGTCGGTATCACGCTCGGCCAAGCCTTTGCCAAGGCGCTTGGCGACAAAAAGGGCATCCGGCGCTATGGGCATGCTTACGTCCCGCTCGACGAGGCCTTGTCGCGCGTCGTCGTCGATTTTTCCGGCCGTCCGGGGTTGCATTATTTCGTCGACTATACGCGCGCGCGCATCGGCAGTTTCGATGTCGACCTCGCGCGCGAATTCTTTCAGGGTTTCGTCAATCATGCCGGCGTGACGCTGCATATCGACAACCTGCGCGGCGACAATGCGCACCACCAGTGCGAGACGATCTTCAAGGCGCTTGGCCGGGCGCTGCGGATGGCGGCGGAGCGCGACGAGCGGGCTGCCGGCACGATTCCGTCGACCAAGGGCGCACTCTGAGGCGCCTTTCCAGAACACCCGTCGCTATATTGCGTTACGCCATCATTGAGAGCTTTTCAGCATGACCTCTGTTGCCATCGTCGATTATGGAATGGGCAACCTGCGCTCGGTGTGCAAGGCCATCGAGCATGTGGCGCCGGGAAAGTCGGTCGTGATCACCTCCGATCCCGATGTGGTGGCGCGGGCCGAGCGGGTCGTTTTCCCCGGGCAGGGCGCGATGCCCGATTGCATGCGCGAACTCGATGCGCGCGGCTTGCGCGAAGCGGTCGTGCAGGCGTCGACAGCCAGGCCGTTTCTGGGCATCTGCATCGGACAGCAGATGTTGTTCGGGCATAGCGAGGAAGGCGACGTTCCGGGTATGGGCATCCTGCCCGGCGAGGTCGTGCGCTTCCCGCGTGATGGCGTGATGGTCGGTGCCGATGGCCACCGCCTGAAGGTGCCGCACATGGGCTGGAACGAGGTGGTCGCGCGCCATCGGCATCCGTTGTGGCAAGGGATTCCGGCGGCCAGCCGCTTCTATTTCGTGCACAGCTACCATGTCGTGCCGGCCGATGATTCCGACATTGCGGCCGAGACCGACTACGGACTGCGGTTTACCAGCGCGGTTGCAAGGGATAATATCTTCGCGGTCCAGTTTCACCCTGAAAAAAGCGCTCAGGCCGGCTTGATGCTGCTTGAGAATTTCGTTGGCTGGAAGCCGTGATCGGCGCCCGGTCTGTCGTCGTTACACTTTCAATGTTCCCACGCCCAGTATGTTGCTGATTCCCGCCATCGATCTCAAGGACGGCTTCTGTGTGCGCCTGAAACAAGGCGAGATGGAGGGTGCCACGGTATTCTCCGAACAGCCGGCGGCCATGGCGCGCCACTGGCTCGATCAAGGTGCCCGACGCCTGCATCTGGTCGACCTCAATGGTGCGTTTGCAGGCAAGCCGAAGAACGAGGCCGCCATCCGTGCAATCGTCGACGAGCTGGGGGCGGATATCCCGGTGCAGCTTGGCGGTGGCATCCGGGATCTCGACACGATCGAAACCTATCTGGACAACGGCATCACCTACGTCATCATCGGGACTGCGGCGGTCAAGAACCCGGGCTTTCTGCATGACGCGTGCTCGGCCTTCCCAGGCCACATCATCGTCGGGCTGGATGCCAAGGATGGCAAGGTTGCAACCGATGGCTGGTCGAAGATGACCGGGCACGACGTCGTCGATCTCGCGCGCAAGTACGAAGACTACGGGGTCGAGGCGGTGATCTACACCGATATCGGTCGTGACGGGATGCTCTCGGGGGTGAATGTCGAGGCCACCGTGCGCTTGGCGCAGGCCCTGCGCATTCCGGTCATCGCGAGCGGCGGCATCGCCGCGATGGCGGATATCGACGCGCTCTGCGCGGTTGAAGAGGAGGGTGTGATGGGCGCGATCACCGGTCGCGCCATCTATGAAGGCACTCTCGATTTCGCTGCGGCCCAGGCGCGCGCGGATGCATTGAACGGCGGACCGGCCTGATGCTTGCCAAGCGCATCATTCCGTGTCTCGACGTCAATGCCGGCCGGGTCGTCAAGGGGGTCAATTTCGTCGAGCTGCGCGATGCGGGTGACCCGGTCGAGATTGCCCGCCGCTATGACGAGCAAGGCGCCGACGAACTGACTTTTCTCGATATCACGGCGAGTTCGGACGACCGCGGGATCATCCTGCACGTGGTCGAGCAGGTGGCCGAACAGGTTTTCATTCCCCTGACCGTCGGTGGCGGCGTGCGCACCGTCGAGGATGTGCGCCGGCTGCTCAATGCCGGCGCCGACAAGGTCAGCATCAATACCGCGGCGGTGAACAATCCGCGGGTGGTTGCGGACGCGGCCGACAAAGTCGGTAGCCAGTGTATTGTTGTTGCAATAGATGCGAAGCAGACTGCACCTGGCCGATGGCAGGTCTTCACCCATGGCGGGCGCAACAACACCTGTCTGGATGCGGTCGAGTGGGCGGTGCGGATTGCCGAGCTGGGGGCGGGCGAGATCTTGTTGACGAGCATGGACCGGGACGGAACCCGTAGCGGCTTCGATCTGGCCTTGACCCGGGCGGTGTCCGATGCCGTGCCGGTTCCGGTCATCGCGAGCGGCGGAGTGGGATCTCTGGCGCATCTGGCCGAAGGCGTCTCGGAAGGGCGGGCGGACGCAGTGCTGGCCGCGAGCATCTTCCACTTCGGGGAGCACACCGTACGTGAGGCCAAGGAACTGATGCGAAGCCGTGGAATCGAGGTGAGGTTGTGAGTACGTCGGCACGCTGGTTGAACGACATCCGCTGGGACGACCAGGGGCTAGTGCCTGTCATCGTGCAGGAGGCGGGCTCGGCCGACGTGTTGATGTTCGCCTGGATGAATCGCGATGCCTTGCAGAAAACGGCCGAGATCGGCGAAGCCGTATTCTGGTCGCGTTCGCGGCGCAAATTGTGGCACAAGGGTGAGGAGTCCGGCCATGTGCAGAAAGTACTCGAGATCCGTACCGATTGCGACAACGATGTGATTCTGCTGACGGTTGAGCAAGCCGGAGGAATAGCCTGCCATACCGGCCGGCACAGCTGCTTCTTCCAGCGCCACCTCGATGACGGATCTTGGCAGATCACCGACCCAGTTTTGAAGGACCCTGAGGATATCTACAAATGATCGACATCGAAGTGCTGCACCGGGTATCGAAGACACTGTCCGAACGCAAGGCGGCCGACCCCGACTCGTCCTATGTGTCGAGTCTCTACGCCAAGGGGACGGACACGATCTGCAAGAAGGTTGCCGAGGAGGCAGCCGAAGTCATCATGGCGGCCAAGGACAAGGACATATTGCATGTCGTCTGGGAGGTCACCGACCTGTGGTTTCATTCGCTCGTGCTGATGCATCATTTTGGCTTGTCGGTGGATGACGTGCTGGCCGAGTTCCGGCGCCGTGAAGGCGTTTCGGGCATCGACGAGAAGAAGTCCCGCCAGGACAAGTGAGGCCTGAATGAGCGATTGCCTCTTTTGCCGGATCGTCCGGGGCGAGATCCCGGCGAAGAAGATTCATGAAGACGAGCATGTGCTGGCGTTCCACGATATCAATCCGGTCGCGCCGGTGCATTTTCTGGTGATTCCGAAGCTGCATGTCCCCTCGATGGCCGCGCTCGGCGAGGAGCACGTCGAAGTCATGGGGCGGGTCATGACCACCGCCGCCCGGCTTGCGGGCGAGGCGGGCTGTGCCGACGGGTTTCGCACCATCATCAACACCGGTCGGGTGGGGCGCCAGGAGGTGTATCATCTGCACGTTCATGTGCTGGGCGGCGCCGATGTGCTTCCGGCCATGTTGAAGCGTTAAGGAGAATGTAATGGGTTCATTCAGTATCTGGCACTGGCTCATCGTGCTGGTGATCGTCATGCTGGTTTTCGGGACCAAGAAGCTGCGCAACGTTGGGCAGGATCTTGGTGGCGCGGTCAAGGGCTTCAAGGAAGGCATGAAGGAGGCCGAGTCGTCGGACGCGGCCGGAACCAAGAAGGTCGAGAGCGACAAGGTCATTGATGCCGAGGTCCGCGAGAAGACCGACAAGGTCAACTCCTGAGCGCCATGGGCCCCTGCATGCGGCGGGGGCTTTCCTGCTGTTTGAAACTCCCCCGTACGGCATACCCTAACACCGGCTTGTGTCGGATGGTTCGCTTTCATGTTTGATTTCAGCTTCTCGGAGCTCATCGTCATCGGGCTCGTGGCCCTGATCGTGATCGGCCCGCGGCGACTGCCCACGGTGGCGCGCGCTGCCGGGCATTTTCTCGGCCGTCTGCAGCGCTATGTGTCGGATGTCAAGACCGATATCCAGCGTGAGATGCAGCTCGAGGATCTGAAGAAGATTCAGCAGGACGTCGAAAAGCAGGCGCGCGAACTGGAGGACTCGATGCGGTCGCAGGCGGCGAAGGTCGAGGCCGATCTGGGAAAGACGGTGGGTGAGGTCAAGTCGTCGCTGTCCCTCGAGCCGGAGGTGGTGGCCCCGGTGGTCGAGTCTGCGTTGCCCGCGGGCCCCGGCGGCGGCAATTCGTCGGCGGCGGCCGGGCCCGCCACGCCGCAACTGGCGCTGGGTCTCGACGATGCGCCTGCGTCGCGGACGCCGGCAGAAAAAGCATGAGCACGACCCAGGAAACCTTCATCTCGCATCTGATCGAGTTGCGGGACCGATTGCTGAGGGCGGTGATCGCGATTCTGGTGTTTTTCGTCATCCTCATGCCGTGGGCCGGGGATCTTTACGATCTGCTCGCGCTGCCGATGATGAATACGTTGCCGGAGGGGACGAACATGATCGCCACCGGCGTCGTCACGCCGTTCTTCGTGCCGGTCAAGGTCACCCTCATGGTGTCGTTTCTGCTGGCGCTGCCTTATGTGCTCTATCAGGCCTGGGCTTTCATCGCCCCTGGCCTGTATTCGCACGAGCGTAGATTCGGCCTGCCCCTGGTGCTTGGCAGCACGCTGTTGTTCATTGCCGGAATGGCTTTCTGCTATTTCCTGGTTTTCGGCATGGTGTTCAAGTTCATTGCGGGCTTCGCGCCCAAGAGCATTGTGCCCGCCCCGGATATCGAGCAGTACCTGTCGTTCGTGATGACCATGTTCCTGGCCTTCGGGCTCACCTTCGAAGTCCCGGTGGTGGTGGTCGTGCTGGTCAAGATCGGCGCGGTGACGGTGGACAAGCTCAAGGAAGCGCGCCCCTATGTGATCGTCGGTGCCTTCGTGATTGCGGCGATCGTGACGCCTCCGGATGTGATTTCGCAGTTCATGCTGGCGGTTCCGATGATCGTGCTGTACGAGGTCGGGCTGTTCATCGCCGGCGCGCTTTCCAAACCGGGTTCGCAGCTTGCCACGACCGACGACAAGGTTTCGGCCGATGCCAAGCCCGACTGACCTGCGTCTGGCGGCGAACGGAACCGGTCGATCAGACCAGGTCGGTGTGAGGTTGCCGCTCACTTGAGTGCCGGCACCGGTCTGCGGCCCACGGCGACTCTCAGGTCGACATCGGCGCCACCCCGGCGCACCATGAAAACCGACTCCTGGCCGGGTGCAATGGCGGCCACCATCTTCAGCATTTCTGCCGCGCTGCGGACCTTCGCGCCGTTCAGGCGCACGAGTATGTCGCCCGGCTTGATGCCGGCGCGGTCGGCGGGGCTGCCGCGCAACACCCCCGAGATCAGTGCGCCTTCGGTATCGTCGAGTCCGAACGAGGCGGCCAGATCGAGCGTGAGCTCCTGAATCTCGACGCCGATCCAGCCCCGGGTGACCTCGCCAGCCGCGACGATCTGCTCGAGGACGCTGCGTGCGGTGCCGACCGGGATGGCGAACCCGATCCCGAGCGATCCGCCGGAGCGCGAGTAGATGGCGGTGTTGATGCCCACCAGGTTGCCGTTGCCGTCCACCAGTGCCCCCCCAGAATTGCCCGGATTGATCGCGGCGTCGGTTTGAATGTAGTTCTCGAACGTGTTGATGCCCAGGCGCGAGCGATCCAGTGCGGATACGATGCCCATGGTCACGGTCTGGCCGACGCCGAAAGGGTTGCCGATGGCGAGCACCACGTCGCCGACCTGGAGATCGACGCCGCTTGAAAACGTGATCGACGGCAGGCTCTCGGCGTTGTCGGTCTTGAGTACCGCCAGATCGCTTTCCGGGTCACGGCCGACCAGTGTCGCGCGGAACTTCCGGCCATCGTTGAGAGCCACCTCGATTTCGTCCGCTGCCTCGATGACGTGGTTGTTGGTCAGGATCAGCCCGTCCGGACTGACGATGACCCCCGATCCGAGACCGGACGGCGCCTGCCTCGATTCGCCGTTGTCCGGGCTGCCGAAGAATCGCCTGAACAGGGGTTCGTCACGAAACGCGCGTCCTTGGCTACGGATGTCCTTGGTTGTGAAAATGTGTACCACCGTGGGCATGGAGCGCGCTGCCGCGGTGGCATAGGAGTCGCTCCGGGGGCCCGATGGGCCGTCCGTTGGAGCCGGCAACGCTTCGACGACCCGAATGATCGAAGCCGGGTTGCCGGATTCGATCCACTCGGGTTTGAGTGTCGTCAGCACGAACAGCACCGCCACGCTGACGGTGACGGCCTGAGCAAAGACAAGCCATAATCGGCGCATGATTCGACCTGCCCGATGGGCGTTCTCGATGATTGCCACTTCGAAGTGGTGGCATCGAACTGTAAGTGGAGGGGAGCAGCATGCAACTCATGGCGCTTGGCGCGCATCTCGACGAATTGCTCGAGCCGGCACGGTTCAAGGATTATTGCCCAAACGGTCTCCAAGTGGAAGGTCGCGCCGAGGTGGCACGGGTGTTGTGCGGAGTGACGGCGTGTCAGGCGCTGCTCGATCATGCGGTGAGCGGCAATTTCGACGCACTATTCGTACATCATGGTTACTTCTGGCGTGGCGAGGATGGGCGGGTGACCGGTATTCGCAAGCGACGCCTGGCCACGTTGCTGGCGAACGACATTTCCTTGCTGGCCTATCACCTGCCTCTGGATGCCCATCCCGAGCTCGGCAACAATGCTCAACTCGGCGCCCTGGCAGGTTGGGTCGGCGAGGGGGTGTTCGGTGAGCAGGGGCTGGGTTGGGTCGGCAGGCCGCAAGCCGGACAGAATGCGCGGGGGATCGCGAACGCGCTCGAAGCTCGCCTGAACAGGCGGCCGATGCTGATCGGGGATCCCGATCGGGCCGTACGCCGGCTGGCCTGGTGTACCGGCGGGGCGCAGTCGTATTTCGACGATGCGATTGCGGCCGGCGCCGACCTCTTCGTTTCGGGCGAAATATCGGAGCAGACGGTGCACCTTGCGCGTGAGTCGGGCGTCGCCTACATCGCGGCCGGGCACCATGCGACCGAGCGCTATGGCGCGCGGGCGATCGCTGCCTATCTTTCCGAGCACCTGGGCCTGGAGGCCGAGTTCGTCGACATCGACAACCCGGTCTGACCGGGGGTGGTCAGGTTGCGAGGGCGGGCCGGTATCGCCCGATTTCCTCTTCCAGCACGCCCGTGAGGGTGAGAATCTCGTCGATGATCGAAATCGGGAATCCCTCGCGCAGGCCGTCGCGATTGTCGCGCAGGAGCTTCTCGAGGAATGCCTGGCATTCGCGCGTACCCCAGGTCTTGGTAAGGATATCGATCAGGTGCGGCATCTGTTCGATGCTATGGACGGGCTTGCGCGCCTCGTCGAAATTGTCCCAAGTGACCGCCTTGACATTGAAGGTCTTGTTGAGTTGGCGCGCCAGCGCATCGAACTCCATGCGCATGCCCGCGAGGCGGTACACGTCCATCAGCTTCAGCCATGGCGTCACGGCCTGGCGCGGATTCGAGCGAATGAAGTCGGCCAGGGTCTCGGCGGCGCCGTGTACCCGGCCGAAGCTGATCATGATGTCGGCAAGTTCGACGGCCGAGTCGTGTTCTTCCACGGGTTCATCGGCCATCGTGACCGGCGGCAGCGTCTCGGCCTCGGGCGACGAGGTTTCGGTGCTCATGTCGAAATCCAGCGGCGCGACCGCGCTGCCTGTTCTTTGCGGCACCTGGGTTTCGCTGAAGGTGGTCCGCTCTCCCACCGTGGTGGGCGCCTCGTCTGGCCAGATCGAAGCGTCGGGCATGGTTGATTCGGCGGTCGCTGCGGCGTGGCCGGCACTGCGCCTGCGCTTGATCGCCACGAGTAGCAAGGCCGTGAGCAGTGCCAGGCCCGCGAGCGCGGCCAGAAGGGTGTTCGTGCCGCCTTCCGGTCCGCCTTCGTTACCGGCGGCGGGGAGGTCGCGCGACGGAATCGCGTCGGCTGTGGCGACCGGCGTTGCAACGCCTTGTGGTGTGGTGGGCTGTTGCGCGGATTCAGGGGGCGCGGTTTCCAGCTGTGCCTTCAGTGCCGCATGCACTTCTTCGAGGCGACGCAGGCGGTCCATCAGCTCGAGCTGAGTCTTGATCGTCTGGTCGATTGCAGCCACCAGCATCGCCTCGCGTTCGACCAGGGCAGCGTTGTCGGGGGGGCCGTCTCCCGCGGGTATCGGCGGTGGGATCTCGCCTGGCTGGGTGATTTTGGTGGCCTGATCGCCTTCGAGCACGAGACGCCCAGGCGCCTGGATGGGATCTGGGGAGGACGGTTGCGCGGCGGGCGTCTTGGCCTTGTTGGGGGCGGGCGGGGGCGGGCGGGGCCTGTCCGCGGCCTTGGGCTTGCCCTCTCCAGCCGATCGGGGTGCGGGGGCGCTTGCAGGGCTCCGGCTCAGGTCTGGAATGCGCAGTTCGGTTCCGCGCGGCAGTGCGGCGTCAACCGATGCCGGGCCTGCGAAACTCTCCGGGTTCGCGCGCATCACTTCGTCGATGAAACGTTGTCGCGTTGCCCGGTCCTTGGGATACAGGGCGCGGGCGATGGAGCCGAGCGATTCGCCGCGCACCGTGGACCATACGGCGCCGGAGTCGGTTGTGGCGGCGGGCATGGTCGCCGGCGCCAGAGGGGCGGGACTGCGACTCCCACCGGGTCTGGCGATGGGCGGGTCGAGGAACAGCGTGTATTCCCTTTGAAGGCGCGGGTCGCAGATATTCAGGAGCGTGAGCTGGATGATGGGTTCGAACGCGGGCGTGCTCCTGCGGACGAGCAGTCGCGCGTTCTGGCCACTGCCGGACACGCTGAGTTGCGCATTGGTGATGACCTCGAGACCGGGCGAGCGGGCTGGCGTACTGAACACCCTGACACACTCCGCGGCTCGTTCTGGTGTGTTGCCCGGCGAGTGCAGCTCGACCAGAAGAGGCTCGCCAACGGCCGATACCCGCACGGCCTCGCCGAGCAGGGAGGCGTATGCCGAAGGCAATGGAATCTGGATCAATGCCGCAACAAGCAAACTCGAAGCCAAGGCCTTTGCTCTCGGAGCGGCATCAGTGATTTGCATGGCGGTCATTGACGAGAAGTCACTATTGGGTTGATCACCATTGTAAATAGTTATGTTTCCGAACGGACAGCTTACCGGCACTTTTCATTTCGTCGGGTCCATTAGTTCACGGTCCCGCCGATCGGCCCGTCGCATGTACATGATCGCGGCTTCACCGGTGCCGCGTGATCGGGACTGGGTTTGGCGCTATCATTGATCGTCATCCATACGTTGCCGTACGCAAAAATGCCACTACCCGAACCCAAATCGCCGCGCCAGCGGGCGCATGTGCGCAGGATCGAGATCGAGGGATATCGCCGCGATGATGGTCTGCTCGAGCTCGACGCCATGCTCGAGGATGTCAAGGATATCGATTACCCGCTGTCCTCGGGAGTGCGCGCCGCGGGCGATCCGGTGCACAGAATGCATGTGCGCATAACGCTCGATGGCGAGTTCAACATCATCGATGCCGCGGCGAGCTCCGAGTGGGTGCCGTACCCCGGTGGCTGTGACACGATCGGGCCGACCTACCGTTCGATAATCGGTCTCAATCTCGTGAGAGGGTTCCGGCGCGCGGTCGGCGAGATGTTTGCCGACGTGCGGGGCTGTTCGCATATCACCGAACTGTTGTTCAGTCTGCCCACGGCCGCGATCCAGACGTTCGCCACGTTTCGCCGTGATAACGAGGAGAGCAGCGAGAAGCCTTTTCAGCTGGATCGTTGCCACGCACTCGAGACAGCATCCCATACCGTGAAAATGTACTACCCGAAATGGTACGTCGGGAAGACGGGCTGATCCCGGCTGCGTGGCACCCCCGATCGTCCGCCGGCCTTCTTTGAGAAAAGTGCGCCTGCTGGGACTGCATTGGCCTTCAAGAACCAATTGGGCCGGAAAGGAATACGGTTATAATTTCAAAGTCCTGGGGTAGGCCGGCTGTTCCGGCGGCATCCCAGGAGGGCTGGATAGCAGTATCACCCCGGGCAGCGGCGGGCGTCGGTCGAGGGAGACGGCGCGGGTCGTGGAGTGACACTCTTGAGCGTCCCATCAACCTGTTTGCGGCGCATGCAGGCGCTGCAACTTCGATCGAAGGGCAACCATGAAGATTCATGAGTATCAGGCAAAGGAAGTTCTAAGAAAGTTCGGCGTCGTGACGCCGCGCGGCATCCACTGCACCAGCGTCGATGACGCGGTGAAGGCGGCACAAGAACTCGGCGGCAAGATCTGGGTGGTGAAGGCTCAGATTCACGCGGGCGGTCGCGGCAAGGGGGGCGGCGTGAAGGTGGCCAAGTCCCTGGATGAAGTGCGTCAGTACGCTTCGCAAATTCTCGGCATGCAGTTGATCACGCACCAGACCGGGCCCGAAGGGCAGAAAGTGCGCAACCTGCTGATCGAGGAAGGTGCCGACATTCAGCATGAATACTATGTGGCGGCGTTGACCGACCGCGCGACCCAGAAGGTTGCGATCATGGCGTCCTCCGAGGGCGGCATGGACATCGAGGAGGTCGCTCACAAGACCCCGGAAAAGATCATCAAGGTATTCGTCGATCCGCTCGTCGGCCTGACCGACGCGCAGGCTACCGAACTCGCCAGTGGTATCGGCATGCCCGCCGGATCGATGGCCCAGGCGGTCGAAACGCTCAAGCAGCTCTACACCTGCTACATGGAGACCGACGCATCGCTGGCCGAGATCAATCCGCTGATCCACGAAGGCAACGGCACGGTCAAGGCGCTTGACGCCAAGTTCAACTTCGACTCGAACGCGCTGTTCCGTCATCCGGAAATCGTCGCGTATCGCGATCTCGATGAAGAGGACGCGGACGAACTCGAAGCTTCCAAGTTCGATCTGGCCTACATCAGCCTGGATGGCAACATCGGTTGTCTGGTGAACGGCGCGGGCCTCGCGATGGCCACCATGGACACGATCAAGCTGTTCGGCGCCGAGCCCGCCAACTTCCTCGATGTCGGCGGTGGTGCCACCGCCGAGAAGGTGACCGAAGCCTTCAAGATCATGCTCAAGAACACCAAGGTCAAGGGCATTCTCGTCAACATTTTCGGCGGCATCATGCGCTGCGACACCATCGCCACCGGTGTCGTCACCGCCGCGCGCGAAGTCAAACTCTCCGTTCCGCTGGTCGTCCGCATGAAGGGCACCAACGAAGACCTGGGCAAGAAGATTCTCGCCGAGTCGGGTCTGCCGATCATCGCCGCCGACACCATGGCGGATGCTGCCACCAAGATCGTGGCCGCGGTCAAATAAGGAGCGTTAGAGAATGTCCATCCTGATCAACAAAGACACCAAGGTCATCACCCAGGGCATCACCGGCAAGACCGGCCAGTTTCATACCGAGAAATGCCAGGAATACGCCAACGGCAAGAACTGCTTCGTCGCCGGCGTGAACCCGAAGAAGGCGGGCGAGAAGATCTTCGACATCCCCATCTACGCTTCGGTCAAGGAAGCAGCGGCTGAAACCGGCGCGACGGTGTCGGTGATCTACGTGCCGCCGGCCGGGGCGGCCGACGCGATCTGGGAAGCCTGCGAGGCCAACCTGGATCTGGCGATCTGCATCACCGAAGGCATTCCCGTCCGCGACATGCTGGTCGTGCGCAACAAGATGAAGGCCAAGGTTGCCGCCGGCGGCAAGGAAACCCTGCTGCTCGGTCCGAACTGCCCCGGCCTGATCACGCCGGACGAAATCAAGATCGGCATCATGCCGGGTCATATCCATCGCAAGGGCCGTATCGGCGTGGTATCGCGTTCGGGTACCCTGACCTATGAAGCCGTGGCGCAACTGACCGAGATCGGTCTTGGCCAGTCGTCCGCAGTCGGTATCGGTGGCGATCCGATCAACGGTCTCAAGCACATCGACGTCATGAAGGCGTTCAACGACGATCCAGACACCGACGCGGTGATCATGATCGGCGAGATCGGCGGTCCGGATGAAGCCGAGGCCGCGCAGTGGTGCAAGGCCAACATGAAGAAGCCGATCGTCGGCTTCATCGCCGGTGTCACCGCACCGGCCGGCAAGCGCATGGGCCATGCCGGTGCGCTGATTTCGGGTGGTGCCGACACGGCCGACGCCAAGCTTGCCATCATGGAAGAGTGCGGCTTCAAGGTGACCCGCGACCCGTCCGAGATGGCCAAGCTGCTGAAGGCGATGCTCTGATTCAGCTCCGTACGGATCTCGAAATGCAGGAACGCCGGCTAGTCCGGCGTTTTTTTTGGCGCCGCGGTTTTTCGCTGACGTAATCGACGTCGGGCTACAATGAAAACGTAATCCACTGAGGGATGAGTGCGAATAATGGCCATTTACCTTGGCGAGCGCGAAGTCGAGGCGCTTCTGGAAATGCCCGCAGCCATCGAGGCGGTCGAGACTGTGATGGCCGCGCACGGGCGCGGTGAGGTGGTCGATTACTCGCGCCAGCGGGTGCGCCTGCCGGGGTCGGTCACCCATATGCTGCAGGCGGGCGTGCCTTACCTGAATCTGACCGGATTCAAGGTCTATACGTCGTCCGGAGGCAAGGCCAGGTTCTGGGTGCACCTCTTCGATGCGAGCAATGGCGACCCGGTCGCCGTGCTCGAGGCGGATCGTCTGGGCATGATGCGAACCGGTGCGGCCGGCGCCGTTGCCGCACGCTGGCTGGCGCGTCCCGATGCCGCCGTGGTGGGGGTGTTTGGCGCGGGGTGGCAGGCCGAGGGGCAGGTGCAGGCACTGTGCTCGGTTTTCGAGCTTTCGCGGGTCAAGGTATTCGCGCGCGATCGCGAGCGCTTGACACGCTTTTGCGAGCGGATGACAGCGCTCACGGCTTGTGAAGTGGTGCCGGCGGCGAGTGCCGAGGAAACCGTTCGTGGTTCGGACATCGTCGTCACCGTAACGACGGCGGCCAAGCCTCTGTTCGATGCCGCGTGGATCGAGCCGGGGACCCATATCAACGCGGCGGGTTCGAACAGCCTCGCCCGGCAAGAGCTGTCGGAGTCCTGCCTGCGCCGTGTGGACCTGATCTGCGTCGATGCACGTGAAACAGCCTTGCGCGAGGCCGGCGATCTCCTGCCCGCGCTCGAGAAGGGGCGCACCCAGCCTGGGCGTTGGGTGGAGTTGGGCGAGGTCATCGCGGGCGTGCGGCCGGGACGGGCGAACACATCGGCGATCAGCCTGTTCGAGTCGCAAGGCATGGGAATACAGGACATTGCCGTTGCCTCGAAGGTGCTCACCCTGGCCCGCGAACGCGGGCTCGGCACGACGTTGCCCTATTGAGTCGGGCGGTCATGAACGTGCTTTCGCAGACCGCCCGGACACACTGGGAGTTCGGATCGCTCTCCGATGTCGGGCGGGTCCGCAGGCGCAACGAGGATGCACTCCATGTCGATCCGGATGGCCGGTATGCGGTGCTCGCCGATGGCATGGGGGGCTACCGCGGTGGCGACGTGGCGGCCGGCCTGGCGGTGACGGTTGTGAAGAACGTGCTCGATGCGGGGCTCGCCGCCCCGTTCGATCCCGACATGGTCGCGCGAATGCTGTTCGATGCGATCCGGGATGCAAACGCGGCCATCTATGATGCGGGTCAGGCCGATCCGGCGCTGGCCGGCATGGGATGCACCCTGATCCTGGCCACGTTTGTCGGCGATGAAGTCGTATCGGCCCATGTCGGGGATTCGCGGCTGTACCGTTGGCGAGACGCTCGGCTGGCGCTGCTCACCCGCGACCACACGATGTTGCAGGAGCAGGTGGACGGGGGCATCATAAGCGTGGAAGAGGCGCGTGGTTACGCCTACCGCGGATTGCTGACGCGCGGTCTCGGGGTGGCCGACGAAGTGCTCCCCGATCTGGGTATACACGATGCCGTAGAGGGCGATGTCTTTCTGCTCTGCTCGGATGGCCTGACCGACATGCTCGATGATCGGAGCATCGCCGCGTCGCTGGCGAGTCCGGCGGCGGTCGGTGAGGTCGCAGCCACGCTCGTCCGGCAAGCCAACGACCGGGGGGGGCGTGACAATGTGTCGGTTGTCGTCGGTCGATTGGTCGTATGATTACAGCACACGCGGGAACATGCACCTTTGTCCGGTCCCCGCCGCCGCTGCTTGAACGGAATGCGAAGCAATGCCGAAGTTGATTCTCAGTATGGATGGCCTCGTCCTGAAGGAAATCCCGCTCGACAAGGAGCGGCTGACGATTGGACGCAAGCCCAACAACGACATCCAGATCGACAACCTGGCGATCAGTGGTCAGCATGCTGTCATCACCACGATTCTCAATGACGCTTTTCTTGAGGATCGAAACAGTACCAATGGTACGTACGTGAATGGGCAGCCGATCAAGAAACATGTGTTGCAGTCGAACGATGTGGTCGAGCTGGGCAAGTATCGTCTGCGCTATATCGTCGACTCGGCGCAGCCGGGCTTGTCGCCTTCCGAACTGGTCGACACCCAGGCGCTCGAGCCGATCATGGCCCCGCCGGAGATCGAGTCGGGTAGCTCGCGCGCAGGCCGCAGTTCGCAAACGCAGATCCTCTCGCCCGGCCTGCGCGACGCCGCGCTCAGCACCACCGTGGGCGGGGTGCCGGTTGCGGTGGGGGTGGTGCAGATTCTCAGCGGCGCCAACTCCGGTCGCGAACTGGAGCTGACGAAATCATTGACGACGCTCGGCAAGCCGGGGAAGCAGGTCGCGGTGATCACGCGCCGGCCGCACGGATACTTCATCACCCATGTCGAAGGGGCGACCTTCCCGCTGGTGAATGGGCGCGAACTTGATGCCCAGGCGCACCGCCTGAACGAGCACGACATCATCGACATTGCCGGTGTCAAGATGGAGTTCTTTCTGCGCTGATCGCGGCGCGGAGCGTGCCAGGCGGCACCAAGCCGCAGGGCCGCGGCCGAATCTGCCGGTCGGCGTAAGTGGCTTCGTTCGTGAGGAATCCCACGTGCGGGAGGCGGTCGCAATGCTACCTTTGACCCATCGTAGAAGTGATCTCATCAGGTCGCCCGGATGGGGGCCAAATTGCGCGTTTCCGTATAAATGAAACTCAAGGTGCTCGGCTGCAGCGGCGGTATTGGCGGTTCACAGGCTCGCACGACGGCTTTTCTCGTCGATGAAGACACGCTCCTGGATTGTGGCACCGGCGTGGGCGATCTTGACCTCGATGCGCTGGTCAACATCGACCACATTTTCATCACGCACTCCCACATGGATCACATCACGTCGATCCCGTTGCTGGTGGACTCCGTCGGCGAGTTGCGCCGAATGCCGATAACGGTTTATGCGACCGAAGAAGTCATTCGAATTCTGCGCTCGCATGTTTTCAACTGGTTGATCTGGCCGGATTTCACCGCGATTCCCGATCGCCACCACCCGTTCTTGCGTTTTCAGCCCATCAAGATCGGTCAGACGGTTAACCTGGGGGGGCGGCGTTTCACGGCGTTGCCGGCCCATCACACCGTGCCTGCGGTTGGTTTCTGCGTTGACAGCGGATCAGGAAAACTCGTATACACTGGCGACACCGCTTATTCCGCAGAGTTGATCGCCGAGCTCAACCAGCTGTCAGATCTGCGCCACCTGATCGTCGAGACTGCATTTCCGGATGAGCAGCACGGATTGGCGATGGCGTCTCGGCATCTGTGTCCGAGCATGCTGAGGGCTCTGCTGGATGAGTTGGTGGTGTCGCCCGAGGTCCACATCAGCCACCTGAAGCCGGGTTTCGATAACCGGATTATGAGCCAGATCGGTGCTCAGACAGGGCGCTTGCGCCCCAAGCCTCTCGAGATGGGGCGAACCCTGAGCTTCTGACGCGCATGCCGGTGTCTGCTGTATTCGCGATTGCTGCGGTCGGGCGTGTGTTCCACGCATGTAGATCGGAGTTCGAATGTCGCAGATTCTCACCGGCCGGACAGGGGAAAGCGATGTCGTAAGACGCCTGTCCTTCTTCAAAGGCTTGCAGGCCATCACCACTCGTATCCATGCTGCGGTGGATATCGACCAGATCATCGTCAAGATGTCGGCCGACATCTGTTCGCTGTTCGGTGCCGACCGACTCACGATCTATACGCTCGACCGGTCCGGGGAGCGGATCGTTGCGCGGGTCAAGACCGGGGTGGACGCGGTTCAGCACATCCAGCTGCCGATCTCCGAGAACAGTATTGCCGGATTCGTTGCGCAAAGCCGCAAATCGCTCAATATCGTCGATGTCTATGACGATGCCGAGCTCAAGGCGATCTCCCCGACGCTGGAGTTCCGGCGCGACATGGACGAGCAGACGGGTTATCGCTGCCACCAGATGCTGGTCGCGCCGGCCGTCGACCCCGACAACGGCAAGCTCCAAGGCGTGATCCAGCTCATCAACAATCACGCGGGTGGCCCGTTTCCCCCCGTTTTCGAGGAAGGCCTGCTGGGCCTGGCCCAGACCCTCGGCGTGGCATTCGCCAAGCAGATGTCGACCCCGGCGGCGCTGCGCTCGCGCTATGACGGCTTGGTCGCGGATGGCCGCCTGACGGTCAAGGAACTCGACGAGATCATGCGCAAGGCGCGTGAAGAGAACGGCTCGGTCGAAGAAGAACTCGTGCGCCGCTTCGGCCTGACCTATGCCGAGATCGGCGGTGCCGCGTCGCGCTTCTATGGGGTGCCGTATGAGGGATTCCGGGCCGATCGCATCAAGCAGGTCGATCTTCTGAAGAATCTCAAGCGCGAGTTCGTGCAGCAAAGTCACTGGTTGCCGCTCGAGGAGACACCCGACGGCATCGTGATCCTCTCGGTCGATCCCGAGCACATACGTTCGTCGCATGTCGCCCAGAACGTCTTCCCGAAGAGCCGGCTGTCGTTGCGGGTCACGACCCACAAGGAGTTTGGGGACACCGTCAACCAGTTCTTCGAGCCCTCGCTCGACATGGGGTCGGTGTCCGACCTGTTGTCGGGCCTGTCGGAGGACGAAGGGGACGGTTCTGCGGCCGACGATGTCAGCGCCGCCGCGGACAACGAACTCGTCAAGCTCGTGAACAAGATCATCATCGACGCGCACAAGCAGGGCGCGTCGGACATACACATCGAGCCGCGCCCGGGCAAGGAAAAGACCCTCGTCAGATTCCGCAAGGACGGCGCGCTGGTGCCTTACATCCAGGTGCCGGCTAGCTACCGCAATCCGCTGGTGACGCGGATCAAGATCATGTGCGATCTCGACATCTCCGAGCGTCGCCGCCCGCAGGACGGGAAAATCCGCTTTCGCAAGTATGCGCCGCTCGACATCGAGTTGCGGGTCGCGACCCTGCCCACCGCCGGCGGCCATGAAGACGTCGTGATGCGGGTGCTTGCCAACAGCGAGCCGATTCCGATCGACAAGCTCGGTCTGAGCGAACGCAATCTCGCGCGCCTGATGGCGACGATCGTCAAGCCTTACGGCATCTTCTTCGTGTGCGGCCCCACCGGATCGGGCAAGACCACGACCCTGCATTCGATTCTCGGGCATCTCAATACCCCCGAGACCAAGATCTGGACCGCCGAGGATCCAGTCGAAATCACCCAGAAGGGTTTGCGCCAGGTGCAGATCAACCGCAAGGCGGGGCTCGATTTCGCGACCATGATGCGCGCCTTCCTGCGTGCCGATCCCGACGTGATCATGGTGGGCGAGATGCGCGATGCCGAGACCGTGGCCGTCGGTATCGAGGCTTCGCTGACCGGCCACCTGGTGCTGTCGACCCTGCACACCAACAGCGCGCCGGAGTCGGTCGTGCGCCTGCTCGACATGGGGATGGATCCTTTCAACTTCGCCGATGCCTTGCTGGGCGTGCTCGCGCAGCGTCTGGCCAAGCGCCTGTGCGGCAAGTGCAAGGAGCGGTACGTGCCGGACCAGGCAGAGCTGGAGCACCTGCTCGACGAATACTGCGAGGACATGCACCAGACGCCGGATTTCGTTGCCGATCCGATTGCGGCACGTGCGGCCATCATGGCCGAATGGCGGGCCCGTCACACTCAGCCGGACGGACGGTTCGCACTCTACCGGCCGTCCGGGTGCCCCGAATGCAATGGCGGCTACAAGGGGCGGGTCGGCCTGCACGAACTCATGCTGGGATCCGATCCGATCAAACGCGCCATCCAGGAGCGAGCACGCGCCGCGACGGTGTTGAGCATGTCGCTCGCCGACGGCATGCGCACCCTGCGCCAGGACGGGATCGAAAAGGTTTTGGCCGGGATTACCGACATGGCCCAGATCAGAAAAGTGTGCGTGAAGTAGCCGGTTGCGGGTGGCTTGTGCCAGCCCGGTTCGGATACGATCGCAGCCCGCATCAGACCCCAGGAGAAAAAGATGTTCAAGATCGCCCCCAGCCTGTTATCGGCCGACTTCGCCTGTCTTGGCGAGGAGGTGCGCAACGTCATTGCGGCCGGTGCCGACTGGATCCACTTCGATGTGATGGACAACCATTACGTGCCCAACCTCACGATCGGCCCACTGGTCTGTGAGGCCATCCGGCCGCACACCCGCGCCGAGATCGACGTGCACCTGATGGTCAAACCGGTCGACCGCATCATTCCCGATTTTGCCAAGGCCGGCGCGAATCTCATCACCTTTCATCCCGAGGCTTCCGAGCACATCGACCGCAGCCTCGGGCTGATACGCGAATCCGGTTGCAAGGCCGGGCTGGTGTTCAACCCGGCCACGCCGCTGAATCATCTCGATCATGTGCTCGACCAACTCGACATGGTGTTGCTGATGAGCGTCAACCCCGGCTTTGGCGGGCAGAAGTTCATACCGGAAACCCTGGTCAAGCTGCGTGCGGTGCGTGCGCGGCTCGATGCGTACGAAGAGAAGAGTGGCCGGCGCATCCTGCTCGAGATCGACGGCGGGGTGAAGGTCGACAACATTGCCGAGATCGCGCGCGCAGGCGCGGATACCTTCGTTGCCGGGTCGGCGGTTTTCGGTGCGGCGTCGGTTTCGGATCCGCATCGTTACGACAGCGTGATCGCGGCCCTGCGTGCCGAGCTTGCCAAGGTGGCGCCGCAATGAGTGCAGCGCGCATTGCGGTGAATGCGGTGCTGTTCGACCTCGATGGCACCTTGCTCGACACAATCGAGGATCTGGCGGAAGCGGCCAATCGCACCTTGTCGGAATGTTCGCGACCGCCGCGGTCTCTCGACGAGATTCGCACGTTCGTCGGCAAGGGTATTCCGAACCTGGTCAGGCGCTGCATGACCGAAGGGATGGTGGCCAGCGACGACGAGGTCGAGCGCGCGATCGAGCGCTTCCGCGCGCACTATGCCGATGTGAATGGCTCGCGCAGCCGGCTGTACCCCGGCGTGGCCGACACGCTGGCCGCGTTGCATCGCCGTGGTTTCGCGCTGGCTTGTGTCACCAACAAGGCCGAGGCATTTACCCGTCCGTTACTTGAGCGCATGGGAATTGCGCATTACTTTCCGGTCGTGGTCAGCGGCGACACGCTGGCGGTCAAGAAACCCGATCCGGCGGTGCTGCTGCACGCCTGCGAGCAGCTCGGGGTCTCGCGGCGCGACGCGCTCATGATCGGCGACTCGGCCAACGACGCACTGGCGGCCCGCGCGGCGCGGATGCCGGTGCTGCTGGTCACCTACGGCTATAGCGAAGGCGTGCCCGTGGACACCATCGAATGCGATGGGCTAATATCGAGCACCACGGAAGTGCTGGATCGCATCGTCATCAACCCGGGCCGCTGAACGCCGACGGCCTCAACATCGTGATCATCGTGACTCACCAACGCCATTCGGACGACACCGCATTCTCCGCCGCAGCGCAAGGCTGCGGCCGCTGGCGTCGCAGCTGGCCTGCGGGCCACTGAAAAGCGCACCCATTGCCGGCCGTCGTGACGACGCCCGGCCAAACGCCCGAATCAAATCCGTTGTTGTGGAGTCCCCATGCTTGAGCAAGAATTCAACGCCCTTGCGGCCCAAGGCTATAACCGTATTCCGGTCACGCTGGAAACGTTCGCCGATCTCGATACGCCGTTGTCGATCTACCTGAAGCTCGCGAACGAGCCGTGGAGCTATCTGCTCGAATCGGTGCAGGGCGGCGAGCGCTTCGGCCGCTACTCGATGATCGGGCTCGCCGCGACCACCCGTATCGAGGTCTATGGGCGCTCGGCGCTGCTGCTGACCGGCAACCGCCTGGTCGAGCGGCGGGACTACGGCGACCCGCTCAATTTCATCGCGGAGTTCATGGCCCGCATCAAGGTGCCGCCGCGCGAGCACCTGCCACGCTTCGCCGGTGGCCTGGTCGGCTGTTTCGGCTACGACACGGTCCGCTACATCGAACCACGCCTTTCGAAGACCGAAAAGCCCGATACGCTGAATACGCCCGACATCGTGCTGCTGTTGTCGGAGGAGATCGCGATCGTCGACAACCTGTCGGGCAAGCTGACCCTGGTCGTGTATGCCGAGCCGGAAGTGCCGGGGGCGTTCAAACGGGCGAAAAAACGCCTTAGGGAACTGCTCGTGCGCCTGCGCGCGCCGACGGCCATCCCGGACGAGGTGCGTACCGATCCCCAGCCCGTGGTCTCGAGCTTTGGCGAAGAGGCCTTCAAGGTCGCGGTGGAGCGCATCAAGGACTACATCGTCGCAGGCGACGTCATGCAGGTGGTGCTCGCGCAGCGCATGAGCAAGCCTTTCGCCGCCAGCCCGCTCGCGTTGTATCGCGCGCTTCGCACGCTCAACCCGTCGCCCTACATGTTCTACTTCAATTTCGACGATTTTCAGGTGGTCGGGGCGTCGCCCGAAATCCTGGTGCGGCTCGACGACGATGGCGAGGGGCGGCGCGTCACGGTGCGGCCGATCGCCGGCACGCGCAGGCGTGGCGCCGGTCCCGCCGAGGACGAGGCGTTGGAGAAGGATCTTCTCTCCGACCAGAAGGAGCTCGCCGAGCACCTGCAGCTTCTCGATCTCGGGCGCAACGATGCGGGCCGGGTGGCGCAGACCGGCTCGGTGAAGGTTACCGAGCGCTTCAACATCGAGCGCTACTCACATGTGATGCACATCGTCTCGAACGTCGAGGGGCGGCTGAAGGACGGCCTCAATGCGCTCGCGGTGCTGCGCGCGACCTTTCCGGCCGGCACGGTCTCAGGCGCGCCCAAGGTCCGCGCGATGGAGATCATCGACGAACTCGAGCCGGTCAAGCGCGGCATCTATGCGGGCGCCGCCGGCTACATCGGCTTTCATGGCGACATGGATCTGGCGATCGCGATCCGCACCGCGGTGGTCAAGGACGGGCAGATCCATGTGCAGGTCGGGGCTGGCATCGTCGCCGACTCGAATCCCGACGCCGAATGGCAGGAAACCCAGAATAAGGCGCTGGGCACGTTGCGCGCGGCCGAAATGGCCGAGCAGGGGCTCGATACCCGGCCGGACTGAGGTGCGGCTCAGTCGGGCTGATCTTCGCTCGCGGGGGGCGCTACCTGGATCACCTCGGCGAAGGTGGTCAGCCCTTCGGCGATCTTGAGCGCGCCCGACACCCGCAGTGGCTTCATGCCTTCGCGGTAGGCCTGCTGGCGGATCGCGGCGAGATCGGCACCGGGCGTCACCAGCTTGCGCAGCGGGGCGGACATCAGCAGCGTTTCGTAGATCCCGACCCGGCCGCGGTAGCCGGTGTCGCGGCATTCCAGACATCCGACCGGACGACTCACCCCGGTCGGCAGGGGTGATTTGAACGGCATGACCAGTTGCTTCCAGTCGCGCTCGTCGTCCGCGCCAAGCGGGTGGCGCTGCTTGCATTGCGGGCACAGCGTGCGTACCAGCCGTTGCCCCATGACCCCGAGCACGGTCGCGTTGATCAGATAGGGGGGCACCCCGAGGTCGAGCAGGCGGGTGATCGCGGCCGGTGCATCGTTGGTGTGCAGCGTGGACAGCACCAGGTGGCCGGTGAGCGCGGCCTGGATCGCCATGTCGGCGGTGCGCAGGTCGCGGATCTCGCCGATCATGATGATGTCCGGATCCTGGCGCAGCAGGGCGCGCACCCCGTCGGCGAAGCCCAGGTCGATCGCAGCCTGCACCTGCATCTGGTTGAAGCTCTCCTCGACCATCTCGATCGGGTCTTCGATCGTGCAGACGTTCACTTCGGGGGTCGCGAGCTGCTTCAGGGTCGAGTACAGCGTGGTGGTCTTGCCCGAGCCGGTCGGGCCGGTCACCAGGATGATGCCGTTGGCCTGGCGGGTCATGTGCGACCAGCGATGCCGGTCGTCGTCGCTGAAACCCATTTCGGCGAAGCTGCGCACCAGCACGTCCGGGTCGAAGATCCGCATCACCAGTTTTTCGCCGAACACCGTCGGCAGCGTCGACAGCCGCAATTCGACCTCGGCGCCCTGGGGCGTACGGGTCTTGATCCGGCCATCCTGCGGGCGGCGCTTTTCGACCACGTCCATGCGCCCGAGGATCTTGATCCGGCTGGTCATCGCGTTGATCACGCTGATGGGCAACTGATACACCTGGTGCAGCACCCCGTCGATGCGAAAGCGGATGCTCCCGAGGGTGCGGCGCGGTTCGACGTGGATGTCCGAGGCGCGCTGATCGAAGGCGTACTGCCACAGCCAATCGACGATGCGCACGATGTGTTGTTCGTTGGCGTCGAACTGGCGATTGTTGTCGCCGAGTTCCACCAGTTGTTCGAAGTTCGCGATCGGGTTGGCGCGTTGCGGATCGAGCCGGGTGGCATTCTTGACCGAGCGGGCGAGGTTGTAGAACTCGACCCGAAAGCGTTCGATATCCAGCGGGTTCGCCAGCACCCGCCTGATCGAACGTTTCAGGATGGGCCGCAGCTCGCTCTCCCATTCGCGGATGAAGGGTTCGGCGGTGGCGATCACGACCTCGTCCGGGCCGACCTGCACCGGCAAGACCCGGATCCGCGCCGCATACGCGCTCGACATGATCTCGGTGACGGCCGAAAAGTGGATCTTGAGCGGATCGATATGCAGATAGTCGAGCCCGACCTTGCGTGCCAGCCACTCGGTCAGGGTTTCGATGTCGAGGAGTTTGTTGGGGGCTGCGGCGGATTTGAGCCGATGCTCGGCGATCTCGACCAGGGGGTGCGCCTGGGGGGTCTGCCGGCGCTGCCCCGTGAGCAGCGCATCATGCTCGTCGCGGCCGATCAGTCCGTCGGCGAGCAGATGCTGGGCGAGCTCCCTGAGTGTGATCCGGCGGTCGTGGGGCATTGGCGCGCGGCTCGGTTCGGGTACGGCGTTCATCGGACTGCCCTCGGGTCGCCGGCGCGACCACCGTCCGGCGGTCGGCGTGCGTGCCCTTTGGGTGGCCGGACGGGGGCGCTCATATCGCGCCCTTTTGCCGAAGCATGGCGATATCGGACGGTGCGTAGCCGAGCGCGCCCAGCACCGAGTCGGTGTGCGCGCCCAGCGACGGGCCGATCCACTCGGTGCCGCCCGGGGTCTCGGACAGTTTGGGAATGATGCCGGGCACCCGGCAGTCGCGGCCGTCTGGCAGCTTGACGGTCTCGAGCATCGCCCGGGCAAGAAACTGCGGATCGGCGAACATGTCGGCCACCGAGAAGATGCGCGAGGCGGGCACCTCGGCTTCGGCGAGCCGGGCGAGTACCTCCGCTTCGGATTGCGCGCCGACCCAGCCATCGATCAGGGCATAGAGTTCGTCGCGGCGGGCATCGCGCCCGGCGTTGTCTGCGAGGTCGGGCGCGTTCGCGAGATCGCCCCGGCCGATCGCCTGCATCAGGCGCCTGAAGATCGCATCGCCATTCGCCCCGATCGCCACATGCTTGCCGTCGCGGGTGGTATGGGTGTTCGATGGGGTGATGCCCGGCATGATGTTGCCGGTGCGCTCGCGCACGAAGCCGAACACGTCGAATTCTGGCACCAGCGACTCCATCATCGCGAACACCGCCTCGTAAAGGGCCACATCCACGACCTGGCCCTTGCCGCCATTGACCTCGCGGTGACGCAGGGCCATCAACGCACCGATCACGCCCCACAGCGCGGCGATCGAGTCGCCGATCGAGATGCCGGTCTTGACCGGCGGGCGGTCGGCGAAACCCGTCACGTAGCGCAAGCCGCCCATCGATTCGCCGATGGCACCGAAGCCCGGCTGTTGCGCCATCGGACCGGTCTGGCCGAAGCCCGACAGCCGCAGCATCACCAGCCCCGGGTTGAGGCCGGACAAGACCTCCCAGCCCAGGCCGAGCTTGTCGAGCACGCCCGGCCGGAAGTTCTCGATCACGATGTCGGCCTCGGCCACCAGCTTGCGTACGATCGCGATCCCGTCCGGATGCTTGAGATTCACTGTGACGGACTTCTTGTTGCGCGCCTGCACGAACCACCACAAGGACGTGCCTTCATAAAGCTTGCGCCATTTGCGCAACGGGTCGCCGCCGTCGGGCGCTTCGATCTTGATCACCTCGGCGCCGAACTCGGCCAGGATGCGTGCCGCGAACGGTCCCGCGATCAGCGTCCCGAGCTCCACCACCTTGAGGCCCGACAAGGGTTTGGGTGTCGTCGTCAACGTCACTTCGCTCATGCGTGTTCTCCGCTCGTCGCCCGCGATGGGAAACGGCGATTCTATCCCTTCTGGCCACCGAACCCGTGATGGGCCATATGCGAGGAAAGCACGCGTATCCGGGGTGCAGCCGCAGCAACTTTGCAAATGAGAATGATTTCGTTTACGATTCCAATTCGATCAAACAACAATCCGGAATCGGCACAGGAGTCATACATGGACATGCTCGCGAGCAGCCAGTCTTCCCCCGAACAGTTGCGGGACCGTCATCAGGCCCTGATCGCCGCAGGCTCGCGCATGCGCATGCGCGACGCCGCCGAAACGCTGGGCGTGGCCGAAGGCGTGCTGCTTGCCGCCTATGTCGGGCGGACGGTGACCGCGCTCAAGCCGGCGTTCGCCGAGATCCTCGGCGCGGTAGGCTCGCTCGGAAGGGTCATGGCGCTGACGCGCAATGCTCACTGCGTGCACGAGCGCAAGGGGGTCTATCGCAACCTCAGCTTCAACGGTGGGATCGGTCTGGCGGTCGACAAGGACATCGACCTGCGCCTGTTCATGTTCGACTGGTCGTCGGCGTTCGCGCAGGTGGAGCCGCGCGAAGGCGGCGCGGCGCGCAGTCTGCAGTTCTTCGATTCGCACGGCGAGGCCATCCACAAGATCCATCTGCTGTCCGAGAGTGATGTGGCGGCGTTCGACCGGCTGGTGAGCGAGTTCGCCGCACCCGAGCAGCAGGCGGATCTTGCCGTCACTGCGGCGACTTCGGGCGATGGCGCCGATCCGGCCGCGATTCCCGAAGGTTTCGATTCGGGCCAGTTCCGCGCCGACTGGGATGCTCTCAAGGATACTCACGATTTCTTCCCGCTGCTCAAGCGCTACGGGCTGGAGCGTCTGGCGGCCTTTCGTGCGGCCGGGCCGGCCCGGGCGACCCGGGTGGACCGGCTGGCGCATCGCGCGGTGCTGGAAGCGGCGCGGGCGGGCGAGTTGCCGATCATGGCCTTCGTGGGGAACCGGAGCTGCATCCAGATCCACACCGGCCCGGTGATCAATCTCAAGCAGATGGGCGACTGGTTCAACGTGCTGGATCCCGACTTCAATCTGCATCTGCTCGAAAGCGGCATCGTCGAGACGTGGCTCGTACGCAAGCCCACGGCGGACGGAATGGTGACTTCGATCGAGCTGTTCGATGCGGCGGGGCGGCCGCTGCTGATGCTGTTCGGCGCGCGCAAGCCGGGTATCGCCGAGAACCTCGAATGGCGCGCCATCGCCGAGGCGGCAGGAGCCGCGGCGTGATCGTGCGGGGCGTGCTGGCATCCTTGCTGTGTCTGGCGCTCGGCCAAGCGGGCGCGTTTGCGTCCACTGGCGAACGGGTCGTCGGCATCGGCGCGGCGGTGACCGAGATCATCTATGCGCTGGGCGCCCAGTCGCGCCTCGTCGGCGTCGACAGCCAGAGCATCTATCCGCCCGAGGCCAGGGCCTTGCCACAGGTCGGCTACGTCCGCCAACTGGCAGTCGAGGGCTTGGCCTCGCTCGAGCCCGATCTGATCATCAGCGCGCAGGACGCCGGGCCGCCGCAAGCCCTGAATCAGCTCAAGAGCATGGGTATCAAGCTGGAGCTGATCGCGCCGGCGGAAACGATCGAGCAGACCGCCGAGCGTATCGAGGCTGTCGGTGTCGCGCTCGGCATGCAGGAGCAGGGCGCGCGCCTGGCCGCCGATGTGCGCGAGCGGGCAACAGTGGCGCATCGCCATTTCGCGCCTGAGGCTGACGCGCCGCGGCCGCGCGTGGCGATGTTCCTCGGACGCGGTGCGGGCAGCCCGACCGGGGCCGGGGCGCAAAGCGTGGGCGATGCGATGATCCGACTCGGTGGCGGCGAGAATGCGTTCGCCGGCATGAACGGCTTCAAGCCGGTGCCCGCCGAAGCGCTGATCGCCGCCGCGCCGGACGTGGTGGTGGTCACGTCGATGATGCTGGATCAGGCGGGGTCGCTCGACGCGCTGATCGCTTCGATGCCGGGTCTTGCGCTGACGCCGGCCGCGATGAACCGCCGGGTCGTGGTCATGGACATTCTCGAGATGTTCTCGTTCGGGCCGCGTCTGCCGGACGCGATCGCCAAGCTGGGCGCTGCGATTCATCCCGAGCGCGCGGCCCGGTTCGCGCAATTGCAGCAATGAGTTCCGCCGCGATGAGTCTGCGCGGCGACGGGGCGGCCTGTCTGCCTGCACGCGACCGGGCGGCACGCTCCGCCGTCATGGTGCTGCTGGTCGCGACCCTCGCGACCATGGTGGTATCGGTCGGAATGGGCGCGGTGTCGATCTCGCCGCTCCAGATTCTTACGATCCTGCTCGAACAGATCGGCCTGCCGGTCGCCGACGCGCACGACCCCATCCGCGCGGCGGTGCTGCTCGACGTACGTCTGCCGCGCGTGTTGCTGGCCGTGATCGTGGGCGTGGCCATGGCCGGGGCGGGGGCGGCGATGCAGGCCTTGTTTCGCAATCCGCTTGCCGATCCCGGCATCGTCGGCGTTTCCAGCGGGGCGGCGCTGGGCGCGGTGAGCTGGATCGTGCTGGCCGGCAGTATCGCGCCGCTGGGTGCCGTGTCGGCGCTGCTGGGGCATTTCGCGCAGCCCGCCGCGGCGTTCCTGGGGGGGTTGCTCGCGAGCCTGATCATCTACCGGCTGGCGCGCTTCGCGATCATCGACGGCCAGACCTTCATGCTGTTGCTCGCGGGTATCGCCTTCAGCGCGCTGGCCAGTGCGGCCACCGGGGTGCTGACCTTCATCGCCGACGATCAGCAGTTGCGCTCGATCACTTTCTGGAGCATGGGCAGCCTGGGAGTGGCGGGCTGGGCCGAAATACGCGTGCTGCTGGCGTTCCTGCTGCCGGCGCTGGCGGTGCTGGTGCTGATGTCGCGGCTTCTCGATGCCCTGCTGCTGGGCGAGGCCGTCGCCGGGCATCTCGGGTTCGACATGGCGCGGGCGCGCCCGGCCTTGATCGTATGCGTGGCGGTGCTGGTCGGCGCTTCGGTGGCGATGACCGGCATGATCGGATTCATCGGCCTCATGGCGCCGCACATCGCCCGCTTGTTCGTCGGCGCCGGGCACCGGCGCCTGCTGCCGGCGGCGGCGTTGATCGGGGCGCTGCTTCTGCTGCTGGCCGACATGCTGGCGCGCACGCTCGCGGCGCCCGCCGAGGTTCCGGTGGGGTTGATCACCGCGCTGATCGGCGGGCCGTTCTTTCTTGCACTGCTTTACCGCCGTTTGGGGATGCGCTGATGTTGACCGCCACACAGCTCGAGTATTTCGCCGGCAACACCCGGCTGGTCGACGCCGTCGATTTTCACCTGTCTCCCGGCGAGTGTGTCGCGCTCATGGGGCCCAATGGCGCGGGCAAGTCGACACTGCTGAAGCTGCTGTCCGGCGACCTGAAGCCTCGGGCCGGTGCCGTCAGCCTGAATGGGCGGCCGCTGTCGGGCTGGCGGCAGAGCGAGCGCGCGTGCCTGAGGGCGGTGTTGCCGCAGCACCTCGATCTGGCGTTTCCGTTCACCGCCTTCGAGGTGGCGATGCTGGGGCGGATTCCGCACCATGCCGGCGGACCGGGGCCGCGCGACCACGCGGTGGTGAACGAAGTCATGGCCCTGCTGGATGCCACGCGTTTCGCCGATCGGCCCTACACCCGCCTTTCCGGGGGAGAGCGCGCCCGGGTACAGCTCGCCCGGGTTTTCGCCCAGATCTGGGATGAGCGGCCGGAAGGGCCGCGCTACCTGCTGCTCGACGAACCCACGGCACCGCTCGACATCGCCCACCAGCTGGAGCTGATGGCCCACCTGCGCACGCTCGCCGGCCGCAACATCGGCGTGCTGATCATCGTGCATGACCTCAATCTGGCCGCGGCGCATGTCGACCGGATCATGTTGCTGCGCGACGGCAAGGTCCTGCATGCCGGCACGGTGCAGTCGGTGCTCACCACCGAAACCTTGCGCGAAGTCTTCGATGTCCATGCCCAGGTGCTTGCCACGGCGGGGCAAGGCACGCCCTTGATCAGGTTCGACTCCTGTGCGCAGCGCGCGGCATGAGCGGAACCGGCCCGGAACTGGGCACGGAGCCGCCGGCCGTCGTGCGTGATCACACATGAGAGCGAACGCGAACATATCCATTCGAGAGAACCGAAAAATGAAACAAACCCCCGTCATGGGTCGTCCGGCACTGCGCGCGCTGCGACCCGCCCTGCTGGCGCTCGCGGTCAACGCTGCGTGCGCCGACGCGCTGGCCCAGGAACAGAACAACGCACTGGAAACCGTCCGGGTGACCGCCACCCGTGCCGACCAGGCGGTGGAAGACGTCGCCGCCACCGTGACGGTCATCGAGGCCGAGGAGATCCAGCGCAGCATGGCCACGGACATTCGTGACCTGTTCCGGCACGAACCGGGCGTTTCGGTGCGCACCCAGCCCTATCGCCCGGGGGCGGCGCTCGGGGCCACCGGCCGTGGCGGCAACGAGGGCATCAACATCCGCGGCATGGAAGGCAATCGGGTGCTGTTGCAGACCGACGGCGTACGCCTGCCGGCGACTTTCTCGTTCGGTCCGCAAACCGCCGGTCGGGGCGATTACCTGGAGATCGAGGGCTACAAGCGGGTCGAGATTCTGCGCGGTCCGGCATCGACGCTCTATGGCAGCGATGGTCTCGGCGGGGCGGTGAGCTTTCAGACCAAGGATGTCGACGACCTGCTCGACGCGGGTCGCACCAGCCAGATCCGCCTGCGCACCGCCTACACGTCGGTGGATGAAGGCTGGCTGCTTTCGCCCACCTACGCCGCGCGCGGCGAACACTTCGAGGGGATGATCCTAGGGGCCTTCCGCTGGCAGAACGAAACCGAGAACGGCGGCAGCAACAATGCCCCGAACTCCACCCGCACCAAGGCCAACCCGCAGGACATCGAATCCACCTACGTGCTGGCCAAGCTCGGCTACAAGCCCAATGGCGTGCACGACTTCAAGCTGACCCTCGAACACCTCGACCGCCAGCTCGAGGGTAACGTGTTGTCGGGCGTGGCGCCGGTGCCGACGACGCCGACCAGCGTCACCGCCTTGACGACCGATGATGAAGTCACCCGCAAGCGCGCGAAGCTGGACTACCGCTATGTCGACAGCGACAACACCCTGTTCCAGCTCGCCCAGTTCGGCGTCTATGTGCAGGACTCGACCAACCGCCAATTCGCCGACGAGCGCCGCAATGGTGCAGCCGACCGCACCCGCGACAACCACTACGACGAAAAGATCTACGGTGTCAGTGCCCAGTTCGAAAGCAATTTCGGACAGAACACCGCCCATCGCCTGGTCTATGGCATCGACTACGACAACACCGAAGTCAATGGCCTGCGCAATGGCACGGTTCCGCCGGCGAACGAGACCTTCCCGACCAAGCCGTTTCCGGACACCGACTACCGCTTGCTGGGGGTGTTCGCCCAGGACGAGATCTCGATCAATGAATTCGTGATCATCCCGGGTATTCGTTACGACCATTTCGAGCTCGACCCCCGGACCGGCGACCCGCAGTACCCCGGGCTCGAGCCGACGCGCCTTTCGGATGGCCAGTTCTCGCCCAAGCTGGGCGCGATCTGGCGCCTGCATCCGCTGGCGACGCCCTTCGTGCAGTACGCCTTCGGCTACCGGGCGCCGACGCCCAACGACGTCAACAACGGCTTCACCAACCTCAACAGCGCGACCGCGGCGTATCGGACGATCTCCAACCCTGATCTCAAGCCCGAAACCAGCCAGTCCTTCGAGATCGGCTTGCGCGGTTCGGACGGCGCCTTCCGCTACAGCATGAGCGTCTTCAACAACCGCTACGAGGACTTCATCGAAACGGCGACGGTCGGCGGCACGGGTACGCCCTCCGATCCGCTCACCTTCCAGAGCGTCAACCTCGACAGCGCGCGCATCCGCGGTTTCGAGCTGAACGGCGAATGGACCTTCAGGCCGACCTGGAGCGTGGTGGGCAGCCTGTCGAAAACGCGCGGGTATTCCAACACCGAGAACGGTCGGGTGCAGCTCGAGACCATCGATCCGGGCAAGGTCGTCGTGGGGCTGCGTCACGAAGTCGAGAAACGCTACGGCTTCGAGGCCACGATGAGCGCGGTCGAGCGCAAGAAGCGCCCGCATAGCCAAACCGTATACGCACCGTCGGGGTTTGCACTCTTCGATCTGACCGGACACTATCAGATCGCGCCCAACGCGCAGATCAACGCGGGCTTCTTCAACGTTTTCGACCGCAAGTACTTCCTGTGGGCGGATACGCGTTCGATCTCGTCGAGCAGCGCCACCCTGGATGCCTTCAGCCAGGCCGGACGAAACTTCGCCGTCAGTCTCAACTACCAGTTCTGAGCGGGACGCAGGCGCGAACAAGGAGAAACATCGACATGAATGCCAGAGTTGACGATGACGCCACCCGCCTGGAGCGCGCGCGCGCGGCGGCGGGCACGCTGATCGCGAACACGCGCAGCCTGATGCTTGCGAGCATTACCGCCGACGGCCTGCCGTTGGTGAGCTACGCGCCGTTCGCGCGCGATGCCGACGGCGGTTTGCTGATCGCCGTGAGCGGGCTCGCTGCGCATGGGCGGGTGCTGGCGGCGTCCGAGCGGGTATCGGTCATGCTGGTGGAGGACGAGCAGTCGGCGCGCCAGATCTTCGCGCGCACGCGGCTGACCTTCAACTGCAAGGTCACGCCGCAGCTCGACGGCGACCGCGCCGGCGTGTTTGCGCAACTGCGCAGCCGCTTCGGCGAGATCGCGAACCTGCTCGAAGGGCTCGGCGATTTCACTGCCTATCGATTGGTGCCGGAGCACGGCAATTTCGTGATGGGATTCGGTGCCGCGTTCGATCTGCCGGATGCCCGTCTCGACGGCATGCGGCCGGTCGAAGTCGAGCGCGGCTGACGGGCGGTCGGGGGGTGGGGGGGGGGGGCGGGGGGGGGGGGGTGGGGGGGTGGGGGTGGTGTTGGGGGGGGGGGG
>DDUE01000070.1:0-260 GCA_002344625.1 Rhodocyclaceae bacterium UBA2346 | reverse complement strand
GGAAGGGCGTGGAGGTTCAGTTCGCATGCTTTGATCGGGCCGGCCAATGAGCGTCATCGAGCGCTTTGCTTCGATCACGCTCACGGTCGGGGTGCATCTCGCCTTGTTGTTCTGGATCACCGCGACGCTGGGACAGACCCCGCCGGCCAAGATCGTGCTGCCGTCGATGCAGGGCGTGCTGGTGTCCGACGCGCTTGCCCAGCACGCCGGTGGGGCCGCGCAGGCGAGTGAGGCCGACGAGCCCGCGCGCGCGGAGCCGG
>DDUE01000051.1 GCA_002344625.1 Rhodocyclaceae bacterium UBA2346 | reverse complement strand
CTTGCGGCGCTTGATCGCCTCCTTGAGCATCGAGGCCCAGATCTTGCCGCTGTCGCCGCGCTCGGACACCAGCGCCTCGAAAGTCTCGACCGCGATCCCGATCGCCTTGCTGCGGCGCGCCTCGAGCTCGTCCTTGCGGCGCTTCTCTTCGTCGGGCGAACGCTTGGCCGGCGCCTGCGGCTGCGCATCGCGTTTCGCGCCGGCGCGCTGCCCCTCGCGCACCAGGTCGTCGTAGAAGATGAACTCGTCGCAGTTGGCGATCAGCAGGTCCGAGGTCGATTGCTTGACCCCCACCCCGATCACCTGCTTCGCGTTCTCGCGCAGCTTCGAGACCAGCGGCGAAAAGTCGGAATCGCCGCTGATGATGACGAAGGTATTGACATGCGACTTGGTGTAGCACAGGTCGAGCGCATCGACCACCAGCCGGATGTCGGCCGAGTTCTTGCCGGACTGGCGCACATGCGGGATCTCGATCAGCTCGAAATTGGCTTCATGCATCGTGGCCTTGAAACCCTTGTAGCGATCCCAGTCGCAATAGGCTTTCTTGACCACGATGCTGCCCTTGAGCAGCAGGCGCTCGAGCACCGGCTTGATGTCGAACTTCTCGTATTTGGCGTCGCGCACGCCGAGCGCGACGTTCTCGAAGTCGCAGAACAATGCCATGCTGACGTTTTCGGGGGGGGTGGTCATGCGGAAATCTCCAGGTTGCGTCGCGTCAGGCCCGGCGCCAGGTGGTGCCCGACGGTGAATCTTCCAGCACCACGCCGCCCACCAGCAGTTCGGCGCGTATTCCATCCGCCAGCGCGAAATCGCGCGCCTTCTTGGCCGCGGCGCGCGCCGCGATGCGGGCCTCGATGGCGGCCGCATCGAGTGCGGCATCGGCCACGCCGACACCGGCCTTGAGGAACGCATCCGCATCGCGCCCGAGCAGTCCCAGCACCCCGGCCAGCGCCCGCAACTGGGCCGCCATCGCGACCGATCCGGAACGATTGACCTGGTTGGCCAGCTCGAACAAGACCGCGACCGCCTCCGGCGTGTTGAAGTCGTCGTCCATGGCCGCCTTGAAACGCTGCGCGTGGGCTTCGTTCCAGTCGACCTCAGCGGCCGGCGGCGCGCCGCGCAGCGCGGTGTAGAGCCGGGTCAGGGCGCTGCGGGCATCCTGGAGATGGGCATCCGAGTAGTTTAGCGCGCTGCGGTAGTGCGCCCGCAGGATGAAGAAGCGCACCACCTCGGGGTCGAACGCCTTGAGCACATCGCGGATGGTGAAGAAGTTGCCGAGCGACTTCGACATCTTCTCGTCGTCCACCCGCACGAAACCGTTGTGCATCCAGTAGTTGACGAAGGCGTGCCCGTGCGCGCCTTCGGACTGCGCGATCTCGTTTTCGTGATGGGGGAATTGCAGATCCTGGCCACCACCATGGATGTCGAAATGATCGCCGAGGAGATCGGAGCTCATTGCCGAGCATTCGATATGCCAGCCCGGCCGCCCCGCCCCCCACGGCGATGCCCATTTGACTTCCTCCGGTTCGTCTTCGCGGGCACGCTTCCACAACACGAAATCGAGCGGGTCGCGCTTGTCCTCGGCGATGTCCACCCGTTCGCCGGCGCGCAGTTCGTCGAGCGACTTGCCGGACAGCTTGCCGTAACCCTCGAACTTGCGCACCGCAAAGCACACATCGCGGCTGTCGGCCACATAGGCCAGCCCCTTCTCGGTCAGGCGCGCGATGATCGACTGCATGCGGCCGACATACTCGGTGGCGCGCGGTTCGTGGTCCGGGCGCAGCACGCCGAGCGCGTCGGCGTCTTCATGCATGGCGGTGATGAAGCGATCGGTGAGCGCGCGGATGGTTTCGCCGTTCTCCTGCGCCCGGCGGATGATCTTGTCGTCGATGTCGGTGATGTTGCGGACATAGGTCACGTCGAAACCACTCGCCCGCAACCAGCGCGCAACCATGTCGAACACCACCATCACGCGCGCATGACCCAGGTGGCAGAAGTCGTACACGGTCATTCCACATACATACATTCTCACCTTGCCGGGTTCAATCGGGGTGAAGACATCCTTGCGTCGGGTCAGAGTGTTGTGGATGTTGAGCATGATCGGAGATTCGACAGTTCCTGGGATCGACGGCCCGGTGCGAGGAGATCGCGGTCGTTGTGCCGGCACCGGCGTGTTGGTAGACTGCGGGACCGCTGCCTCGGGCAAGCTGCTGCGATTGAACGGCGAGCGATGATAGCACACCGAAACCCGCACCCGGCGGGCACGCCGCCCACCGCAAAGCCCTTGCATCCGCGCCTGCCTGAGCTTGACCGTACCACACCAGGCATGACCGAACCCCACGACCCTCACAACCGACCCGGACCTTCCCGATGCGAAAAACTCTTGCCACCGCCCTGCTCGCCCTCACCGGCGCAGGTGCCTTCGCCGCCAACCCGACCGTAGAGATCCAGACCTCGCACGGCAGGATCGTTGCCGAACTATACGAGGACAAGGCGCCCAAATCGGTCGAGAATTTTCTGACTTATGCCAAACAGGGTCAGTACGGAGGCACGATCTTCCATCGCGTCATCGACGGTTTCATGATCCAGGGCGGCGGCTTCGACGCCGGGATGAAACAGAAGAGCACCGGCAAGCCGATCGAGAACGAAGCCGACAACGGGCTCAAGAACGAAATCGGCACGCTTGCGATGGCACGGACCAACGATCCGCACTCCGCGACCACGCAGTTCTTCATCAACGTGGCCGACAACGCGTTCCTGGACCATCGCGCACCCAACGCCCAGGGCTGGGGTTACGCGGTGTTCGGCAAGGTCACCGAAGGCATGGATGTGGTGAACAAGATCGCCAAGGTCGCGACCGCCAACGCCGGCCCTTACCAGAACGTTCCGGTCACGCCGGTCGTCATCGAATCGGTGAAGATCGTCGAGACCCGGTAGATCGACCCCGCGACCGACCGGACCCGCGGCATCGCCGCTCGAAGACCGGACGCGCGACACACCCCCAATCCCACAGGAACCGCAATCATGGCTGTCAAACTGCATACCAACCACGGTGAAATCGTCATCGAGCTCGACACCGAGCGCGCGCCCGAGACCGTCAAGAATTTCGTCGCCTACGTCGAGGCGGGCCACTACGACAACACCGTGTTCCATCGCGTGATCGACGGGTTCATGATCCAGGGCGGCGGTTTCGAGCCCGGCATGACCCAGAAGCCCACCCGGAGCCCGATCAAGAACGAAGCCGACAACGGCCTGAAGAACACTACCGGCACGATCGCGATGGCGCGCACCCAGGACCCGCATTCGGCGACCGCGCAGTTCTTCATCAACGTCGCCGACAACGACTTTCTCGACCACCGCGCGCCCACCGCGCAAGGCTGGGGCTACTGCGTGTTCGGCAGCGTCACCGAGGGCGCGGACGTGGTGAACAAGATCCGCACGGTCAAGACCGGCTCCAAGGGCTTTCACCAGGACGTGCCGGCCGAAGATGTCGTGATCGAACGCGCCGAAGTGATCTGATTCCGGCCGGCCGCAAAACATGGCGCGCACCCTGTTCATCTCCGACCTCCACCTGAGCGAGGAACGGCCGGAAACCACCCGGGCCTTCATGGCTTTCATCGCCGGCCCGGCACAGGGCGCCGAAGCCCTCTACATCCTGGGTGACCTGCTCGAGTACTGGGCCGGTGACGACGACATCGAGGCGCCGCTGGCGGCGAGCGTATGCGAGGCGCTCGCGGGCCTGGCCGAACGGGGCACGCACGTCTTCTTCATGGGCGGAAATCGCGACTTCCTGGTGGGAGCGGGATTTGCCGCCCGCGCGCGCTTCGAACTCCTCGCGGACCCGAGCGAGATCACGCTGGATGGGCAACGGGTTCTGTTGAGCCATGGCGACGCGCTGTGCACCGACGACGTCGCCTACCAGGCCTACCGCCGTCAGGTGCGCGATCCGCAGTGGCTGCAGGGCTTCCTGGCGCGACCGCTCACCGAACGCAAGGCCTTCATCGACACGCTGCGCAAACAGAGCGCCATGGCCAAGCAGGAAAAATCCGCGGGCATCATGGATGTCAATCGCGCGGCGGTCGAAGCGCTGCTGCGCACCCATGGCCATCCCCTGCTGATCCACGGCCACACCCATCGCCCCGCTCGCCACCTGCACCTGGTCGATGGCGTGGAAAGCGAGCGCTGGGTCCTGGCCGACTGGGACGACAGCGCCCCCTACCTCGCGTGGGACGGTGGCGCGCTCTCGGCACACCGATATCGCCCGGCCCGATCCGTCCCCACTTAACGACGGCGGGGCCGCACGTCGTCCTCAGCGCATCAACTGCTCGACCATCGCCCATACCGCCCGGACCTGACCACCTTCGCGGGTGGCATAGTCGGGCCCGGTATAACCCCACCAGTCCCAGCAGCCCTTCGGGTTGAACACCCAGCGCCATGAACCCCACGCAAAGCCGTTGCGCGGCGCGATCTGCGGATAAAGCACGATCAGGCGATGGGCATCCGCCCATTCGTTGTAGCCCGCTCCTTCGATGAACCGGCGTCCGAGCTGGGCCTCGGTCTGGCGGCAACCATGAAAGGCGACATGCACCCGGCACCCGCCCGCCTCGCAGCCCGGCGCCACATAGACATGTCCTTGGTCGGCCAGGCTGATCTCGATCGGCCGCCCATTCGTGAACGGCCGTTGATCGAAGGCGAGCAGCTTGCCCTGCGGCGCGGCACGCCCGCCCGCGTCGCCGAGCAGATGCCGCAACAGCGCGCCCGGCCCGTCGATACCCTCGCACAGGTTGATGAATGGCGGATCGGAGGTTTCGCATGGGTTCGCCGCCGGATCGGCGACCGAAGGCATCGCATGGCCGGCACTGGGATGCTTGACGTAAGCGATGGCCGTCTCGGGCAGGTGCAGGCGGTAGAACGCAACCAGCGCATCGACGACCGGGCGTTCGACGGTACGGTCGTTGGCACCGGAAAAAACCCACACCTTGTCGTCGCCGAGCGCCGCCGGTGCATCGATCAGACCGGCCGCCGCACGGGCACGCACGCGCGATTCGGTGCGCTCCGGCCCGGGCGGCGGCGTGCCGGCGGCCGGCGGCATGCAGTTGCGGCGCGCGCGCGAAACCCTGCCGGCCGCGCACTCCAACGGCCCGCCCGCGATCCCGCCCGCGCCGCCCCCCGCCGCCCCGCGGCGGGGGGGGGGGGGTGTGGATTCTTTCTGGTGCGCCGCGCTTCCCCTGGGTGTGGGGGGGGGGGGGGGG
>DDUE01000057.1:6653-59184 GCA_002344625.1 Rhodocyclaceae bacterium UBA2346 | reverse complement strand
TCGGGCTGCGGCAAAACCACCCTGCTCTCCGCGATCGCCGGCTTCCTCACGCCCTCGCGCGGCGAGATCCGCCTCGACGGCCAGCGGGTGGCGGGGCCCGGCGCCGACCGCGGGGTAGTCTTTCAGAAACATGCCCTCATGCCCTGGCTGAGCGTGCTCGACAACGTTGCGTTCGGCCTGCGCATGCGAGGCATGGGCAAGGCCGAGCGTGCCGCGATCGCGCACGAAAAGCTCGCCCAGGTCGGCTTGTCCGCTTTCGCCGGCCATCCCATCCATCAACTCTCGGGCGGCATGCAGCAGCGCGTGGGCATCGCGCGGGCGCTGGCGTCCAACCCGTCGGTGCTGTTGATGGACGAACCGTTCGGCGCGCTCGACGCCCTCACCCGCGAACAGATCCAGGAACTGGTGCTCAAGGTGTGGGCGGCCGAACGCAAGATCGTCTTCTTCATCACCCACAGCGTGGAAGAGGCGCTGTTTCTCGCGACCCGGCTGATCGTGATGACGCCTTCGCCCGGGCGCATCGCGCACGAGTTCACGCTGCCATTCGCGCGACGCTATGTCGAATGCGGAAACGCGCGCACGGTAAAGTCCGACCCCGACTTCATCCGCCAGCGCGAACACATCCTCGGTCTGATTCACGCCGATTCGAAATCATGAACGAGACCGCCGTACGAACCGGCCGCGCTACGCGCCCCCCGCCTGCGCCCTACCCAGGGCAACTGCCGGCGGCCCGGGCGCATCAGTTTCCGGCCGAGGGGCAAAGCAAGGCGGTGTCGCTCGCGACGGTGTTCGCCCTGATCCTGCTGTGGTGGGCGTCGACCCGCAACGGCTGGCTTCCGCCACTGGTCCTGCCATCGCCCGCCGCAATCGGCGATGCGCTCGTGGCGGCTCATCGCGGCGAACTGCAGGGTGGCAAGACGCTGTTCGAGCACTTCATCTGGAGCTTCGGCCGGGTACTGGCGGGGTTCGCGCTGGCATGCGCCACGGCCATTCCGATCGGCATCCTGATGGGCGTCTCGCGCCTCGCCCGTGGCGTGTTCGACCCGCCGATCGAGTTCTACCGCCCGCTGCCGCCGCTCGCCTATCTGCCATTGATCGTGATCTGGTTCGGTATCGACGAAACCGCCAAGATCCTGCTGATCTATCTCGCCTGTTTCGCGCCACTGGCGGTGTCCGCCCGTGCCGGCGTCCGCTCCGCCCAGTCCGAGCAGATACACGCCGCCCTCTCGATGGGTGCGTCGAACCTGCAGGTGATACGTCACGTGATCCTGCCCGCGGCGCTGCCCGAGATCCTGACCGGCATGCGCATTGCGATCGGATTCGGCTGGACCACCCTAGTCGCGGCGGAACTGGTTGCCGCCACGGTCGGGCTGGGGCAACTGGTGATGAACGCGTCGAACTTTCTACGCACCGACGTGGTGGTGATGGGCATTCTGGTGATCGGCGTCGTCGCCTGGCTGTTCGACCTGGGCATGCGCCACGTCGAGCGGCGCATGGTGCCCTGGAAAGGCCGGACCTGAGCACGCGCGCCGGACGGCCGCCGGCATCTGCGCCCGCCTGGCGCCTCGCCACAGACCCCGCCCGTTCCACCCCCTACCCCGCCGATGAACAACCCGGCAGCGCGGATTGACGGGGGGCCCCGCCCACGGTCTGCATTCGGTTACGATTCATGTGAGCAATGATGTTGTGTCCGACTTAAACTGCGCGACCAAACACCATTGGGCCGCCATGGCCTTGTGCGGAGATCCGATGCACGTATTCACCCAAATCGGTTGCGCGGCGGCCTGCACGGCGCTGCTGGCGCTGCCGGCTCACGCGGACGAGCGCCCCTGCAACCGCCGCATCGGGGCAATCGTCATCGATGGCGATGTGCACGTTTCACCGAGCGGAACTTGCACCCTCGACGGCACACGGATCGGCGGCAACATCAAGCTCAACGAGTCGGGGTCCTTGATCGCCAGCAGCGTGCGCGTCGGCGGCAACATCGAAGCGGACGGCACCGCCAACGTGGTCGTGCTGTTCGATTCGAGCATCGACGGCAACGTTCAGGCCAAGCAGGGGGGACAGGTACGCATCGAGGGTGTAAGGGTCGGGGGCGACGTTCAGCTGTTCTCGAACTCGGGCGCGATCACCGTGCGTGACAGCCACATCGGCGGGAATCTGCAATGCAAATCGAACCTGCGCTTCCCGACCGGCAGCGGCAACCAGGTGGGCGGAAACAAGGAAGACCAGTGTTCGCGCCTCTGAACGGCCGGACACGAAAAGCGCTCGTCGGGCGCTGCCACCCCCGACGAGCGCTATGGGTCCAAGCCGCCACTGCGGATCAGCTGGCCGGCAGGCCCGCCGCGTCGAAGATCCCTTCGAACAGCACCGAACTCAGATAGCGCTCGCCCGAATCGGGCAACACCACAACGATCGTCTTGCCCGCGTTTTCCGGCCTGTGCGCAATCCGCACCGCGACGGCAGCCGCGGCGCCGCACGAGATGCCGGCAAGAATCCCTTCCTCGCGGGCAAGGCGGCGGGCAAACAGCACCGCATCTTCGTTACTGACTGTTTCAACTGCATCGACGAGCGACAGATCGAGCACCTGCGGCACGAACCCGGCGCCGATACCCTGGATCTTGTGGGGCGCCGGCTTGGCCGGCTCACCCGCAAGCGTCTGGCTGATGACCGGACTCGCCGCCGGCTCGACCGCGACCGACTGGACCGCCTTGCCGCGTACGTTCTTGAAATAGCGCGTCACGCCGGTGATGGTGCCCCCCGTGCCGACCCCCGACACGAAAATATCGACGTTGCCGTCGGTATCGTTCCAGATCTCGGGACCGGTCGTCTCTTCGTGAATGGCCGGGTTGGCCGGGTTCTTGAATTGCTGCAGCAACACGTAGCGCCCCGGGTCGGACGCCGCGATTTCCTCCGCCTTCGCGATCGCGCCGCTCATGCCTTTGGCACCCTCGGTCAACACCAGCTTCGCGCCATAGGCGACCAGCAGCTTGCGCCGCTCGACGCTCATGGTTTCGGGCATCGTCAGCGTGAGTGGAATGCCGCGGGCCGCTGCGACGAATGCCAGCGCAATCCCCGTGTTGCCGCTGGTGGGCTCGACCAGTTCCTTGCCCGGTCCGAGCAGACCGCGTTTCTCGGCATCCCAGATCAGCGCCGCGCCGATTCGGCATTTGACCGAATAGGCCGGATTGCGCCCTTCGATCTTGGCCAGTACGGTGGCAGCGGCGCCGTCGGTGACGCGGTTCAGGCGCACCAACGGCGTCTTGCCGATGGATTCGGCGTTATCGGTATACCAATTGGACATTCAGTTCTCCCGGAAAAATGGTCCTGATCTTCGCCCGCGCGATCAGTCCTGCACCCAGGGCAGACCGCGCTGGCGCCAGCCGTTCTTGCCGCCGCGCTGGCTGCTGCCGTTCAGATCGCCCTCGAAGCCTTCGAGAATGTTGAACACCTGCGTGAAACCCGCCTGCTTGGCCGCGGTGGCGGCCGCAACGGAGCGCTTGCCGCTGCGACACAGTAGCAGCACCGGCTCGTCCTTGCCAACCAGCGCTGCCAGCTCTTCGATGAATCTGGGGTTGCGTTCCATCTTGGGTCCGAGCTGCCAGGCCACATGCAGGCTGTCTTCCACATGCCCGACAAACTTGAGCTCTTCGGCCGTACGCACATCGACGATACGCGCTTCACCGCCCGAAAACAGGGCCCACGCATCTTCGGTCGCAACGCTGCCCGCATAGGCAAGACGCTCGGCGAGCGCGCGCTCACGCGCCCGGGCCAGAACCGGATGGATCACAGCCGGCTGCGTGCCGACATATTCCGGACGCGTTGAGGAAGAAACGGCTTGAGCAACGGCAACTGACATGGCGGATCTCCGGATCGTTATGATTGGACGGCATGGGATGCCCCACGGCGACATCGAACCTTAGCGCGCACACCTACCCCGTCAAACAAAGAAAAGCTAACAAGCTCAGCAGTGAAAATGCATTTGCGCCACCCCCAGATCCGGGTCAGACCGTCGATGCCGCGCTGACGGGCACCTTGCGCTTCGCGCCGATCTGCCAGGCGTTGCCCGCCGTCGCCGCACCGGTCGCCCCCCGCGCGTCGGCCCGGACCAGTGATTCGTAGAGTTCGAAACCCTCGGGCCACGGTCCGAAGCCGGCGTCGACGTTGATATGCCCCTTGGCACCGACATTCACGAATCGGCTCGCCCAGCGGCCGGCCCAGTAGCGCGCGGTTGCCAGGGTCACCCACGGGTCGTTGCTGCTGGCCACCACGACGCTGGGAAACCCCAGGTGCCGCACCGGCAACGAAGCGCTGACCCCGAACTTGCGCGGATCGGCCGGCGCCACCAGCAACGCGGCCGCAATGCGGTCGCGGCGCTGGGTCGCCGCAGCGACCGATGCCAGGCACCCGAAGCTGTGCGCCACCAGCACGATGCGCCCAGTGGCCGCATCGATGCGCTCGAGCACGCGCCGCGACCACGCCGGAAGCTCGGCACGTGTCCAGTCGTCCTGCTCGACCCGGCACGCGTCGGGAAGCAGGGTCTGGAACCAGGTTTGCCAATGCGCATCCCCGCTGCCGTTCAGGCCGGGAACGATGAGGGTGGTGTTCATTCTGAGATCCGCGATGTCGATGAAATATGGCTGCGATTATCGTCGCGCCCGGCCGCGACGACGAACAAAGCAATTCTGCATTGCATTTCGGAGCGGAGCCCGCGATGCGCCGCACCCGACCCGCCGAAGGCACCGGCGTTTTCGCAATGCCTGCGAACGAATGCATTTTTTGCTGGTTTGGCGTACCTGCCCGAATGGCTAGAATCGCGGCTCGGTATTGCATGTCGAAATCATGAAAAAATGGAGGAGAAATGGGCGATAAGGGACGAGGGGGGCGCCTGGACTGGCTTCCGCTCGCATGGAAGCCCGGACTGTCGTTGCGCCGGCACGCCGATGGCAGGGTCATCGGGCGCTTTCTCAGTGCTCACTTGACCAGCCTGTATCAACCGATCATCGAAATCGCGAGCGATCGCGTCATCGGCAGCGAGGCGTTCGTACGCTGCCACAACGCCGATGAGGTAGGCCTCTCGCCCTGGAATCTGTTTTCGCTCGTCGCGGACGACGATACCCTGGTCGGGCTCGACCGGCTCTGCCGCACCCTGCATGTGCTGAACAACCCCGAGCCGATCGAGCACGATGCCCTGCTCTTCCTGAACGTGCACGGCCGCCTGCTGCCGGCTGTGGCGGAGGATCACGGGCACGCGTTCAGGCGCGTACTGATGGCGCTCGACCGTCCGAGCGCCAACATCGTCATCGAAACGCCCACGGCGGCCTGCGCCGATCCGAAACTGCTCGCCTTCGTACTGTCGAACTATCGCCTGAACGGCTTCAAGGTCGGCGCCAACGTCGCTTCGGCCCGCGACCTCGAATCCGTATTGCGGGAGGTCCGGCCCAACTTCGTAAAGATCGATTCGCGCACCTTTTCCAAGACCGACGAGGCGCACAACTTCGTTGCGTTGGCCGCCGCGGAAGGCGTCCGCACGATCTTCACCCGCGTCGAACAGCAGGATTTCATTCTCGGCATGTGCGACGCGCCGGGCGTCTGGCTTCAGGGCCATGCGGTCGCCGAAACGTTCGGACCGTCCAGCACTGTTGCCGTCCAGGCGCATGGTTGAGTGAGCGCACGAACGCAACAAAACTGCTAAGCAGCTCAGTTAATCTCGTTTTGTGTTCTATAGAACCTGTTCTTTAATAGCTCACCGTTATTTGAACAGGAGACTCACCATGAAACATGCATTCCGCGCCAAGTCGCTCTTCGCAGGCCTCTTCCTCGGCTTCGCCGCCCTCACCACTGCCCATGCCCAAACGACGCTGCTGAACGTCTCCTACGACCCGACCCGCGAGCTCTATCAGGAATTCAACCCGGTGTTCATCAAGCACTGGGAAGCCAAGACGGGTGAAAAACTCACGATTCAGCAATCTCACGGCGGCGCGGGCAAGCAGGCGCGGTCGGTGATCGACGGGCTCGAAGCCGATGTGGTCACACTGGCGCTCGCCTACGATATCGACGCGATTGCCGCACACGGCCTCCTCGACACCAACTGGCAGGCGCGCCTGCCGCACAACAGTTCGCCTTACACGTCGACCATCGTGTTTCTGGTGCGCAAGGGCAACCCCAAAGCCATCAAGGACTGGGGCGATCTGATCAAGGAAGGCGTAAGCGTGATCACGCCCAACCCGAAGACCTCGGGCGGCGCCCGCTGGAACTACCTCGCGGGCTGGGCCTGGGCGGCGCAGGAATTCGGCGGTGACGAAGCCAAGGTGCGCGGCTACATCACCAGCCTGTTCAAGAACGTGGCGGTGCTCGATTCCGGCGCACGCGGATCGACCACGACCTTTGTCCAACGCGGCATCGGCGACGTGTTCCTGTCGTGGGAGAACGAAGCCTTCCTCGCACTCAAGGAGTTCGGCGCAGACAAATTCGAGATCGTCGTACCGTCCCTTTCGATTCTGGCCGAACCGCCGGTCACCGTGGTCGACAAGATCGTCGACAAGAAAGGCACCCGTGCAGTGGCGACCGCCTACCTCGAGTTCTTGTATTCAAAAGAAGGACAGGAACTGGCCGGCAAGCACTTCTATCGCCCCACCGATCCCGACGTCGCCGCCAAGTTCAAGGATCAGTTCGTTGATGTCAAGCTGGTGAACATCAACGATCTCGGCGGCTGGCAGGCGGCCCAGAAGAAACACTTCTCGGACGGCGGCGTGTTCGACCAGATCTACACCGTCAAGTAAGCCCGGCACCGCGGGCCGGGTCGAACCCGGCTCGCGGCATGGCTTCACCCAGGGCACTCAAAAGTAGGCGAGCAGGCGCCCCAGCACCATCACCGCGAACCAGATCAGCAGCGAGGCAAGGGCCTGCAGGCGGCCGAGCACTGACGGCCGCTCATCCCAAGTACCCAGGCGTGACGACCACCAATACCGAAAACAAAGCGCGTTGCCGACCCCCAATACGATCAGCAACACCTTCACCTGCATCAATGGACTCGCCGCCAGCGGCGCACCGTCCGCCACGAACTGGCAAAAACCGCTCACGAGCAGAATCAGCAATCCCCCGATCGCAACCGGTGTGAGTCTGGCCGACAGCGCCGGCAGATCGAATTCACGCGCCAGGCCCAACAAGCGCAGATCGAGCAACAGCATACTGCCCAGCAACATCACCAAACCGAGCAGATGCAACACGTTGACCACCGGATAGAGCCACGCCGAGCCGCGCATCTGCATGCCGAGCGTCGAGGCCTCGAGCCAGCCGGCCCATTCGAGCAGGAACTCCACCGGGCCGGGCTAGCGCAGTTCTATGGTGCGACCGTCGACGATGATGCGCTCGGCGCGAATCTCGGCCGTGCCGTCCTTGCGCGGATAACCGACGATGGTCACGGTCTTGCCTTCCACCAGATCGCTTTCGGGCAGCCCGCGCGCCTGCAGGCGACCGACGGGGGCCAGCACGACCTCCCAGGTCTTGCCCGCGTGCTCGATGCGCAGATCGGCATGCGGATTACGGTAATTGACCACCTTTATAGGCACTTCCAGCGTCAGCGCCTGGCCAGCATCATATGCGCTCCAACCATGATGAGCATGGGCTTGCCCGGTAAAGGCGATGAAGACGAGGCTGCAGAAAACCACGGCAAGGTGTTTGGACATGATCATCTCCTGATGTGATCCGGGTCGGACGACGCCGCGTCGCAGCCGGCGCCCGGAGGTTCGAAACACGGATTTGAAACGAAACGGGCGCATCGGTTCAATCGGATTGCGGCCCCCTCCCGCCTCGTCAATCCGCCCGGGACAGGGTCGCCAACGGGACTCCGGTGGCGGATAATCGAGGTCGACGTTCCCGCCTGGACCAGCGAGACCATGCGGCCCCATCTGCGTTCGTCCGCTTCCTCTGCATGCGAGGTTACGCCATGAGCCACAAGCAACGCACCGTCCTCGAATCGGTTTTTCACGAACCGATCAAGAACAACATCCAGTGGCGCGATGTCGAATCGCTGCTTCACCACCTCGGCGCCACCGTGGAGGCCGCCCACGGTGCGCGATTCCGCGTACTGTTGAACGGCCGGGAACTCATGCTTCACCACCCTCACCACAGCAACGAATTCACCCGCCCGGCAGTCAAGCAGTTGCGCGAATTTCTCGCGGGCGCGGGCGTAACGCCTTCACTCTACGACGCCCGCCAGCAACAATGAACGCCGGCACGGGCATCACAGATGGCGCCTGAAAAAACTCACCACCCGCTTGCGTGACACCTGTGCCTTTTCAACATCCGGTTGGAGATCCACCTCGGGAACCACACCGGTCTCGAAGTAACTACCCTGGTCCCCGAAGATATCCGGCACCGTGATCGGAACCATGAGCCTGTCCCAGGCGTGATAGGCACCCCGATACTCCACCACTTCGACGACCTTTTTATTGATGACGTTCACTTCTTGCGCCAACGCCCTGCAAGGACCGGCGCCATTATCGTAATCGTCCTTGGATCCAACCTGGATCAGCACTGGAGCACCGGTGAGATTCCGAAACGTCGTCCCCACCGCCTCCGCCGGCAGGCCAAAAAAACCCATGTTGGCCCCGTGGCACACGGGATAGTTGGCGACATGGGCCTTGAACCTCAAGGCATGACCACCAAACGCCATGGCATACGTCTGCTCGCTCGTCGCAAGGCTGGCCACACCCCCAAGCGAAAACCCGAGCACACCGACACGGTCGGCCGCAACACCGGGCACAGTTCCCAGAAACGCAAGCGCGGCAAACGCATCGGGGTAGACAGCGATCGGCGCCAGCGGTCTGTCGGCCGGGCTCATCACCCCACGCGCCTCCCACATGTCGATCTCCAGTGTCGCCACACCAGCCTCGTTCAATGCTTCTGCATAGAAGGTGCCGGTGGCATCGATACCGCCCGAACTGTGCAGTATGACGACCGCCGGAAGCTTGCGTCTGCTCGATACGCAGCGGCTCTTGCCGCCGCCCGGCTCCGGTATGCGGAGGGTACCCTTGACCACCAGCGGCGTAGCCGGCTGAGTACTCGGATCGAAGGACTCAAATTCAACGAACGACATGCCCGACAACGATCCATCACGACACCCGCTGCTTCCCCCCGCCTCGACAAGCGGTGAAAACAGACAGAACATGGCACTGGTCAACAGGTACATCGCAGGCTTGGACATGAGTATGTGCTCCAGAAGATGGGACAAGTAAACGCGGACGGAACCCCGGGAGTCTCAACCAAATCACGCGATGACAAGCCAGGTCGCAAAGCCCGGCCCTACGGATCGGCGAGACCAATCGAACGGCATGATTTGCCGACACTCAGTATAGGCGTCGCTCTTCCACAATGACAAACAAGAATCGGCCGACCTTGAGCCAGCATGGCAATCGCCATCTATGCGATGAGATATATCGGCCCGGCGGCAAATGCTGGCCGGCAAAGGCAGTTTCCTAATATTGGAATCAGTTTAGGCGTCCACGGTGGAGGCACGCGGAACCCGCTTTGGCGATCTGCCCAATTGACGCCCAGTCGGTCGCGGCCGGTCTGCGCCCCTCAAGGCACGTACCGCTTCACGACGAGGTTTGCCACATAGATCTGAACCTGTTCGTGCTTCTGATTCCGGGTCGTCACCCGAACTTTGACCATGCCCTGTTCTGGCCTGGATCTTGAAGCCCGCACCTCGAGAACCTCTGTCTCGACGCAGAGCACATCTCCCGGGCGAACCGGCCGAGGCCATTGGAGTTCATCCAAGCCGGCACCGACGATACCTCCGGCCGGCTTGAATTCGCTTTCGACGATTAGGCGCATCGTCATGGCCGCCGTATGCCAGCCGCTTGCCGCCAAGCCTCGAAACAGGGTTTCCTGCGCCGCCTCGTCGTCCAGGTGGAAGGGTTGCGGATCGTAGTCGGCAGCGAAGCGTTTGACGGCCGCCTCATCCAGTGTCAGACACCCCGAACCAAAGCGCTGACCCACCTCAAGATCGTCGAAATAGTAAATTTCTTTCATGACAGATACGTCACCGGAGTCAGGGTTTCGGCCAGAGAATCATCTGGGTGCAACGGAACAGGGCAATCTTCTTCCCCGTCGCTTCATCCCTCACGATCGCATCCCAGACCTGTGTCGTCTTGCCAAGGTGCTGAGCCGTGGCGGTGCACGTGACGGCGCCTTCCCGAACCGTGCCCAGGTGATTGCTTTTCAATTCAACCGTCGTGAAAGACTGGGCGCCCGCCGGCAGATGGGCAATCGTGGCGTTGCCACAGGTGGTATCGGCCAGCGTCACGACACTGCCCGCGTGCAGAAACCCGTTGATGGCGCCATGCAACGGTTTGAGCGACATGCGGCTGGTCATCACGTCTTGCCTCAATTCCAGCATCTCTATCCCCAGAAAGCCCGGTAGGCATTCCTGGCTATCCCGATTCAAGGCCCCGGGGCTTACGTCCTCGCGCAAGATACTCATGGTGCAGTTTTCTCCGTAATCAGGGTTGAGGGGCGATTCGCCCGTAGCCCGCTTGCCGGCTCCATTGTGTTGAATATACGAGCGCTGGGACAAGCGAGTTATTGTAGGTCATGATATAGATTATCTATTTCATGGCTCATTCCATGACCCGATACCCTCCAATGAAATCGTTGCTTGTCTTCGATGCTGCGATGAGAAGCAAGAGCTTCTCTCTGGCCGCTGACGAGTTGTGCGTGACCCCCGGTGCGATTGGTCAGCAGATCCACAAACTCGAGGAATGGCTGGGCGTCACATTGTTCATCCGCCATGTACGGCAGATTCAACCTACCGAGGCGGCACTGAGCTACTGGCAGAAGATCCAGCCGGCACTTGAGCAGATTGCCGATGCCAGCACCAGGCTCAAGCATAGCCGCGGCATGGCCGTATTGCTGTCCATGCCCCCCAGCTTTGCGGCCAAGTGGTTCACGCGCCGCATGGCGAACCTGCTGACGCGACATCCGGGGATCGAACTGCATCTCAATGCCTCATCCGTAATCGTCGACTTCGAGCGCGAGGCGGTCGATCTGGCCATTCGGTATTTCAACGGACGGGATACCCGGCTCGATGCCACTTTGATGTTCAACGATGAGGTCCGCGTATTCTGCACACTGGAGTATGCCGAAGCGCGGCTTTTGAACACCCCGGACGCATTGGCCGGAGCCAGCCTGCTTGTAACCAGCGTACAGCCCTACTGGACACAGTGGTTGAGTCGGTTCAGTCGGTTGGATGCCGGGACCGTGGCCGGCATTCCGCGCATCCACTTCGACCAAGCCCTGATGGCCATCGAAGCCGCAAAGCAGGGTCATGGCGTGGTTCTGGCGAGTCCCCACCTTACCGAAGACGAGGTGAGCGGGCAGGCATTGATCGAACCCTTTGCGGGGTGCCTCCACCTGGATAACGGCTACTACATCGTGCAACACAACAAGATTGCTTTGAGCCCGGCTGCTATGCTGGTCAAGCAATGGTTGATCGAAGAGGCCGGCGAGAAGGTTCCGGATAATCCCGGATCGTCCCTGCACCGTGCGACAAGCTGCTGACCGACATGACATTGACCGCGCTGCGGCAGCGCGTAGGAAGGCCCGTCGTCGTCCATCGTCGACGCTCTACTGTCGGCGCTAGGCACCACTTGGCGAGCTAGTGCCGACCTGTTGTCGAACTGTGCCAGCCGGTTGCGCAACCAGAAATGATGATTTGAAAGATAGAAATAAAAAGCCCTTTTCAATCAAAGGGCTTTAGGCTTGTGTGGCGGAGAGGGTGGGATTCGAACCCACGGTACCTTGCAGTACGCCTGATTTCGAGTCAGGTACATTCGACCACTCTGCCACCTCTCCGCTCGAAGTCTGCCATTTTAAATCAAACCCAATAAAAATGCACTCAAGTATTTGCAGCGTTTTCGGGTAGCATTTCTTCGTACGCACGCACCGCCTCCGCCGCATACATCAACGCCGGACCGCCGCCCATGTAGGTGCAAACTGCGAGTGTCTCCATGAGTTGTTCACGCGTCACGCCAAGGCGAATCAGCGCCCTGACATGAAATCCCACGCAGGCGTCGCAGCGCGACGTCACACCGATTGCCAGTGCGATCAGTTCCTTGTCGAGTTCAGAGAGTACACCCGCCTTCATTGCAGCCTTCGACATCGCGCCGAAACCTTGCATCGTCTCGGGCACTTCCTTGTGCATCTTCTTGAGCGCGCCGGACACATCCGCGGTGATCCGGGTAAATGATTTTCCTTCCATGATTACTCCACTATTTAATCAAATTCTAATTTATCACTTACTCGAGGCCGAGGCAAAACCCCGCTTCGACCGTATAGTCCTGCGGCGGACGGTTGCCTGAGGTTGCCTGCGCCCCGAGGTGCATGCAGAATCTCTGGTTTGGTGCCGGACCATTCCATGCGCCGCATCCTCGCGCTACTCATCCCGCTTTTGTTTGTGGCATGTACGCCGCAAGAAACACCCGCGATTGCCGACTACCGGACACTCGGGGAGTTGCGTGTTGCGACGCAGCGGGATGCCATTTCGTATTTCGAAAGCACCGACGGCACAACCGCAGGCTTCGAGCACGACATGGTCGAATTGCTCGCACGGAAGCTCGAGATACCGGTGCGATTCGTCGTTTACGCGGATGCGACCCGGGCAATCGATGCCGTCATCCAAGGACAGGCGCACATGGCCGCTGCCGGGCTGGCGCGGCGGGACCGGCTCCCGCTCGAATGGTCTGCGCCGCTGCGCGAGGTCGACTACGTACTGGTGGGTCGGTCGGACTCGGCCGATGTGGTCGACGAAGCCGGGCTCGCCGGCCGAACCGTGAGCGTGCGCCATGGGTCTCCAGCGGCACAAAATCTCGAAGAAGTCAGGCAACGCACGCCCGACCTGCACTTGCGCTATCCCCAGGGGTTCAACGATCAAAGAATGCTCGAGAAGCTTGGTGACGGCCAGTTCGACCTCGTGGCAACCGATCGCACCCACTTCGCGCTGGCCGCCCAAGTCAATCCTGATCTTGTCATCAAGTACGACCTACCCCTCAAGACATCGCTGGCATGGGGCCTGCCACCGCGCACCAGCGGTGACCTTAACGTGCAGGTACGCGCTTTTCTGGACGAAGCGCCCAAGAGAGGCGTGATCGAGCGAATCGCCGATCGCTACTTCAGCCATATCCGCCGGATCGGCACCGCCGACGCGGCCCTGTTTCTCGAGCGGATCGAAAGCCGCCTCCCCGAGTTCCAGCCGCACTTCGAGGAAGCCGAAGCCGAAACCGGGATCGATTGGCGCTATCTGGCGGCACTCGCTTACCAGGAGTCCCATTGGGATCCACTCGCACGCTCGCCGACCGGCGTGCGCGGAATGATGATGCTGACGGGCGATACGGCCGACCGGCTGGGGGTCAAGGACCGCCTGGACGCACGTCAGAGCATTTCGGGGGGTGCGCGCTACCTCGAACGCATGCGCGACGGCTTGCCGGACGACGTCGCCGAGCCCGATCGAACCTGGCTGGCTACGGCCGCATACAACCTGGGCATGGGACACCTCAACGGCGCGCGCACGATCGCACGCCAGATGGGCAAGGACGATGCCTCATGGTGGGACATGAAGAAGGTCTTGCCGCTGCTGTCCAAGCCTCAGTATGCGGCACGCCTCAAATCGGGGCCTGCCCGTGGCGGCGAAGCCGTCGTGATGACCGAGAACATCCGCAACTACTACGGCATCCTGTTGCGCGTCGTGCCGGCGTTTCAGGCCCCCGCTGCGCGCCCTGGCATACACCTGGGGCGCCGCGACGAGTAACTGGCGGCAATCGCCAAGCGCTCAACGCAGCGGATCGAGGATCTCCACCCCGCCCATCCAGGGCACCAACGCCTTCGGCACGCTCAACGATCCGTCGGCCTGCTGATAGTTCTCGAGAATGGCCACCAGGGTTCTCCCCACCGCCAGCCCCGAACCATTCAAGGTATGCACGAACTCGTTCTTGCCCTGCCCGCTCTTGAACCGACCCTGCATCCGACGCGCCTGGAAGTCGCCGCAATTGGAGCATGACGAAATCTCGCGATAGGTCTTCTGCGCAGGCAGCCATACCTCTAGATCGTAGGTCTTGGCGGACGAGAACCCCATGTCGCCCGTGCATAGCACGATCTTGCGATACGGCAGTTCCAGCTTGCGCAGGACCGCCTCGGCATGGCTGCTCAACTCTTCGAGTGCCGCCCAGGAATGCTCGGGGTGTTCGATTCGCACCAACTCGACCTTGTCGAACTGGTGCTGGCGAATCATGCCGCGCGTATCGCGGCCATAGCTGCCCGCCTCGGAGCGAAAGCAGGGCGTATGCCCGACGTACTTCATCGGCAAAGCATCGGCGGCGACGGTTTCGTTGCGCATGAAATTGGTCACCGGGACCTCGGATGTCGGAATCAGGAACAAGCGGCCGTCGTCACCGCGGGGCACCGCGAACAGGTCTTCTTCGAACTTCGGCAACTGACCCGTTCCGAACATCGAAGCGGCATTGACCATGTAGGGCACGTAAACCTCGGTATAGCCGTGCTCACGGGTATGAACATCCAACATGAACTGCGCGAGCGCGCGGTGCAAACGCGCGACACCGCCGCGCATCACCGCAAACCGCGCGCCCGAAAGCTTGACCGCCATCTCGAGATCGAGCCCAAGCCGCGCCCCGACGTCGACATGGTCGAGCGGCTCGAAATCGAACGCACGCGGACTGCCCCAGCGCAGGATCTCGACATTGTCACTCTCGTCGCGGCCGCGCGGCACGCTTTCGTGCGGCAGATTCGGCAAGCTGGCCACGATGGCATTGATCTCGTCGAGCAGGGCCGCAAGCGCCAGTTCATTGCGCTTGAGCTCATCCGCTGTCGTACCGACCTCCGTCATCACCTCGCTCGCATCCTCACCCCTGGCCTTGAGCATGCCGATCTGCTTCGAGAGCGCGTTGCGTCTGGCCTGGAGATCCTGTGTGCGTGTCTGGAGACCTTTGCGTTCGGCCTCGAGCGCCTGGAACCGGGACGGATCGAATGACATCCCGCGGCCTGCCAAAGCGGCCGAGACGAGTTCGATATTGTTGCGCAGGAGTTGAATATCAAGCATTTGGATTCCGGAATCTGAGTTGGATCAAAGGTTTGCAGAGTGGCCGTCAAAGACACCCAAAGTGCCGCATTGTCGCTGTTTTTCGCTCAAGTTCAAACTCGGGGCGCAGCAGCCCCGCCAGGCTTTCCGGGGTGGTTCTTCGAGAACTTGCTGCGAAAAACGCGTCGACACCCGGTATCGGAAAAAGATACAAATCGATTAAAACTGGCAATGAGCGCATCACTTTCGATGATTATCTTCAACTTGTGTTTGGAACCATGCGGTTTAAACTCAAGTCACAAACAAGCGACGACAGATCGCTACATGACCATCAAAGGAGACCCGCATGCTATCCATCCGTGACTGCCTGGACTATTGCGACTTGACAGACGACGAAGTCGAGTTGATTGCAGAGCACGAGAACATTCCAGATGTTGCCGCCGCACAGCTCGTGTGCGGCTTGGTACAAACCCCAGAGGGCGTGCTGATGCTGACACAGTACATGCAGCAGTTGATTGAGCGTGCAACGATCAGGGGCGATATCGCCAAAGCGCAGCGCGCACAAAAAGTCTGCGCACGCTTCATGCAAGACCATCCGGTCTGCCACTGACCCCGCGTCAGGCCGTGTCGGCCAGTTAGCCGATACGGCACCGGCCCCAACCGGTTAGACCTCGCCGGTATTCGATCAGTCTTTCGGCTCGCCCCTTGGAGGCCGGCCCACCAAACCATCGAGTTCGCGCAGCCGTGCGAGCTTTTCACCAATCTGCTGCTCGAGCCCTCGAGCGACCGGTTGATACCAGCCGGGCGCCTGCATACCCTCCGGAAGATACGATTCTCCGGCCACATAGGCATCGGGCTCGTCATGGGCATAACGGTAGGCCTTGCCATGGCCGAGCGCCTTCATGAGTCGGGTGGGCGCGTTGCGCAGATGTACCGGCACGGGGCGCGAGCCATCCGCGGCAACAAAAGCACGCGCCGCATTGTAGGCCTTGTAGACGGCATTGGATTTTGCGGCGCACGCCAGGAACACCACCGCCTGTGCCAGCGCAAGCTCGCCTTCGGGCGAGCCAAGGCGTTCATAGGTAGCGCATGCATTCAATGCAATCTCGAGCGCACGCGGGTCTGCGAGGCCGATGTCCTCAACCGCCATCCTGATGATTCGGCGCCCCAGGTAGAGTGCGTCGGCGCCACCGTCGAGCATCCGGCAAAACCAGTAGAGTGCCGCATCGGGATGAGAACCACGCACCGACTTGTGCAAAGCGGAGATCTGGTCATAAAACGCATCGCCCCCATTGTCGAAGCGACGTAGCTTGCTCACCAGGGTTTCATCCACGAAGCCGGGCAGAACCGGGTTCACACCCGCCGTTTGCGCCGCAATCTGGAGCTGCTCCACCAGGTTGATCAGCCTACGCGCATCGCCGTCGGCAAACCCCACGATCCGCTCGACCGCATGCACGTCGAAGCTCAGATCGGGGCACGCCACCTGCCGGGCACGCTCGAACAGAGCGGTGAGCGTTGCCGGATCCAACGGCTCGAGCACATAAACCGCGGCACGCGACAGCAATGCGGCATTGACCTCGAACGACGGGTTCTCGGTGGTCGCGCCGATGAAGGTCACCAGGCCCTGCTCAACGTAGGGCAGAAACGCATCCTGCTGCGATTTGTTGAAGCGGTGCACCTCGTCGACGAAGAGAATCGTATGACGCCCCCGGTCGCGGTTCGCGCGCGCGGCCGCAATCGCTTCGCGGATGTCCTTGACGCCCGAAAACACCGCCGACAGCGCAATGAACTCGGCATCGAAGGCACTCGCGGTCAGGCGCGCCAGGGTGGTCTTGCCCACACCGGGCGGCCCCCACAGAATCATCGAATGGAGCCTGCCCGATGCAAAAGCGAGCTGCAGGGGTTTGCCAGGCCCCAGGAGATGGCGCTGGCCGACCACCTCGTCGATCGTCGCGGGCCGCAGGCGCTCGGCGAGCGGCGCATCAGGCCCCGGGCGCCCCGCCGAAACATTCTCGGATGATGCGAACAGATCACCCACCCGCATGGCTCCGCTCAATCGCCGCCGATCACGTCGGCCCCCGGCGGCGGCACGAAGTAGAACAGCGTCGGATCGATGTCGGCCTCCGCATCGAACTCGGTAAACACGATCACGGTCATCTGGCCGAAGTTGTCGCGCAACGCCATCTTGTGCAGCATGCCTTGCGCGAAACCCAGGCGCATCGATTCGAAGCTGCTGTCCGCCTGGCGCGGCGTTGCAACGACCCATTGCAGTCCGTCGGCCGGCTCCGCGTCGGCCAGCTCGAAATCGCGCACGAGCGCACCGTCGCCGGTCAGCACCGCAGCCGGCGTGCTGCCAAGCGCGTCGCCCAGGACACGCGTCGTCACCTGGTTGAGATCCTCGTCCCAAGACCACAGACGTTCGCCGTCGCTAACCAGCAATTGCGGATAGGGACGCTCGTAGACCCAGCGAAACTTGCCCGGCCGCATGAACACGAATGTGCCACTGGAAATCTGCGGACGCCGCCCGGAACTGGCCGTGACCGTCTGCTCGAATGACCCCGCCGCCTGGCGCGTACGCGCCACGAACTGCTCGAGCTGCACCACGCCTGACGTTTCGACCTGCGCAGCCGCCGCGCCCGACCAAGCAAGCGCGCCCGAAGCCACGACCGCCAAGAACCACCGTCTGCCGCAAGACTGCTTCATTCCGACTCCCGTGCCGGCACGATGACATCCCGGTTGCCGTTCGTCCCCATGGCCGAAACCAACCCGGAACGCTCCATTTGTTCGATGAGGCGCGCGGCGCGGTTGTAGCCGATGCGCAAGTGCCGCTGCACCAGCGAGATCGACGGCCGGCGGGTCTTGAGCACGATCTCGACCGCTTGATCATAAAGCGGATCCGCTTCGTCGTCTCCCCCGGCCTCGCCGCCTCCGAGCGCTTCGACGTCATCCTCGGCCGCCGACAGAATGCCCTCGACATAGTCGGGCGGCCCCATCGTCTTGAGGTGATCCACCACCTTGTGCACCTCGTCGTCGGCGACGAAAGCGCCATGTACCCGCATCGGCAGCCCGGTCCCGGGGGCGAGGTAGAGCATGTCGCCCATGCCCAGCAAGGTCTCCGCCCCCATCTGGTCGAGAATGGTGCGCGAGTCGATCTTCGACGAAACCTGGAACGCGATGCGGGTCGGCACGTTGGCCTTGATCAGGCCGGTGATCACATCGACCGACGGCCGCTGGGTAGCCAGGATCAGGTGAATACCCGCCGCGCGCGCCTTCTGTGCCAGGCGCGCGATCAACTCTTCGACCTTCTTGCCCACCACCATCATCATGTCGGCAAGCTCGTCGACGATCACGACGATGTGCGGCAACGCTTCGAGCAGCTCGGGGTTGTCCGGATTGATGGAGAAGGGATTGGTCAGCGGCTTGTCGCCCTTGCGTGCATCGGCCACCGCCTTGTTGAACCCGGCAAGATTGCGCACGCCGACCGCCGCCATGAGCTTGTAACGCTTATCCATCTCGACCACGCACCAGTTGAGCGCGTTGGCCGCATGCTTCATGTCGGTGACGACTGGCGCAAGCAGATGCGGTATGCCCTCGTAGATCGACAGCTCGAGCATTTTCGGATCGACCATGATGAGCCGCACCCGCGACGGTTCAGCCTTGTACAGCAGCGACAGGATCATCGCGTTGATGCCCACCGACTTTCCCGAACCGGTGGTGCCGGCCACCAGCAAGTGCGGCATCTTGGCCAGATCGGCCACGACCGGGTTGCCGCCGATGTCCTTGCCCAACGCCACCGTCAATGCCGAGCTCATGCTGTGATAAGCCTTGGATCCCAGAATCTCGGACAGCCGCACGGTCTGGCGCTTGGGGTTGGGCAGCTCGAGCGCCATGCAGGATTTGCCCGGCACGGTCTCGACGACCCGGATCGATATCAGCGACAGCGCCCGGGCAAGATCCTTGCCGAGGTTGACCACCTGGCTGCCCTTGACCCCGGTGGCCGGCTCGATCTCGTAGCGCGTCACCACCGGCCCGGGGTAGGCCGCGACCACCTTCACCTCGACGCCGAAGTCGTTCAAACGGGTTTCGATCAGGCGCGACGTGAATTCAAGCGATTCGGCGGACGGCGGATCGACATCGTTCGACGGCTCGTCGAGCAGCGCCAGGGGTGGCAGTCCGCCTTCGCCCATCTCGGCAAACAGGGTCTGCTGGCGCTCCTTCTCGACCCGCTCGGATTTCACGACCGCGGGCGCAGCCGGCTCGATGCGCAAGGGCTTGGGCGGCTCGACCTCGGCCTTGCGGCGCTTGGTCTCGACGACCACCTCGCGCTTCTGGGCGGTTTGCTGTCCAGCACGGCGGTCCTGCCACTTGTACCAAGCGCCAATCGCCTTCAACCCCAAGCCTTCCAACCAGGCACCCAGTTGCTCGACCAGCGACAACCACGACAGGCCCGAAAACAGGCTCAATCCGGACGCCAACATGGCCAGCAGCAGCAAGGTTCCACCGGTAAAACCCAGGTAGCGCTGTACCACCTGCCCCAACTCGACACCCAGCAGCCCGCCCGGTGCAAGCGGCACGCTCGCGCCATGCGAATGAAAACGCAGCGCCTCGAGCGCACTGCTGGCGAGCAGCACCACCAGGAAGCCGACGAGGATGATGAAGAAGGACCGGCGATCGGCGCGCAACTCGTTGCGCAGGCGACGAAAGCCCCACGCCAGGCCATAACCCAGAAAGACCACCCACCACCACGCCGACAGCCCGAACAGATAGAATAGCAGGTCGGCCAGCCACGCACCGAAGCGGCCGCCGGGGTTGGTCACCCGCGCGACATCGGCGGCATGCGACCAGCCCGGATCGGCCTGGTTGTAGCCCAGCAGTATCAAGCCGACGTACAGTGACATGACCCCGAGGGCCAGCCACCGTGCCTCTTGCAGCAACAGCGAGATCCGCTCGGGAAGGGGTTTGGAACGGGAAGGAGAAAGCCGCGATAACATCGACACGGGGTCAGAAAGCCCGGAAAACATGCGAGCCCGGATTATATGCGATACATCCTGGCCAGGGCGTCGGCACTTTCGCGGCGAAACAAATACGGCCGGCCGCCCCGCCTGCCGTCATGACGGCACCGCCGCAGACGGTTTCCCGCCGTGCGGCAACAGGAGAATCAAAGATCTCCCAGTCCGGCGGTCAGCACGATGCCTTGATCGGTTTCGCTGATCAATCCCTGGGTGCTCAGATCCTTCATGACCCGGCTCACCATCTCACGCGACGCGCCGATCATCTTGGCGATATCCTGCTTGGTGATCTTGCGCACGACCAGCGTCCTGCCGTCGACGTCCTCGCTCATCTCGATCAACAGACGTGCCACCCGCCCATAAACGTCCATCAATGCCAGACTTTCAATCTTGCGGTCGGCATTGCGCAGGCGATCCGCGAGATTGCACATCATCCGCCACGACACCTCGAAGTTGTCATGCATCAGGTGCTTGAAGTCCGACTTGGAAATCATGACCAGGTCGGACGGCACGACCGCGACGACCGAAGCGGATCTGGGCTGTTCGCCGAACACGCCCATCTCACCGAACAGCTCCCCCTGGCCGAGAATGCTCAGGATCACCTCGCGACCATCCTCGTCGCTGACGATGACCTTGAGACTGCCGGTCAGCACGAAGTAGACATAGTCGGTCTTTTCACCCGCCAGCACCACGGCCTGCCCACGCGGAATGCGCCGCATCATCGCCGCGCGCGCGGCCGCGCCCAGGGTCTCGTCAGACAAGCCGTTGAACAAGGGGAAGGTGCGCAGCGCGGTGATCGATACTGAAGTGGGTTGGCTCATTCTTCCTCCGGGAACCACAAGGGATGCACCACACCGACCGAGAAAGGCTCCGGGCCAGCAAGCGAACACGGGTCGCCAATGGTTTGCGTAACGCATATATTGCATCGTTCCGGCAATTCCCGCAAACAGCCGCGCCCATCGCAGACCACTGCCGGCCCCGCCCGGGAATAGGGACGACGGACGCTGCGACAGGTCGCGCCGTGGCACGCAAGCCCTATAATCGCGGCTTTAGTTCATTCGTGAAGATGCGACCATGACCACCAAGCACGCCCGACTCCTGATTCTCGGCTCCGGCCCCGCCGGCTACACTGCGGCGGTCTATGCGGCCCGCGCCAACCTCAAGCCGGTATTGATTACCGGCATGGCCCAGGGCGGCCAGCTGATGACCACGACGGACGTGGACAATTGGCCCGCCGACGCCGACGGCGTGCTGGGTCCCGACCTGATGATGCGCTTCCAGCGCCATGCCGAACGCTTCGACACCGAGATGGTCTTCGACCACATCCATACGGCCAAACTGGGCGAGCGGCCGCTGCGACTGATCGGCGATGCGGGCGAATATACCTGCGACGCATTGATCATCGCCACCGGCGCAACCGCGAAGTACCTCGGGCTACCGTCGGAAGAGCAGTTCGCCGGCAAGGGTGTTTCGGCCTGCGCGACATGCGATGGCTTCTTCTATCGCAACCAGGAAGTCGCCGTTGTCGGCGGCGGCAACACCGCCGTCGAAGAGGCGCTCTACCTTGCCAACATTGCGTCCAAGGTCACCCTCGTGCACCGCCGCCAGACCTTCCGCGCCGAAAAGATCATGATCGACAAGCTGATGGAGAAGGTGGCCGCCGGCAAGATCGAGCTGGCCCTCGATGCCACCCTCGACCAAATACTCGGCGACCATACCGGCGTGACTGGCATGCGGATCAAGAGCACGACCGACGGCACGTCGCGCGACATCACGCTGCGGGGCGTCTTCATCGCGATCGGACACAAACCCAACACCGATCTGTTCGAAGGCCAGCTCGAGATGGAAGGCGGCTATCTCGTCACCCACGGCGGACGCAACGGCAACATGACCGCCACGAGCATCGAAGGGGTGTTTGCCGCCGGTGACGTACAAGACCATATCTATCGTCAAGCGGTCACGTCTGCCGGCACCGGCTGCATGGCCGCGCTCGATGCCGAGCGCTACCTCGACGCGCTCGGCTGAGCACGACGATGTCGAAACGGCGCGGGGCCGGGGCCGGCGCCGGCCAGAATGGCGAGGGTCCGGGCGTCCGGCTGCGCGCCCTCGACGATCTCGCCGCACTGCGCCTTGCTCTCGCGGCACGACGCGCGCGCACCGGCACGCGGCCTGTCGCCAACGCCGGACCACAGCGGCAACGATTACCCATCGAAGCGGACAACCCTGGCGCTTCGGCCGGATCCAGCGCATTCAGCGACGCGGTAAGGGGGGTGACGCCCCTGCGCTCGACCTCACGCCTCGAACCCGATCACCCCAAACCCCCGCCGCTGCCCCGCCCCCGAGCAGCCGAGCCTGAGGCGCCGCCCCGGCGCTCGAGTCCGCCTGATGATCGGCCACTCGAGGGCGCTGCGCTGTTTCGTGCTGCGATCGGCGACGTTCGGCCGCTGCGTTCATCCGAACGTGCCGACACCCACGCGCCCAAACCCTTTCCTGTCGCCCGGGGAGATTCGGCGGACCTGTCCCCCGACCGCCGGGATGCGCTGAACCTGCTGCCGGCCGACGGCAGTGATCTGGCGGCGGACGAACTCTTCAGGCTCGCGACCCGCGGCGCGCGGCCGCTTGGCGAGCGCAACACGGTCGAACACGTACAAACGCGCCCTGCGCCCGAGCCGCGCCAGAGCAGCGAAGACGATCAGGCCGCGCTGCGCGAAACCATGGACGCCCCCCTGACCTTCGAAGATCGGCTCGACATGGGCGAAGAAGCCGCATTTCTCCGACCCGGCCTGCCCCGGCGGGTTCTGGTCGATCTGCGGCGAGGACGATGGGTTTTGCAAGGAGAACTCGATCTGCACGGGCTGACCCGGGAAGCCGCCCGCGAGGCGCTCGCGCGATTCCTGGCCGCAAGCCTGGCCCGGGGCCGGCGCTGCGTGCGCGTCATTCACGGCAAGGGCTTGGGTTCTCCGGGCAAGCTGTCGATTCTGAAGCAATTATCACGCGGCTGGCTTGCGCAGCGCGAAGAGATTCTCGCCTTTTGTCAAGCTGGTGCCCACCAGGGCGGCTCGGGCGCACTGACGGTCTTGCTGCGCGCGCCCAATGCGGGCACTGCCAGACAAGGTTGAACTCGAGCACCCGAGCGCGGACACTTACACCGCTTCGTCACCGGTCTCGCCGGTGCGTATCCGTACGACCTGCTCGATCGGGCTGACGAAGATCTTGCCGTCGCCGATCTTGCCGGTCCGGGCGGCCTTGATGATCGCCTCGACCGCCTGATCGATCACGTCGTCCGAAAGCACGATTTCCACCTTGATCTTGGGCAGGAAATCGACCACGTATTCGGCTCCCCGATAGAGCTCGGTATGCCCCTTCTGGCGGCCGAAGCCTTTCACTTCGGACACGGTCAGGCCGGTGATGCCGACTTCGGAAAGCGCTTCGCGCACTTCGTCGAGCTTGAACGGCTTGATCACTGCTTCGATTTTCTTCATTGCTTCATCCCCTAGTTTTTTATCGGACGCACGCTGTCTGTTCAGTACGCGTCCCGGTAGCGCGATGTTATCGGATAACGCCAATCCTTGCCGAACCCGCGTCGCGTCACACGAATGCCGACCGGCGCCTGGCGCCGCTTGTACTCGTTGCGCTTGAGCATCGCGACGGTGCGCCGCACGTCAGGCTCGGGCAGACCGCCGGCGATGATCTGGCCGGGCGATTCGTCCCGCTCCATGTAGGCCTCGATGATCGCGTCCAGGACCTCGTAGGGCGGCAACGAATCCTGATCGGTCTGATCGGGCTTCAACTCGGCCGACGGCGGGCGGGTGATGATGTTTTCCGGCATCACCGGCGCCACCGTATTGCGCCAGCGCGACAGGCGGAACACAAACGTCTTGTAGAGATCCTTGAGCACGGCGAATCCGCCCGCCATGTCGCCGTACAGCGTGGCGTAACCGGTCGCCATTTCGCTCTTGTTGCCCGTGGTAAGCACGATCGCACCGGTCTTGTTGGACAACGCCATCAGGATCATTCCGCGGATGCGGCTCTGCAGGTTCTCTTCGGTGGTATCTGCGGGCAATCCCGCGAACTGCGGTGCAAGCAGTTCGGTAAAAGTGTTCATCGCCGCAGTGATCGGGATCTCGTCGTACCGCACGCCCAGATTGGCCACCAGCGCGCGCGAATCATCCAGGCTCATCTGCGCAGTATATGGCGACGCCATCATGACTGCCCGCACCCGCTCGGGCCCGAGCGCATCGACGGCAATGCACAGGGTCAGCGCCGAATCTATGCCGCCCGACAGACCGATGATCGCGCCCGGGAAGCGGTTCTTGCCGAGATAGTCGCGCACCCCCAGCACGAGCGCGCGATAGACCTCCTCTTCGACCGTCAGCGGCGCGGCAATCCGCCCGGATGCCCAGCGCCCCGCGCGCAACGCAACGACATCCAGGCGCTCCTCGAAAGCATCCGACTGATGGCTCAAGCTGCCGTCGCCGTCGAGCGCGAACGACGCACCGTCGAACACCAGCTCATCCTGGCCGCCAACCATGTTGCAATACAGCAAAGGCATACCCGTTTCCGCCACGCGCGCGCGCATCACCGCGATACGCTCGGATTGCTTGCTCATGTGGTAGGGCGACGCATTGAGGCCGATCAGCACTTCCGCCCCCGCTGCGCGGGCAAGTCGCGCCGGCTCGGGCGACCACAGATCCTCACAGATGTTCAGCCCGATCCGCACGCCGCATACCTCGACCACACAGGCCTGGTCGCCACGGGCGAAATAGCGCTTCTCGTCGAACACCTCGTAGTTCGGGAGCTCGCGCTTGAGATAGGTCGCTTCGACACCCCCGGCGCGCAGCACCGAAGCGGCATTGAATCGACGCCCATCCCGTTCGAACGGGTGCCCGACGACCAGGACCAGATCGATGCTTCGGGTAAGCGCCGCAATGCACTCGAGCTGTAGCGCACACGCGCGATAGAAATCCGGGCGCAACAACAGGTCTTCCGGCGGATACCCCGACAAGGCCAGTTCGGGGGTGATCAGCAGCGCGGCGCCCGCCACACGTGCATCCTCGGCCGCCTTGACGATACGCTCCGCATTGGCCTCGAGGTCACCCACCACAAGGTTGAACTGGGCAATGGCAATGGTCAGGGTTTTATTCATGGGCGCCACTATAACGCCCAACACGGCGTTGTGAACTACCCACAAACGGGTTCGACACACACTTTGCGTGGGCAAGCCTGTGGATAAAGTCGGGGCAAGGCATGCAAGCCATCGCAGCGACTGGAAAAATCCCGATCGCTCAAAAATTGGGCACGCCGGCCCGCCGGATACCGGCCAATATGGCCCCGGGGCGGTCGGATGCAGTCGCACGGGCCGTTTTCGGGTAGACGGCGGTGCCGGCCTCGGCGAATCGCGGCAGCATCGGTCCTTCGACACCCTGTTAGAATTGGTGCAATTCGATATTGCAGACAGATCATGACCCGATTCACACTGTTGGCCGCCCTCCTCTCGGCAGCTTTGGCCGGCTGTTCCAGCTTTTCATTCCATTCGGCCAGCGAGGCGCCCCGTGGAGAAGCGTCACCGCTCGATTTCGAACTCGCAAGCGGTACCTATCGCTGCGAAGCGGGTATGCGGGTGGATGTAGCTCGCCATCCAGCCGCGCCTGAGCGGATGCAGATCAAATGGCAAGGCCGGGACTATGCCCTCGTGCGTGACAGCTCGGCCTCGGGTCTGCCCCGCTATGAAGAAGCCAAGGGCGGCCTGGTATGGATCGATCTGCCCTGGAAAGGCGTGTTGCTCGATGGCCGGACCCACAAGCCGCTTGCGAGCGAGTGCAGTCCGGCCGCGGCCTGATCATCCCGCCGCGCGCGGCGATCGCTGTAAAAAACGGCCAGCGCGATGCAGCCGCTCGAAGTCGGGTTCTCCCGGGACCTGAACCGGGTCGACGCACACCAGTGGGACATGCTTGCCGGCCCACAGGCCTGCCTGTCACATGCCTACCTCGCGGCAATGGAGAAATCCGGGTGCATAGGCGGCGCGACCGGCTGGCAGGCACAGCATCTGCTGCTGCGAGACGGCGATGCGCTCGCCGCTGCGGTGCCTCTGTATCTCAAGCGGCACTCGTATGGCGAGTATGTGTTCGACTGGGCATGGGCAGACGCCTATGCCCGCAACGGGCTGGACTACTACCCGAAGCTGCTCGCAGCCATCCCGTTCACCCCGATACCGGGCGCCCGGCTGATGGCGCGTGACGCTGTCGCGCGCAACGCCCTCATCGACGTTCTGCTCGAGCATGCCGAGGCATCCGGGCATTCATCTTTGCATATGCTCTTCCCGCACGAGGGTGACGGCGAAGCATTGCGCGAACGCGGCCTGCTCGTACGCCAAGGCGTCCAGTTTCATTGGTTCAATAGCGGTTATGCGGAATTCGGCGATTTCCTCGCCAGGCTCACCAATGACAAGCGCAAGAAGATTCGCCAGGAGCGGCGCCGGGTCGACGCGCTCGGCCTGACCTACCGCTGGCTGGACGGGGCACAGGCCAGTGCGGCCGACTGGGCTTTCTTCTACCGCTGCTACGCCACCACCTATGCGCTGCACCGCTCCACGCCCTATCTGAACCCGAGCTTCTTTCAGCTGCTGGCCAAGCGCGCGCCCAGTAGTGTTCGCCTGCTGATCGCGGATCGCGGCGCGCAGCCGGTCGCAAGCGCGTTCTTTCTATGCGATGAAACCGCTCTTTACGGACGCTACTGGGGCGCAGTCGAACACGTGCCGTTTCTGCATTTCGAGCTTTGCTACTATCGAGCGATCGCCTACTGCATTGCCACCGGACGCCAGCGTTTCGAAGGCGGGGCACAAGGCGAACACAAGCTCGCCCGCGGGCTTGAACCGGTCGTTACCCGATCGGTTCACTGGATCCGCGATCCGCGCTTCCGCAACGCGGTGGACCAGTACCTGGCGCGCGAATCCGAGGGCATGAACCTCTATCTCGACGAGCTCAACGAGCGCACACCGTTTCACCCCCAGGCTTGGGAATCCGGCACGCCCGTCGCGCGGTGACCGGCGCGCGGCACGAAAGCCAAGCGGCCCGCACACAGGCGGGCCGCTTGCAGGCATGCAGACATCAGACGCTTACTTGGCGGCGTTCTCGATACCGTCGAGAATCTCCTGACGGGCCTCTTCGAGGCTGCCCCAGCCAACCACCTTCACCCACTTGCCGGGCTCGAGATCCTTGTAGTGCTCGAAGAAGTGCACCGTTTGCTTCATCAGCAGTTCGGGCAGATCGTCGGTCGACTGAACCTTGTCATACAGCGGCGTAAGCTTCGAAACGGGCACCGCGACCACCTTGGCATCCATGCCCGATTCATCTTCCATCTTGAGCACACCGACCGGACGGCAACGAATGACCACGCCCGGGAACAACGGGAACGGCGTCACCACCAGCACGTCGACCGGATCACCGTCGCCGGCGATGGTGTGGGGCACATAGCCGTAGTTGATCGGATAGCGCATCGAGGTACCCAGGAAGCGGTCGACGAATACTGCGCCGCTGTCCTTGTCGACCTCGAACTTGATCGGATCGGCCTGCGCCGGAATCTCGATGATGACGTTGATGTCGTTCGGCACATCCTTGCCGGCCTTGACCAGATCTAAACTCATACATCCCTCCCCTGTATAAAGAAGCGTGATTATATGTTCAAACACGACCCCACGCGCTTGCAATCACGCACGCCCAAGGCCGAAGCGAAGCCTCCCCCCAGTGCGCCAAACGGCGCCGGCTCAGTTCACCCCGGTGACCGGGCAAGCATTCAGGTGGGCGAATCGAAACCCGCGGCTTCGATCGCGCCGCGCAACTGCTCCACCGACACCTGAGCCGGATCGAAGGCCACCCGCGCCACGCCGTCCTCGAGTGAAACCTCGGCCAGGTCAACGCCCGACAGCGCCTTCAAAACGCCGGTCACGTTACGCACGCAACCGCCACAGCTCATACCTGCAACCCTGATCGTCACTTCAGTCATCACCTTTGCTCCCAACGAAATCAATTCGAGCACTTTATACACGAATGCGAGGAAAGGATTCGCAGGAATTTCATTGGTAGCGGAACACTTCATCGAACATGCTCCGCGTGCGGCAGGACGCGGCCGACGCGCCCCGTGGATCACACAAACCGCACTATACTCGCCGCCCCGTATTGCCTCACACCGGACGCAACCTCCGGCGTTCGGCTCAAACCTCGCAGACGATTCCACTCCACAGGCTCCCGCCGAGCGACGGTGCATGGAACAACCCGAACACCCCGAATCCCAGCACCAGCATGCCAGCGGCCATACGCACCCGGGTATTGCGGGTGAGATCACGAAAGCGCTTGAACAGCATGCCGGCCAGCATCAGGTTGGGCAACGTCCCCAGGCCGAAAGCCAGCATCATGCCGGCACCCCGCGTGGCCGAGCCCGTAAGCAAGGCGGTGGTCAGCACGCTGTATACGAGCCCGCAGGGCAGAAACCCCCACAACAGCCCGAGCGGCAGCGCCTGACCGACATGGCGCGCCGGCAAGAACCGGCGTGTCGCCGGCTGGACCAGACGCCAGACCCGCCCGCCCGCCCGCTCGACCGGCGCCAACAGCCGGGTGAAGCCCGTTAGGTAGAGCCCAAGCGCGATCAGCATCAGGTTGGCGAGCACATACAGGCCCAGTTGCACCGGCAGCACGTCATTGAACAGAAGCCCGGCGGTGCCGATCGCACCGAAGAACGCACCGAGCGCCGTATAGGTCGTGACCCGGCCGAGGTTGTAGGCGAAGTGCAGCGGCCAGTCGCGCCGCTGCTCGCCCGGCATCTTCACCTGCACGCTCAGCGCACCGACGATGCCGCCGCACATGCTCACGCAATGCGTGCCGCCGAGAAGGCCGATCATAAAAACAGCAATGTATCCGGGCTCGATCATGAAAGGGTGGCCAGGGCCATAACGCGTTGCGGTGCCAAGGCAGAATCCACCCTGACCAAGCTAGTCAGGGTGCGTGAAACCAATAATCCTGAGCCTCAGATTACCTTGGAATAGCGGGCACGCTCGCGGTCGGCACGAATGTAGCGGTCAAACACCATCGCAATGCCCCGCACCAAGAGCCTGCCAGCCGGCTGAACGCTGATCCACTGATCCTCGATCGCGACCAAACCCGCCGACTGCATCTCGCGCAGATCCTCCAGCTCCTGGGCAAAGTACTCGCGGAAGTTTATCAGGTGTGCGATCTCGATGGACTCGATCGAGAGCTCGAAGTGGCACATCAAGGCCTGGATGATCGAGCGCCGCAGCAGATCGTCGGCGGTGAGTTCGATCCCGCGCATCACCGGCAACTCGTCCCGGTCGAGCGCATCGTAGTACTCGTCCAGCGTTTTGACGTTCTGCGAATACACCGGCCCGATCTTTCCGATCGAGGACACCCCGAACGCCAGCAGGTCACACTCGACCTGGGTCGAATAACCCTGGAAGTTGCGGTGCAGGCGCCCCTGACGCTGGGCGACGGTGAGTTCGTCATCCGGCTTGGCGAAGTGATCCATGCCGATATAGACGTAGCCTGCCTCGGTGAGACGCCTGATCGCCAGTTGCAGGATCTGAAGCTTGGTATCCGCGCTTGGCAAGGCATCGCCATCGATCCGCCGCTGCGGTTTGAACAGGCCAGGCAGATGAGCGTAGCTGTAGAGCGAAATGCGATCGGGCGAAAGCTCGAGCACCTCTTCGAGCGTGCGATTGAAACTGATCACATTCTGCTTGGGCAACCCGTAGATCAGGTCCATGCTGACCGACTTGAACCCGGTCGCGCGCGCCGATTCCATCACCAGGCGCGTTTCGTCGACGCTCTGTACCCGGTTGACGGCGACCTGCACGTCGTGATTGAAATCCTGCACACCGACGCTCATCCGGTTGAAACCGAGATCCGCAAGCATCTTGACCGTTTCGAAATCGACCTTGCGCGGATCGACCTCTATCGAATACTCCCCATTCGGCACCAGCGTGAAACGCGACCGCACCGAGGCCATCAACTGGCGCATCTCGTCATGCGCAAGAAAAGTCGGCGTTCCCCCGCCCAGGTGCAGCTGGGTGACCTGTCGGCTTCCGCCAAGATACTGCGCCTGCAGCTCGATTTCCTTGTCAAGATAATTCAGGTACTTGGCCGAACGCCCATGGTCTTTGGTGATGATCTTGTTGCACGCACAGTAGTAGCAGATCGTATTACAGAACGGGATGTGGAAGTATAATGACAGCGGCCGGCTGACACCGCCCACTGCCCGTTTGGCGAGCCAGTCGCGCAAGGCGCTTGCATCGAAAGCCTCGACGAAGCGATCGGCAGTCGGATAAGAAGTGTAGCGTGGGCCGTTTACATCGAAGCGACGGATCAGCTTGGTGTCGAATACGATATCGTTGTCACTGTTCATGGTCTTGATGCTCTGGATAGGGGCTTACGATCTCAAAAATTCGCGGCCAGGTGGTTGACTTGGATCAACGCTTGGCAAATGGCCGCGGTACCCACGGAGTCTTAGAGTGTGCGAATGAGGGCGACAGTTCCAATCACCGTAGCCGACATCAAATCGGCATGTTCGCAGTGCAATCTGCTGGAATTGTGCCTGCCTTTCGGCATGTCCGAAACCGAAATCAACCGCCTCGACGAATTGGTCGGCGCCCGGCGCAAAGTCAAGCGCAACCAGCATCTTTACCGCTCCGGCGAAGACTTCGAAGCCATCTACGCGATCCGCACCGGCTCGTTCAAGACCGATGTGCTGCTCGAAGACGGGCGCGAACAGGTGACCGGCTTTCAGATGACCGGCGAGATCCTCGGTCTTGACGGCATCAGCACCGAGTTGCACTCGTGCAACGCGGTCGCGCTCGAAGACAGCGAGGTGTGCGTAATCGCGTACGACAAGCTCGAGGAGCTGTCGCGCCAGATCGAAGGCCTGCAACACCAGTTCCACAAGGTGATGAGCAAGGAGATCGTGCGCGATCACGGGGTGATGATGCTGCTCGGGTCGATGCGGGCAGAAGAGCGCCTGGCGGCGTTTCTGCTCAACCTGTCGCAGCGATTCACGGCGCGCGGGTTTTCGCCGGCGGAGTTCCACCTGCGCATGACGCGTGACGAAATCGGCTCCTACCTCGGCCTGAAGCTTGAGACCGTGTCGCGGGCGTTTTCCAAGTTCCAGGAAAGCGGCCTGATTGCAGTGCAGCAGAAACATATCCGTATCGCCGATCTGGACGGATTGCGGCGGCTCGTCCATCACCCGGTCAACAGCCGCTGATCGACCCGCGGTAGTAGCAGCAGCCGATCCGTCCCCCGGAGGCACCAAGGCGGCCGCCCCGCCTAGACTTGCCCGACCACACGCCGCCCCGACATCGCCCGACCGAGCCTGACGATATCATCCTCGTGCAGCAGCGTTTGTGCCCAAGGCAGCAGCTCCTCCTCCTCGCGCGCGATGTGCCGCCGATAAAGCTCGGCAAAACCCTGCACGACGGTGGCATCGAGCGTTACCTGTTCACCGCGCGACAAGGGCTCCAGCAGCGCCCGCATGTCGCGCCACGCGGCAAACAATCGTTGATGATCGTCCAGGATGCCGTCGACCAGGGTTTGCAGGCGCAGGCGGTCTTTTTCCCCCACGCGTGCAAGCAGCGTGGGCATGAGGTCCTGCTCCTCATCGAGATGATGATTCGGGGCCGCCGTATCGAAGTAGCGCATGACATTCGCCGCTGCATGGGCCGCGTCGTGGTCAGGCCCATGCGTGCCGAGCCAGTCGACGAGTCTGCCCAGCGTCCGGAGCTGGGCATCGAGCCGTTCGTGGCAAGCCTCGAGCATCTCGAGCGGGGTTTCGAAGCCGGGTGCGACCGGAATCAGCGACGGGTTCATACGGGCACTCCTGCCGAAAAAAAGCCAAACGACGAACGCATCAGCGCTACCGAGACGATCCAGAGGTAGACCACGATTGCGGCCGCGAACGCGGCGCCGCGCACGGCCGGCGAGCGTCCGCGCTTCAGCGCAATCGTTCCCAGGCCGATATAGACCAGCAATCCGACAACCTTGGCCGTCACCCACGCCACCACGAACGGATACTGAGCGCTGAGATATGCCAGCATCAGCGCACTCGCGAGCAGCAAAGTGTCGATGACATGCGGCAGCACACGCACGACGCGATGCGCGAGCAAGGCGCTGCCGCGCAACATCCAGATACCCCGCAGCAGGAAACCTGCGCCGCTCAGCACGACACACAAGACATGGAGATGCCGGATGGCGAGATAGTCCATGCTCAACCCGGTTTGCCATCGACGCGCGCGCGCCAATAGCTGGGCGCATAGCGGATCGCCCAGGCCGAGAATATCAGGCACCAAGCAGCCACCGACACCATCATCAGGGTACTCGAGAAGGCGGTTGGGCCGATGTCGGCCGCGATGCGGATCAGCGTCACGCACTGCAGCGCGGCAAACAGCGCCACCGTGAGACGGTCTGCCTTCAGCGCCCGCCCCGAATGCCCGAGCGTCACCCTCGAGACCATCGCGAGCAGGACCGAGCCAAAATAACCCAAGCCGATCGCATGCAGGGGCGCAAGGCCGAACAGGTGCACGTCAAAGGTCGCTGCGACGCCCTGGATAGCGAACAGGACCAGCCCAATGCCCAGCCATGCGAATCCGACATGCAGCATGCCCAGCAAGGCCACCTTCAAGGCGGCGACGAGGCGCCACTTGTACGACAACCAGGCGGCGATGCCCGCAGCCGGCAAATCGACGATCCAGGCCAGCGCTTCGTGTCCGCCGATGGCAAGTGCGCCGTGCGCGACGCTGGCGCCGACGAGCGCGAATGCCCAGCGCGGCCGCACCACCACATAGGGTTTGATCACATTCGATGAAAAGAATGGCAGCATGCGATGGCAGACGGTGAAGAACACCGGGAGCAGAAACCACCACAGACCGGCCTGGGTTGCGAATCGCGCCCAACCGGCATCCTGCATGACAATCGCAGGCAGCCAGGCCCCAAGGGCGACACTTCCACCGATCAGCGCCGCGAAGGTCAGCAGCGCATGTAGCCGATCGGGGTTTTGGTGCAGGGCCACCCGCCCCAAAACCCGCAGCAGGCTGACCCAACCAGCCAACACCACGACCAAACCGGCAACCAAGAGCCCCGATTGCAGCATGCCGGCCAGTGCGACACTCCATCCCGCAGCGAGCAAGTACCATGCATGCGACCAGTCGCGCGCGACCAAATCGGGCACCCCTTGCCAACGCGGCATGGCCGTCAGCAAAAAACCGAATATGAAGAATGGGAAGACCCCGCCGAGCACCAGCAGTGCATGCATCCAGGCGGGTGGCAGCGTCCATGACACCCCCCCGGCGACCCCGGCCCTGGCCGCTATTTCGACCGCCCATAGCGCAAAGCTCGCAAGCAGCATCGCGCAGCCACCGAGAAACATCGCGCGATGCGGCGCTCTCAACAACATCATGCCGGGCGGTCTGGGGGCTTCTGCCATCGCCATTTGGTGGGGGCCTCTCGATCTTCGTCACTCGCGAAGCGGCCCCTGGCAGGGACCGGCGGACGATCAGTGACGCGGATTGTCCGACCGTAGCCGCTCGCACACCTTGACCGCGGTCAATCGCTACTGGCGACGGCAACCGGTGGCGGCCGCGGTTTGCCGGCCCGGACTCAGCGCTCGAGCACGTAGGTACCGGGTGCGTCGGCCAGCTTGGCGAAACCGCGTTTGCTGGTCGGCATCGCGTCGCGCAGCTCGCCGCAGCGTGGCTTGAGCCATTCCATCCAGTCTTCCCACCAACTACCGTCGTGGGTAGTCGCGGAGGCTTGCCAGTTATCGACCGTGCCGGCACGGTGGGCCTCGCCCGCCCGATACGTGCGCTTGGGCGGTTTGACCGGCGGATTGACGATTCCCAGAATGTGGCCCGAGCTCGACAGCACGAAGCGTTTCGGCCCCGACACGTGGTTCGTGACCTTGAAGGCCTGCGCCCACGGTGCGATGTGGTCATCTTCGGCCGCTACCGCGTAGAGCGGTTGGGTTATGGTACCGAGGTCGAGCCGCTCGCCGGCCACCTCGAGCGCATCGGCCTGTATCAGGCGGTTGTGCAGGTAAAGCTCGCGCAGATACCAGGAATGCATCGTGTAGGGCATGCGCGTTGCGTCCATGTTCCAGTAAAGCACATCGAACGGCGGTGGCGTCTCGCCGTAGAGCCAGCCGTGTACCACGTAGTGCCAGATCAGACTGTTGGAGCGCAGGAGCCTGAACGACGAAGCCATCTCCTTGCCTTCGAGATAGCCTTTGCGTGCCATGTTCTCGATGATGTAGCGCACGCTGGTCTCATCGATAAATACCTCGATATCGCCAGGCTTGTGAAAATCGATCAAGGTGGTAAACAGGGTGAAATCGGCGACCGGCACGTCCTCCGGCTTGAAGCGCCGGTTCGCCCACGCCATATACATCGACAGCGCCGTTCCACCGATGCAGTAACCCACCGCGTGCACCTTCTCCGCCCCGCTGAACTTGCGTGCCGTCTCGACGATGGCGTGCACGCCCCGTTCGAGATAGGCGTCGAAGCTCACATCGCGCATCGAGGCATCCGGGTTCTTCCAACTCGTGATGAACACTTCGAGCCCTTGATCGAGCAGATATCTGATCATGCTCTTCTTCGGCACCAGATCGAGGATGTAGTACTTGTTGATCCACGGCGTGACGATGACGACTGGCTCGGCATGGGTCTTCGGCTGCGTGGGCGTGTAATGGATCACCTCGAGCAACTCGTTGCGAAAGATCACGGCCCCGGGCGTGGTTGCCAGATTCTCTCCGACCTTGAAGTCATCGGGCGTCGTCATCCGCACATCGCCCGCCTGGAGATCGGCCAGCATGTTCCTGAAACCGTTGATCAGGCTCTGGCCGTTCGACTCCACCGCCTTGCGAATCGCCACCGGATTGGTCCAAAAAAAGTTCGTGGGCGCCACCGCGTTGAGCCACTTTCTCCACCAAAAAGCCGCTCGCCGGCGCTCCTTGCTGGAGAGCCCCGGCGTGTCATACAACATGTCCTGGATGTTGTGGGTGAACGCCAGATACCATTCCTTGGACAGATCCCAGGTGGCCGTGTCGGTCCACCACGAGTCCGCAAACCGCTGATCGTCGGGGTTGGGCTTGACCGGATCGGGGTGCGGTTGTCCGAGGGCGCGATACATCGAATGCCACTGCAGCCGCCACAAATCACTCGACAGCGTCGCCATCCGCTCGGCCAGTTCCTGCGGATGCGCAAGCCACGCAATCTGGGCATGCATGATCGGGGCCGCCATGCCCAGCGGGTCCCAAGCCCCTTCGACCGAATCATGCATGCTCCGAAGGGCTTTTCTGATGGCGCCGCCCGGATTGTTCGGTTCCTTCTTCAGCATTTCAGCACTCCTGCCGTTCAAGTCGATCTGCCCGGACCACAAGGCGCCGGGCCCACTGCCTGTCGTCCGCATACGCACCCACAAGCACGGCGCTCAGTGCGCCATTATCGGATAGGCGAAACCCTCTTCTGGCACCAGCGCCCCCGTCCAGCCGAGCGCCGAATCCAGCGCCGCGACGAAAGCGGTCGATGCCGCATATTCTCCATGCACGACGAAAACCTGCCCAGGTGCGCGCTCGAAATGGCGCAGCCAGTCGAGCAGGGCCGGCTGGTCCGCATGCGCCGACAGCCCGCCGACGGTGTGTACCGATGCGCGCACCGGTAGCCGCTCGCCGAACAGCGTGATCCAGCGCGCCCCGTCCACCAAGCGCCGCCCCAAGGTTCCCCCCGCCTGAAAACCACAGATTACGATGCTGCACTCCGGACGGGTGACGTTGTAGCGCAGATGATGCCTGATACGCCCCGCTTCGCACATTCCACTCGCCGAGATGATCACCCGCCCGGCCCGCTCATGATTGAGCGCCATGGATTTTTCGACATCCTGCACGAAACGCAATCGAACCCGCTCGGGATGCGCGGCAACCCAGTCCCGCAGCTCACGCGTCTCCTGATCCCATATGGTGTCATAACAAAGCGTAAGTTCGGTTACCGCCAAGGCCATCGGCGAGTCCACTACGATTTCGAGGGGGCCGACATGCCCATCCTTCACCATGCGCGCCAGCACGAAGATCACCTCCTGGGTGCGGCCGACCGCAAAAGCGGGGATGATCACGTTGCCCTGCCTGCGCACCAGGGTATCGCGGAGAATCCCGACCAGTTCCTGCTCGGTTTCCGCCATTGCACGGTGAGCACGATCGCCATAGGTCGACTCGATCACCAGCACGTCGGCCCGGTCAACGATGGCCGGGTCGCGCAACACCGGCCTGCCCGGCTGCCCGAGGTCGCCCGTAAACACGATTCGGCAGGTACGTCCGCCGGATTCGATCTCGATCTCGATGATCGCCGAACCCAGGATATGCCCCGCCTCACGAAACCAGCACCGGACGCCGGGGTGCGGCGACACGGCTTCGTCGTAACGAAGCTTGCGCAACCGAGAAAGACTGCTTCGCGCCTGTTCGACGGTGTAGAGCGGCGCGGCATGCGAAAGCCGGCGGGCGCCCCGGGAATGCATACGGCGATTCTTCCACTCGGCCTCTTTCTCCTGGATATGCGCGGCATCGAGCAACATGACCGCTAACAGATCCACGGTCGCCTGAGTCGCGAATACGGGTCCGCGATAGCCGAGTGCCACCAAGCGCGGCACGAGTCCGGCGTGATCGAGATGGGCATGGGTCAGCAACACGAAATCGATATCACGCAAACTGAAATCGAGCGCCCGGAGGTTCTTGACCGTCGCACCGCGCCCTCCCTGGAACATCCCGCAATCGACAAGAAATTTTCCGCCGTCGAATTCAACCAGCGCGCAAGATCCGGTCACCTCACCGGCGGCGCCGTGGAAAGTGATCCTCATATGTCCCCCTTTCGCGATCAACCCGTGCCTGGCAAGCCCCATGGGCCTATAATTGCATACATCACAGTGCACAGGGAGGAACGCCCCATGTTCAAGCATCTGCTGGTTCCCACCGATGGCTCCGCTCTATCCGAATCGACAGTCGCGCGAGCGGTCTCCTTTGCCAAGGAAGCCGGCGCGCGCGTGACATTCTTCTATGCGCAACCGGACTTTCCAATGCCGATCTATGGCGAAGGCGCGCTCATCGACCCGACCACGCCCGAGCAGTTTGCCCGGGCCGCCGCCGAAGAAGCGAATGCCATCCTGTCCAAGGCAAAAACCGCAGCCGACGATGCCGGTGTGGTCGCCGATACCGACACACTGATCAACGAGGTTCCCTACGAGGCGATCATTGACGCGGCGAACAGACATGCCTGCGATCTGATTTTCATGGCATCGCATGGACGGCGCGGTATAGCCGGTCTGCTGCTGGGCAGCGAGGCCACCAAGGTATTGACCCACTCGAAAATACCGGTGCTCATCTACCGCTGAAACACGAAGCCACGCCGGAATTGCAAACGGCCCGGCAATTTGCCGGGCCGTTCGTCTTGTCGCGACACTCAACGTGATTGCGTCAATGTGAATGCGGTCTGTTCAACTCATCCGCGCCCTGTTGCAGGAAGACGGTCAGCAGGCTCGATGCCGCGCATACGATCCACAAGCCGATGAATCCGATCGAGTAGGTCGCAAGCAACGAAAAATGCACCGGCTCCCCCATGAAGTACAGCTCCTGTGGGTCGACGACGGTAAAGAAGACGATTGCCCCGATACCGGCAATCAGGAACGACGGCCATAAAACCTGTATCCACTTCATCATTCCATGTCTCCTCGCTCAAGGTGAATATCAGCCGCCCCTGGCCTTTTTTTCATCCTCGGCAATATGCCTCTTTGCAAAATTGGCGAGATATGCCGCCATCACGAGAATGAATCCGATCGTGAAGACACTGAGCAGTCCGATATCAGTGGTAAACAACTCCTTCCAAGCCATGGCAGGCCTCCTGTTTGCAGTTAGGAATCATAAGGAACAACCCTGAATTCCATCTCTGCCGGGAGGTGAGTGGTCCCGTTCAGCCGCCAGCTGCGGGACTCGTCTTCTAGTTGCAGCAACCATTTTCCGGTGCCGAGCGTTGCCGTTTCGCCGCTATACACGCCACTGCGGCCCTCGAGCACCAGATGCTGATCCTGGCCCGCGCGGGTGGGGTGGATGATCGTCACGATCAATTGGGCGGGCAGCACCGCACCGTTCGACGACGCCAGGACGATCTCGATGTCTTCGGAGCGGAGCTTGACATCGGCGCTCAAACCAAGCTCTGCCGCCTTGACCGAACGGGCGACCGTCATGTCGATCGTTCGGCCTTCCTTGTAGTAGTCGTCGACAACCATGCCGTCGAAAGTGGCATACGCGATCCAGAAAGTCACCAGCCCCGCCACTACGGCAATCGCAGGAAACATGATCAGAAACCACGGCCATCCCTGCCGGTACCACGGTGAATCGGTCTTGCGTGTCATAGTCGTTGCCGTCATCTCTTCTCTCTCAGCGAGGCAGTATAAAGGTGGATTTCTCTTCGACCACCACGGATTCGTCGCCGGCCACGGAAATGACGAACATGATCGGATGCGATCCTGGCGCGGCGGCCGAGGCAGGCGCCCGCACCTGCAGGTTCACGGACTCCGAGGCGGCAGGCAGCATCTCGAACGTGTTCGGCCCGGAAATGTGAATGCCTTCCAGCCCGGTCACCGCAATACTGATCGTACGTTTCTGCTCGACCATGTTCATGATCTGCAGGCGGAACACGTTCTCGATCGAGCCATCGGACATTTCCTGTCCCAACGAGGCGCGATCGCGAATGATGTCTACCCGAAGATCCGAGCGCGTTGCCAAACCGACGAGCAACGCCAGGCAGATCGCCACCAAAATCCCGCCATAGATCAGCGTGCGTGGGCGGGCGACGTGCGCGAGGATCTCCTTCGCACCCCAATGTTTCCTGACCGCATTCTCGGTCGAATAGCGAACGAGGCCACGCGGGTAGTTCATCTTGTCCATGACTTGGTCGCAGGCATCGATACAGGCCGCACAGCCGATGCATTCGTACTGCAAGCCTTTGCGGATATCGATGCCGGTGGGACAGACCTGCACACAGATTCCACAGTCGATGCAGTCACCCTTGCCGACGGTGCGGGGATCGACACCCTTCTTGCGCGTCCCGCGCGGCTCGCCCCGCTCCTCGTCATACGTGATCACCAGCGTATCAGGGTCGAACATCACGCCCTGGAAACGTGCATACGGGCACATGTACTTGCACACCTGTTCGCGCATGAAGCCGGCGAAGACAAAGGTGAACGTACCGTAGAAGAGGATCCAGAAGATCTCCCAGCCACCAAAGCCGAAGTTTCGCACCGAGGCAAGCAACTCGTCGAGCGGCGAGAAATAAGCCACGAAGGTGAAGCCGGTCCACAACGAAAGCAGGCCCCAGGCGCCGTACTTTGCCGCACGCTTGGCAAGCTTGCCACCATCCATGGGAGCATCGGCAAGCTTTCGGCGCTTGTTGTGATCACCTTCGATCTTTTCCTCGATCCACATGAAGATTTCGGTATAGACCGTTTGCGGACAGGCGTAGCCGCACCACAGCCGCCCCGCGACCGCGGTGAAGAAGAACAGGCCATACGCCGCAATGATCAACAGGATCGCGAGATAGAAGACATCCTGGGGCCAGAAGACCCAACCGAAGATATAGAACTTGCGCTCGGTGAGATGCAGCAACACCGCCTGGCGATCATTCCAGACCAACCATGGTGTGCCGTAAAAGATGATCTGGGTCACCCAGACAAGGGCCCAGCGCCAGTTGGTAAAAGCACCGGTGATCGTGCGCACATGCAGTTTCTTGCGCACCTCGTAGAGGCTGTTCGCAACCAGCGGTTTATCGGCCTGCTCGGCGGCACCGCCCCCTGCCTGCTTACGCTCTGACATGTTTGTCAATCCGTATACACTAATATAAACATCTTCGTAACCCGGGCCGAAGCCCGGGTCATGTTCTTCACTGCGCGTACTGCCCGGATTACTTGTCCTGCTTGTTGCTCAGACTCCAAATGTAGGCGGTGAGCAAATGCACCTTGTCCTCGCCGAGGAATTCTCCGAATGCAGGCATCTGGTTCATCCGCCCATTGGTGACGGTCTCAATGATCGAAGCTTCGGAGGAACCCCACAACCAGTACCCGTCGGTAAGATCGGGGGCACCGAGCATCGGATTACCCGTTCCGTCCGCGCCATGGCACGCCGTGCAGTTTTGTGCAAACAACTCCGCACCGCGTTGGGCTCGGAGCGAATCGTGAGCCAGATTGGACAGCGAACGAACATAATGCGTCACGTCCTTGACCCCTTCGCCACCCAGCACCCCGCCAAACGGCGTCATCACGCCCATGCGGCCGCCGACGATCGTTTCCTTGATCGTACCGGGCTCTCCCCCCCAATGCCAGATCTTGTCAGTCAGGTTGGGAAAGCCACGCGCACCGGTCGCAGCCGAACCATGGCACTGCGAGCAGTAGGTCAGAAACAGACGCTGCCCCATCCCTTGCGCTTCCGGGTCGGCCGCGACTGCGGCGACATCCATCTGGGAATACTTTGCGAAGATCGGGCCATAGCGCTCGGCCGCCCGTGCCTGCTCAAGCTTGTACTGCCCCACCGAGCTCCAGCCGAGTATCCCGGGTTTGGCGCCGAAGCCCGGATACATGACCAGATAGACCACGCCGAAGATCAGGGTGATCCAGAACAGGTACAGCCACCAGCGCGGCAACGGATTGTTGTACTCGGCGAGATTCTCGTCCCAGACATGCCCGTGCAAGGCCACGGGTCCGCTCTGGCGCTTGTTGTTCGACAAAAGAATGAACAGACAGAACAGCAGGCTCAGCGCGACGAGCCCCATCACATACACGTTCCAGAAGCCGCTTACGAAGTCAGCCATTTTATTTTCCTTCCCTGGATTGCCGGCCACTCGCGGAGGCCAGGCCATCGTCATCGCCAAAGGGCAGTTGCGCCGCTTCGTCAAAGCCCGCCTTTGCACGACTGCTGTACGCCCACAGGCAAATGCCGATGAAACAGACAAACCCCAGCACGGTCAAGATACTTCTCAGGTCATTGATATCCACGACGCATCTCCTGCCTTACTTGAAGTTCGAAAGCGCGGTACCGAGGCCCTGTAGATAGGCGACCACGGCATCCATCTCGGTCTTGCCCTCGAGTTCGGCGCGTGCGCCCGCAATCTGCTCATCCGTGTAGGGATGGCCCAGCGTACGCAGAACCGTCATCTTCTTCTCGATCGAGCTTGGATCAACCGGACGATTGAGCCACGGGAAGGCCGGCATGTTCGACTCCGGCACGACGTCGCGGGGGTTGTTCAGGTGAACCCGGTGCCACTCGTCCGAATAGCGCCCGCCCACCCGATGCAGATCCGGGCCGGTACGCTTGGAGCCCCACTGGAACGGACGATCGTAGATGAACTCTCCCGCTACCGAGAAATGCCCGTAACGTTCGGTCTCGGCCCGGAACGGACGAATCATCTGCGAATGGCAGTTGTAGCAGCCTTCCCGAACATAGATGTCGCGCCCGGTCAGGCTCAAAGCGTCATAAGGCTTGATCTCGAGTGGATTGCCTTCGCGATCGATCGGCTGCGTGAGCGACTTCTGGAAGAACAGCGGAACGATTTCCACCAGCCCCCCCACGCTCACGGTGAGTAGCGTCAGCACGATCATCAGACCGACACTTCGCTCGATAATGTCGTGTTTCGATGTAGCCATTTCTGTTCTTCTCCGATTAGGCGTGCGCGGCCGCGGGCGACAGCACCGGCGCTTCGTAGGCTTGCTGCCCGGCGATGGTCTTGATCATGTTGTAGAACATGATGAGCATTCCGCCGAGGAACAGCACGCCACCAGCGAGGCGGATGGTCCAGAACGGATAGCTCGCCTTCACGCTCTCGATGAACGAATAGGTCAGGGTGCCGTCCGGGTTGGTGGCACGCCACATCAAGCCCTGCATGACGCCGGCAATCCACATCGACGCGATGTAGAGCACGATACCGATCGTCGCAACCCAGAAATGGGTCGTGATCAGCTTGGTCGAATACATCTCGGTTTTGCCGTACATACGCGGGATCAGGTAATACATCGCACCGATCGAGATCATCGCCACCCAGCCCAGCGCACCCGAGTGCACATGGCCGACAGTCCAGTCGGTGTAGTGCGACAAGGCGTTGACCGTCTTGATCGACATCATCGGCCCTTCGAAGGTCGACATGCCATAGAACGAAAGCGACGTGATCAGGAACTTGAGGATCGGGTCGGTGCGGAGTTTGTGCCAGGCACCCGACAGCGTCATGATGCCGTTGATCATCCCACCCCAGGACGGAGCAAGCAGAATCAGCGAAAAGACCATGCCGATCGACTGGGTCCAGTCAGGCAGCGCGGTGTAGTGCAGGTGGTGGGGGCCGGCCCACATGTAAGTGAAGATCAGCGCCCAGAAGTGTACGACCGACAGGCGGTACGAATAAACCGGGCGATCGGCCTGCTTCGGCACGAAGTAATACATCATCCCGAGAAAACCCGCAGTCAGGAAGAAGCCGACCGCGTTGTGACCGTACCACCACTGGATCATCGCATCCTGTGCACCGGCATAGGCCGAATAGGACTTGGTCAGCGAAACCGGCAACGCGGCACTATTGACGATATGCAGGAGCGCCACCGTCAGGATGAACGCACCGAAGAACCAGTTCGCGACGTAGATGTGCGAGGTCTTGCGCTTGGCGATCGTGCCGAAAAACACGATCGCATAGGACACCCACACTACCGCGATCAACAGGTCGATCGGCCATTCGAGCTCGGCATATTCCTTACCCGCGGTGAAACCCAGGGGCAGGGTGATCGCCGCGAGTACGATGACGACTTGCCAACCCCAGAAGGTGAAAGCTGCAAGCTTCGGCAAGAACAAGGTCGTGTGACAGGTTCGCTGTACTACGTAGTACGAGGTCGCAAAAAGCGCACATCCCCCGAACGCGAAGATCACGGCATTGGTGTGCAGCGGACGCAACCTGCCGAAATGAAACCATTCACCCAGCTCCGACAAGTTGAGCGCGGGATAAGCCAGCTGTGCGGCAATGATGACGCCGACCAGCATGCCCACGATACCCCACACTACGGTCATGATCGAGAACTGGCGAACGACTTTGTAGTTGTAAGTCGCTTGCGATTGCATGTAAGTCACCCCTTTGATTGAAAATCTTCCAGTCAGGCCTGATCAAAATTTTTTTAGCCTGCAGCAAACCGTCCGGCAGGAGAATACGCTGCGCGGGATTTTGAAACTTGATGCAAGTCAACATTGTATTCCAGAGCCCCCCCGTTCGGAAGCGCACGCTATCGGGGCGCATGCGCCCAGGGCAAAAAAAAGGGTGCGCACACGTCGCACCCCCAACCCCAACAGAGAGACAGAAAATCCGGACGGAGGCGCCGCACGACAGGCATCGTCGTCGCCTCGAAAACCATGATCGAATTATGCGCAACCCGCCACGATCATAATTTGACCTACGTCAACAAAGCATCAGTCGGCCTCACCGTCAGCCTGCGCAGCGGACTCAGTCTTTGCCGGGCGCCTTCGGCCTATCCAGCGTCGCCTGCTCGCGTGGTTTGTCGCGATCATCCATCAGCAACCGATAGGCGGGTCCCTCCATGTCATCGTACTGACCGGAGCGCACCGACCACCAGAATATCAGGCCGATCACGAACACCAGCACGACCGACAACGGAATGAGGATGTAGAGACTTTCCATGGGATTTACGTTCTGTCATTCGTCTTGCGTGGCTGCAGACGCAGCGCGTTGAGCACGACCAGGAGCGAACTCAGCGCCATGCCCAGACCAGCCATCCAGGGCGTGACCAAGCCAAGCATCGCCAGCGGTACGGAAGTGATGTTGTAGCCGAACGACCACCAGAGATTCTGGCGAATGATCCGAATGGTCTTGCGGGCGAGATCGATGCCGCCCGACAGCGCTGTCAACTGCTCCGACAGAAGCACGATGTCGGCCTGATTGCGCGCAAGATCGGTACCGCCCCCCATCGCGACCGAGACATGTGCCTGCGCGATGACCGGCGCATCGTTCACCCCGTCACCCACCATGGCCACCACGGCACCCGGTTCCTGCTGCTTCGCCTCGACCCAGGCCCGCTTGTCCGCAGGAGACATCGACGCATGCCAGTCGTGCACACCGAGCTGTCCCGCCACGGCCCGCACCGCTGCGGCCGAATCTCCGCTGAGAATCGTCACCGGCACCTGCTCGCGCTGCAAGCGCGCGAGCAGGTGCGGCGCCTCGCTGCGGGGCAGATCGCACAGCGCGAAAAGCGCCATCCAGCCACGCTCGGAGCCTAATGCCACGACCGTCGCCCCGCCCTGCTCCAGCTCGCCGACCTGCGCAGGCACGTCGCCGGCGACCAGTTCGGCAACGAAATCCGGACGACCGATGCGCATCAGGACGCCCCCCATCCTGCCCTCGACACCGCGGCCGACGACGGAGCGCAGCGCCTCTACTTTCTCCAGGCTCAGCCCCTCCGCCGCCAGACGAACCCCGGCGGCAACCGCATGCTCCGAGGCCTGCTCGAGTGCCCCGGCAAAGGCGAGCACGCGCTCACGGCTGGAGCCGTCGAGTACTTCGATGCACTCGACCTGCATCAGACCCCGGGTCAAGGTTCCGGTCTTGTCGAACGCAAAGCGGTTGGCGCCGGCCAGCGCTTCGATCGCATGCCCACGGGTAACCAGCACCCCCATGCGTGCGAGCGAATCGGTCGCAACCGTCAACGCCGCCGGCGTCGCAAGCGACAGGGCACACGGACATGCCACGACGAGCACCGAAACGAAAATCCACAACGCGCGCTCAGGATCGACGAAGTGCCAGATTCCATAGGCCAGAGCGGCCAGCACCAACAACACGACGATGAACACGCGCGCAACCTTGTCGGCATTCGTCGCGACTCCGGGACGTTCGCTTGCGGCGCGATCCATCAAACGCCTGATCGCCGCCAAGCGTGTCGAATCGCCGACCTGCCTGACCTCGACGACGAGTGGGCTGGCCATGTTGATGCATCCGCCGGTCACCGCCGAGCCGGCGAGTTTGGGCGCCGGCCGGCTCTCGCCGGTCAGCAAAGCCTCGTTGACCTCGCTGACCCCTTCGAGCACCACGCCATCGGCCGGAATCACCTCGCCAGGACGTACCCTGACCCGATCACCCACGCTGAGCTGCGACACTGGAACACGAGCACTCCCACCTGTGGCATCGACCCGCTCGGCAAATGCCGGAAGCACCTTGCCTAGCTCCTCGACTCCGCGCACCGCCTTCTGCCGCGCAAGCATCTCGAGGTAGCGGCCGCACAACAGCAAGAAGACGAACATCGTTACCGAATCGAAATAGACCTCGGGTCCGTCGATCAGGGTCGCCCACACGCTCGCGAGAAATGCACTACCGACGCCCAGCGCCACCGGCACGTCCATCCCCAACCGGCGCAAGCGGATATCGCGCCACGCGCGCCGAAAGAACGGCGCGGACGAATAGAGCACCACCGGGACGGTCAACACGAGGCTCGCCCAGCGCATCAGCCGGTCGGCGTCGGCCGACAGATCCCCGTCTGCCGCGATGTAGGCTGGAAAGGCATACATCATTACCTGCATCATGCCGAAACCGGCCACGAACACCCGCCACAGCATCGACCGCCGCTCACGCTGCCCGATTTGCTCGGAGCGTTCGGCATCATACGGGTAAGCCCGATAACCAATGGCCTGAACGGCCGCCAGGATTTCCGACAGCTTGATCCGGCGTTCGTCCCAGCGCACCCGCGCACGGCGAGTGGCGTAATTCACCTCGATCAAGGAGACACCCGGTTGACGCGCCACATGCTGCTCGTTGAGCCACACGCAGGCCGCACAGGTAATGCCCTCGAGAATCAGCGAAGCCTCGCGTTCATGCTCGCCCACGGGCTGAACGAACGACTTTTGGAAATCGGGATGATCGAACAGGCCCAGTTCCTGCAACTCCGCAGGCAACGCCTCCTTCACCGGTTCGGGCATCGCGTCGCGATGACGGTAATAGTCGGTAAGGCCGTTATCGACGATCGACTGTGCCACCGCCTCACACCCGATGCAGCACATCCGGCGCGGTACGCCATCTACACTCACGTAATGATGAGTGGCCGACGGCACCGGCAGCCCACAGTGATAGCACTCTGATTCATCCCCCACATGGGCGGCAACAGCGGTGTCGGCAGAACTCATGCAATTCCAAGATTGGCGTCGGCAGGTAAGCGCCGCCCCATGCAGGGGATCGGCGCGCCAGCGTGTTTTAGCACGTTTGATGAGGCTGACCAATGCGCTGGCGCAAAGGTTCAGCAGGCCAGCCTGCCGAAGCGACGGAAGCTGAATCAGCCCTTCGGCGGGCGGCCTACTTCGCTGCCATCCGGATGGCACCATCCAGCCGGATCACCTCGCCGTTCAGATACCCATTCTCGAGAATGTGCTTGACCAAGGCGGCATACTCCGAAGGGCGCCCGAGGCGCGACGGAAATGGCACCATCCTGCCGAGCGAATCCTGAACCTCCTGAGGCATGCCCATCAACATCGGGGTTTCCATGATGCCCGGTGCAATCGTCATCACCCTGATGCCCGATCGGGCGAGTTCGCGTGCCACCGGCAAAGTCAGGCCGACGATGCCCGCCTTCGACGCAGCATAGCCGGCCTGACCGATCTGCCCATCGTAAGCGGCCACCGAGGCGGTATTGACGATGACGCCGCGCTCCCCGCCCTCCCTCGGTGCAAGCTTCACCATCGCATCGGCGGCAAGACGCAACATGTTGAACGTACCGATCAAGTTGATGTTGACCGTACGCATGAACGAATCGAGGCGATGTGGCGCTTCACGGCCGATCACCTTCTCGGCCGGCGCCACGCCAGCGCAATTCACCAAGCCATTGAGCCCGCCGAATCCGGTCACCGCACGATCGATGGCCGCCTTGGCGCTCGTTTCATCGGCAACATCGGTCGGTACGAACACCGCGGCGTTGCCCAACTCGCGCGCGACCTGCTCACCTGCGTCGCGATTGACGTCGGCCAGTACCACCCGCCCGCCTTCGGCGGCCAGCATATGCGCCGTTGCCGCCCCGAGCCCTGACCCTCCTCCGGTCACGACAAAAACGCCGTTTTCGATCTTCATCTGTCTTCCTCCTTATCGGTTCTGGTATCACGGTCATGCGCGCGGACGATAGGTCTTGTTGACGTTGACGTCAACCCTATCCCCCGACACATCATCCAGATCCGGCCATGGGCGAAAAAAAAGAGTGCCGGAGCACTCTCTTGTGTGGATTCGCATCCGGCTTATGCGGCAAACGACGAACCGCAACCACAGGTACTCGTGGCGTTCGGGTTGCGGATCACGAACTGCGAGCCCTCGAGCCCTTCGGTGTAATCGATCTCCGCTCCAACAAGGTATTGGTAGCTCATCGGATCGATCAGCAGCGTCACACCGTTCTTTTCCAACGCGGTATCGTCCTCATTGACCTCTTCGTCAAAAGTGAAGCCGTACTGAAAGCCGGAGCACCCACCGCCGCTCACAAACACTCTCAACTTGAGAGCCGGATTACCTTCTTCCTCGATCAAGTCCTTGACCTTGCTCGCCGCGCTGTCCGTGAAAACCAGCAACTCCGGCATATCGACCGCTGTGTTCATGCTCTCTCCTCAAAATCACTGGTGGGGACGGCGCATCGCCGCCGTACCGCGTCACAATCCCATTCTGCTTTGGCAACCCACACCCCGAAAGGTTCCACTACCGCAGCACCTAAGGGCTGACCGGAACGATGTCCAATCCGAGCCGTTCATCAATATCGAACATTATATTCATGTTCTGCACGGCCTGCCCGGCTGCACCCTTGACCAGATTGTCAATGACCGATAGCACCACCACCACATCCCCCCCCTGGGGACGATGGACCGCGATTCGGCACATGTTACTGGCGCGCACCGAACGCGTCTCGGGGTGCCCCCCCGACGGCAGCACATCAACGAACGGCTCATCACGATACCGCGCTTCGTAGAGCCCCTGCAGATCCACGTCGCGGGTGAGGCGAGCGTACAGCGTCGCATGGATGCCGCGCACCATCGGCGTCAGATGCGGCACGAAAGTCAGACCCACCGGCTCGTTCGCAACCAGACCGAGCCCTTGGCGAATCTCGGGCAGATGGCGATGACCACCGACGCCATAGGCCTTGAAACTGTCCGCGGCCTCGGCGAACAGCGCGTTCACTTCAGCCTTGCGCCCCGCGCCCGACACCCCTGATTTCGCATCTGCGACCAGATGACCAAGATCGATCAAGCCGGCCTCGATGAGTGGGATGAAGCCCAACTGCACGGCCGTCGGATAACATCCTGGATTCGCGAGAACACGCGCACCGCGGATTGCCGCCCGATTGACCTCGGGCAAGCCGTAAACCGCTTCGGCAACGAGTTCAGGGGCCGCATGCGTCATCCCATACCACTTCTGCCACTCGGCGACGTCGCGAATACGAAAATCGGCCGCCAGATCGATCACGCGAACCCCCGCATCGATCAGCGAGCGAGCCTGCTGCATCGCAATACCGTTGGGCGTGGCGAAGAATACGACATCGCACGATTCGAGATCGGCGTCCTGAGGTGCGACGAACTCCAGCCCAACCCGGCCGCGCAGACTGGGAAACATCGCGGCAACCGGCGTCCCCGCATCGCCGCGCGAAGTGATTGCCACCAGTTGTACCGCCGGGTGCCCCGCCAGCAGTCGCAACAGCTCGACACCCGTGTAGCCCGTACCGCCAACAACACCCACTTTGATCATTCCCGACCCCCTGCTTTATCTCCGTGTACGAACACGCATTATTCCATCCGAACTCGATCGTTTGCGTTACCGAAACGCAAAAAGCCGCCTCGCGGGCGGCCTTCGGATGCAGCACTGATGAATCAGCGCTTCGAGAACTGCTTCCTGCGGCGCGCCTTGCGCAGACCAACCTTCTTACGCTCGACTTCGCGGGCATCGCGCGTCACGAAACCTTCCTTGCGCAGCGGCGACTTGAGTTCACCGTCGTAATCGATCAACGCACGGGTAATACCGTGGCGAACTGCGCCGGCTTGCCCGGACTCACCACCGCCGGTCACATTGACCATGATATCGAAGCGACCTTCGTTACCGGTCAGCACCAGCGGTTGCCGCACGATCATACGGCCCGTTTCGCGCGAGAAAAATTCGTCCACGGGCTTGCCATTGACGACGATGTTGCCGGTACCCGGCTTGATGAAGACACGAGCAACCGCAGTCTTGCGACGACCCGTACCGTAGTTGTAGCTAACAGCCATTGACGGCTCCTCAGATCTCGAGAATTTGGGGCTGCTGGGCAGCATGGGGATGCTCGCCACCGGCGTAGCACTTGAGCTTCTTCAACATCGCGTAGCCGAGAGGACCTTTCGGCAGCATGCCCTTCACGGCTTTTTCGAGCACACGCCCCGGAAAGCGCTGCTGCATCTTGGTGAAGCTGGTTTCGTAAATCCCGCCAGGGTAGCCGGTATGGCGATAGTATTTCTTGTCGGTAGCCTTGTTGCCGGTCACGCGCAGCTTCTCGACGTTGACGACGACGATGAAATCACCGGTATCGACGTGCGGCGTGTAGATGGCCTTGTGCTTGCCACGCAAACGGCGTGCAACTTCGGCAGCCAGACGGCCAAGCACCTTGTCCGATGCATCGACAACAAACCAGTCGCGCCTGACTTCGTGCGGCTTGGCAGAAAACGTTTTCATTCGAATCCTCGATCTTGTCCGGCCTCGGTTGACGGCCAATAAACGTAAAGCTCGTGATCTTAAGGGATACGGCCTTACCCTGTCAAACCCGGTCGACCGTTCAAGCTAAAAAAAACGCAGCCCCGAGGGACTGCGTTAAATCCACACCAAAGGAGGAGGGTGGAGGAGACACCGTTTGGATCATGTTGCTCAGCGATCCGACTGAGACGAATTATCCACACCCCACTCCCGGCAGGCAAGTTTTTTTTGTGCGCTGCACTATAAATGTTTTGATTACGTTATCAGGGCGTTTTATTAAAAACAGGCTGTTGTTTCTTATGTGAATTACGTCACGCCAAGGCGGGCCACCGCCCTCTCGAAACACCGATATTCCCGACGGTTTTCGCATCGACGCGGGGCACACATGATCAGCTTGGCGCCGCCCGCCGGACCCGGGAATCCGGTAGAATTCCGACGGACCCGGTCATGGAATCCACCTTACGAAACAAAGGAGTCAGCATAGATGGAATGCACGGTCAAGTGGATGGACGGGATGACCTTTATCGCCGAGACCGCAACCGGTCACTTGCTTGCAATGGACGGCGCCCCCGAGGCGGGTGGCCGCAACCTCGCCCCCCGGCCAATGGAATTACTGCTTGCGGGGGCCGGCGGATGCAGCGCGTTCGACGTGGTGCTGATCCTCAAGAAATCGCGGCAGACGGTCAGCGGATGCGAAGTGCGCCTCGTGGCCGAGCGTGCCGACACCGATCCGAAAGTGTTCACCCGTATCGGCTTTCATTACACCGTGAAAGGGCGCAACCTGAAGCCGGACGCCGTCGAGCGCGCGATTCATCTCTCGGCCGAAAAATACTGCTCGGCCTCGATCATGATGGGCAAGACCGCCGAACTCACCCACACATGGGACATCGTCGAGGCAGACTGACCCACCCGCCGTTCCACCACTGGGAACACCCGGCCACGACGCCTCGACCTGAAACGGCTATAAACGGGCTATAGACGATACGACAGCCCTGTCATCACCCGGGACATGAGTTTCATCACCACCCGGGCCGGCGGCGGCAATTCGTGCGCGCCCAAGCCAACGGCCATCTCGGCATGGTGCACCTCGTCTTCCTTCATCTGCGCCACGATCGCGCGCGACTTGTGATCTCCGTCTGGCAGGCTGTCCAGATGGGACTTGAGATGTGCCTCGACCTGGCGCTCCGTTTCAGCCAGGAAGCCAAGATTCCAGCGGTCGCCGAACTTGCCGACCACGACGCCCATGGCAAGCGAACCTGCATACCAGAACGGGTTGAGCAGGCTCTTGCGCCCCCCCAGTTCGGCAATCCTCAGTTCGGTCCACGCCAGATGCTCTGTCTCCTCGGCGGAAGCCTGTTCGAGCTCGCGCCGAACCTGCTCGTCGTTCGACGTCATCGCCTGCCCCTGATAAAGGGCCTGCGCGCAAATCTCACCGCAGTGGTTAACGCGCATCAGCGCTGCCGCATGCCGCCGCTCGGCGTCGGTCAGCGACACGTCCGGCAGTTCGGCGCCCGGTATCGGCCTGACCGATCGCGCGGGCGCAAACAAGGTACGCAACACCTTGTCGAATTCGACGATCGCTTGATCCAATGCCATTTCTCTATCCCCCGCTCAGGACGTATTGCCGTAACCCTTGGTGCGAAGCCGCCGCAACACTTCATCACGGCTACGCGGAGGAACCAACCCGTCGCAGAAATGATCTTCGGCGAGCGCATAGTGCACCCGGTTATAAGCGCTGTTCCGAATCGGCCGCCATTGCGCGTCACGCGCCGCCGCCCATGTTCCGTCGTCCCGACCGTTGGCGTAGATTCGCACCCGCCAGCTCGCGCAATGCACCCCTTCATACGTCACGGCACGCGCTCCGCCCCCGGTCTGCACCACCAGCACATACCTGACCACGCCATCGGGCGAGATGGTGATCGAACTCTCGTCGATCCTGAAGCGGTTGGGAGAAGCCGAGCTCACGAAAAAATCACGCAAGTCGCCCGGAATCGCCGATGCCGGAAACTCCACGGGTCCTTCCACCCAGCTTTCCGTCGGATCGTCCGAAAACAGACCGGCACAAGCCACCACCGGAATCATCGAAAACGCAGCCACCACCCCGCGCGCCACCGCGCACAAACGCGCGAACGAACCAAACTCTGACAAGCACATACTCCCGACTTCACGCGTCGCCCGCACCAATCGCCAAGGCCACGTCTGCGAACACTGACGCATTCACCGGTCGGGCCTGGCGAGCAGGCCCGCCTCACGATACGCCGCCGGCGGATCGGGCGGACCGAGCCTGAACAACACCCCGGACAACTCGAACAACGCCTTTTGATAGACCTGCCTCTTGAACTCGATGACTGCTTCGAGAGGCACCCAATACTCACTCCATCGCCAAGCATCGAACTCCGGATGCTTGCTGGCCCGCAGACACACATCGGTGTCACGACCCACCAGGCGCAGCAGAAACCAGATCTGCTTCTGCCCTCTGTAGGTATTACGCCACTCCCGCCGTATCCAGTGCTTGGGAACGTCGTAACGCAACCAGCCACGCGTGCGCCCAAGGATCTTCACATGCTCGGGCAATAAACCCACTTCCTCGTATAGCTCCCGGTACATCGCCTGCTGCGGCGACTCGCCGTGCTTGATGCC
>DDUE01000057.1:0-6496 GCA_002344625.1 Rhodocyclaceae bacterium UBA2346 | reverse complement strand
CCCCCCCCCCGCCGTATCCAGTGCTTGGGAACGTCGTAACGCAACCAGCCACGCGTGCGCCCAAGGATCTTCACATGCTCGGGCAATAAACCCACTTCCTCGTATAGCTCCCGGTACATCGCCTGCTGCGGCGACTCGCCGTGCTTGATGCCGCCTTGCGGAAACTGCCACGAGTGCTCACGGATTCTCTTGCCCCAGAATACCTCATTGCGCGCATTGACCAGAATGATGCCGACGTTCGGGCGATAGCCTTCACGATCGAGCATATTCAAACCTTTGATTCAGTAATTGACTGGATTCTTCCACACTTGCCCACGCTTTGAAAGCCGGCTCACGTGCCGAACCCACCGGCGACGCCGCAATCAAGCACATCCGAACCCGGTTTTCCGCCATCTGGCACGAGCATGCGCGGCATGCGCGACGACCGACTGCTCCGCCGGTGAGGCCTGCTAGAATTGCGGCCTGCCCTTTTCGCATCTCATTGGACGCACAGCATGCTTGCAAGCCGTTTCTTCGTCTCGACACTCAAGGAAGCCCCCTCCGACGCCGAGGTCACCAGCCAGAAGCTGATGCTGCGCGCCGGTCTCATCCGCAAGGTTGCCGCAGGCATCTATACATGGATGCCGATGGGGCTGCGCGTGGTTCGCAAGGTCGAGGAAATCGTTCGCGAGGAAATGAACCGGGCGGGCGCGATCGAAGTGCTGATGCCGGCGATCCAGCCGGCCGAGCTTTGGCAGGAGTCCGGCCGCTGGGCGTTCTACGGGCCGGAGCTGCTGCGCCTGAAAGATCGGCATGAACGCGATTTCGTCGTCGGCCCTACCCATGAAGAGGTGATCACCGACGTCGCCCGCCGGGAATTGCGCAGCTACCGACAATTGCCCAAGCATTTCTACCAGATCCAAACCAAGTTCCGTGACGAGATCCGGCCGCGCTTCGGCGTGATGCGCGGGCGCGAATTCACGATGAAGGACGGTTACTCGTTCCATGCCTCGTTCGAAGATCTCGAGCGTGAGTATTTGAACATGTACGATACCTACAATCGCATCTTCACCCGCCTGGGCCTGCACTATCGCGCGGTCGCCGCCGACACCGGTTCGATCGGCGGAACGGGGTCGCACGAGTTTCATGTCATTGCCGAAACCGGCGAGGACGACATCGCCTACTGCCCCGACTCCGACTACGCCGCCAATGTCGAACTCGCCGAAGCACTGGCGCCCGCCAGCCGCGCCCCGGCCACCCAAAGCTTGGACAAGGTGCATACACCCGGCGTCAAGACGATTGCCGAGCTGGCCTCATTCCTGAGCATCCCGGTCGAAAGCACGGTCAAGGCGGTCGTGGTGAAAGGCGACGAAGCGGCAGGCGGCAAGCCGGTACTGCTGATGATTCGCGGCGATCACGTGCTGAACGAGATCAAGACGCAGAAGATCGAAGGCGTCGCCACGCCGCTCACCTTCGCCACACCCGAGGCCATCCTGGCCGGATTTGGCGCAAACCCGGGATCGCTCGGGCCGATCGGCTTCGCCGGCAGAGTGATCATGGACCGCAGCGTGGCCGTCATGGCTGACTTCGTCGTCGGCGCCAACGACGACGACTGGCACTATCGTGGTGCAAATCTCGACCGCGACTTCCCCGCACCCGAAGTCGCCGACCTGCGCAACGTCGTGGCCGGCGACCCCTCGCCCGACGGCAAGGGTTCGATCGCCCTGTGCCGAGGCATCGAGGTCGGGCACATTTTCCAGCTGCGCACCAAGTACTCGGAAGCGATGGGCTGCAAGTTTCTCGACGTGAACGGGCGCGAGCAGTTCATGGAAATGGGCTGCTACGGCATCGGCGTCACCCGCATCCTGGGTGCGGCGATCGAACAGAACAACGACGAACGCGGCATCGTGTGGCCGCTGCCGATCGCGCCGTTCGAACTCGCGATCTGCCCGGTCGGCTGGGGCAAGTCGGAAACCGTGCGCGAAACGGCGACCGAACTACATGCATCCTTGAGCGCCGCCGGCATCGATGTGATCCTCGACGATCGTGACGAGCGTCCGGGCGTGATGTTCGCGGACTGGGAGCTCATCGGCATCCCTCATCGCGTCGTGATCGGCGAGCGCGGACTGAAGGAAGGCGTTGCGGAGTATCAGGGACGCCGCGACACCGAGGCAACCAAAGTACCGCTCGCAGCGCTCGCAGCACTGCTGACCGAAAAACTCGCGAAGTAAGCACGCGCGGCGCGATGAACCCGTCCCCGTCCCGGCGCACTTCGCCCCTGAGAAGCTCGATCATGAGCGCAGCGCTTGTGCTCGCGCTCGGCGGGGGCTCGGCGGCCCTGGCCGGGCCGCAGCAATACGAACCGATGTCTGCAAGCATCCAGGCGTCGCTTCACGCAGCCGTCAGCGACGCAGCGGCGCCCGAATTGCTGATTCGCGACCCGGTCGCGCGCGATCACTGGCTGGCCGAAATGTCGCGTCGCCTCGAGAAACGCATTCCCGACCCGCGCTACCGCGAAGAGCTGCTGATCAGCATTCACTATGAAGCAAGCCGGGCGGGGCTCGACCCGCAGCTCGTGCTCGGCCTGATCGAAGTGGAAAGCGGATTCCGCAAGTACGCGGTCTCGAGCGCCGGCGCGCGCGGCTACATGCAGGTCATGCCGTTCTGGGTGAAAGTGATCGGCCAGCGCGACGACAACCTATTCCACCTGCGCAAGAATCTGCGCTACGGCTGCACCATTCTGCGCCATTACCTCGACATCGAGAAAGGGGACTTGTTCAGGGCGCTCGGCCGCTACAACGGCAGTCTGGGCAAAGCCGAGTATCCAAACATGGTGCGCGCCGCGTGGGAAAAGAAATGGGCCTACGAGGCAGTCGCCGTCGCAGCCGGCGCCGCGCCCGCCCAGTCGATCGACACGACCGCGGCCGCACCCCGGGCAAACTGAAGCGGGGTCAGCTCCAGCCTGCCCGGGCCGGTATCGAAACCGTCCGGTGCCTCGGTTACTCCGAAGTTGCGGCCGTGGCCGCGGGCGGCGTACTCGCCGGAACGACATGAATGCCGATCGGTGCGGACGCGGGCACAGAACTCGCATCCACCGCCTTGATATCGCCGGAAATCTCGCCACCTTCCTCGATGAAGATCTTGCCATAGCGGATCTTGCCGCTGACACGCCCGGTCGAGTGGATGATCAGTTGACTGCGTGCCGTCAGTTCACCTTCGAAGCGCCCATGAATTTCGGCAACGTCGATTCCGACCGTGCCGGTGAAGAAACCCTTCTCGGCAATCCGAATCACGCGGCTATCCATTTTCGCCTCGACCGTGCCTTCCACCACCAGCGTATCGCAGTCGAGGATTTCCGCCCCCTTCAACTTGACGTTCGGGCCAACGATCAGATGGCTGTCACTGGACACAGCCGCTGTCTTCGCATCGGCCGCCGTGGCCGGCAACGCGGCTGCAGCGGCCGACGTGACGCTCGCCGACGCAAGCGGCGATTCCCGGCTCACGCTCGGACCTTCGTTTGCCGATGCAACCCCACCCGGCGCTCCCGTCCCCGGAACGAGACGACCGCCGCGCGGGGCCGACACTGAGGACGTTGGCGCCGCTTCGCTTGACTTCGGGAACAGCGTAGGCTTGTTGAACATGTTTTCTCCTTCAATGAGTACCGGGTGGCTCGAGACTCGCGAGTGTAATCTCGAACCCGCTGCAGCATCGCATTGGATGTTTCAGTTTTCCAGACGCCCTGATTCCGGCATCCCTCGAAAACCCGGCCCAGTCACATTGGCCCAAACCTACCAACGCAGCACCGGGCGGGCATTGCAGGTCTGTTTACAAACCCGCTGAAATTCCCTCGGCGGGGGCCGGATTCGCTTACACGCGCTTACATGTAGCCGCTCGCCTACAGCGGTTCCCGAACGCGCGGATCACGCGGTTCCCCCCACGGTCAGGCCGTCGATGCGCAGTGTGGGCTGCCCGACCCCCACGGGAACGCTTTGCCCATCCTTGCCACAGGTGCCGACGCCAGGGTCGAGTGCCATGTCGTTGCCGATCATCGAGACACGCGTCAGGGCATCGGGACCGTTGCCGATCAGCGTCGCCCCCTTGACCGGACGGGTGACCTTGCCGTTCTCGATCAGGTAGGCTTCCGAAGTCGAAAAGACGAACTTGCCCGAGGTGATGTCCACTTGTCCGCCACCGAAATTCACCGCGTACAAACCCTTGTCAACCGAGCCGATAATCTCCTCCGGATCCTTGTCGCCGTTGAGCATGTAGGTATTGGTCATGCGCGGCAGCGGCAGGTGGGCATAGGATTCGCGCCGCCCATTGCCGGTGGGGGCCACACCCATGAGACGCGCGTTCATCATGTCCTGCATGTAGCCGGTGAGCACGCCGTCCTCGATCAAGACCGTCCGCGCGGTCGGATTACCCTCGTCGTCTATGGTCAACGAGCCCCGGCGATCCGCGAGCGTGCCGTCATCCACCACCGTCACGCCGCGCGACGCGACCTGCTGCCCCATCCGCCCGGAAAAGGCCGAGCTGCCCTTGCGGTTGAAATCTCCCTCGAGACCATGGCCGATCGCCTCATGCAGCAGGATGCCCGGCCACCCAGAGCCCAGCACCACCGTCATCATGCCGGCCGGTGCCGGATCCGCGAAGAGATTGGTACGCGCCTGATGCACCGCTGCGCGGGCATACTCGCCGAGACGCTCGTTGGTGAAGTAGCCATAGTCGAACCGCCCGCCTCCACCCGCGCTGCCCTGTTCGCGTCGATCGCCGTCTTCCATGATCACGGTGACCGACACCCGCACCAGCGGTCGCACATCCGCCGCCATATGGCCGTCGCTGCGCGCCACCATGATCACTTCCCATGAGCCCGCGATACTCGCCATGACCTGCGTGACGCGCGGATCCACGTCGCGGGCGAGGCGTTCCAGGCGCTCAAGCAGACGCACCTTGGACGTATCGTCGAGCGAATCCAGGGGATCGTCGGCGCGGTACAGGCGCGGCGGCGGGGTCATGCGCGCGAGCGCGACCGCCGCAGGCAACCCGCCGCCCACGCTGCCGATCGCACGCGTGGCTTCGGCCGCCGCCAGCAGGGCGGACAGGGAAATGTCGTCGGAGTAGGCGAACGCGGTCTTCTCGCCACTGATCGCGCGCACGCCGACGCCCTGTTCGATGCTGAAGCTGCCCGACTTGACGATGCCCTCCTCCAGGCTCCAGCCCTCCGAGCGCTGGTACTGGAAATACAGGTCGGCATAGTCGAGGCGGTGGTTCATCAAACTGCCAAACACCTTCTCGAGCTCTGCGCCCCCCAGCTGATAGGGGTTGAGCAAGTAGCGATCGGCTACCGCCAGTGCATCTTGAGTCGCATTCATCGGATTTCCATTTCGTTCATCGACGGCCCGGACGGCGTCGACTGTCGTTGTATCGGTTGGGCGCGAGCATGCTGCGGAGCCACGCCCCGAGCGGCGAAAACTCAATCGGGCGCCAGGCAACGATGGCGCAGGGCGGGCAGGCTCTCGCGCACCGCGGCCATGCGAGCCGGATCGAGATCGGCGAACACCACGCCCGCGCCCTCTTCGCGGCACGCGAGGACTTCACCCCACGGGTCGGCCACCAGCGTATGCCCCCAGGTGATCCGGCCGCCCGGATGCCGGCCACCCTGCGCAGGCGCCATCACATAACACTGGTTTTCGATCGCGCGGGCACGCAACAGCACTTCCCAGTGGGCCCGCCCGGTGGTTGCAGTGAATGCGGCCGGCAGCACGATCAGGCTGACTTCGCCCATCCGGCGAAAGAGCTCGGGAAAGCGCAGATCGTAGCAGACCGACAGCCCGGTCCGCCCCCAGGGTGCATCGAAAACCACCACGTCCCGACCCGCCTCGATCGTCACCGACTCGTCGTAGGCCTCGCGCTCGCGCCGGAATCCGAACAGGTGGATCTTGTCGTAGCGGGCAACCTGGGCCCCCTCGTCATCGAACACCAGCGTCGTGTTGCGCACCTTGTCGGCGGCGCTGGCCATCAGCGGAATGGTTCCGCCGACGAGCCAGACGCGGTGGCGCGCCGCCGCCTCGCGCAGAAAATCCTGCAATGGCCCGGCGCCTTCCGGTTCGCGCAGGCCCACCTTGGCGTTTTCATCGGGGCTGATGAGCGGGAAGTACTCCGGCAACGCCACCAGCCTGGCCCCGCCCGCGGCGGCCTCGGCAACGAGTTCGCCCGCGATGCGCAGATTCTCGGCTACATCCGGCCCGGAAACCGTCTGTATCGCCGCAATTCTGTAGGTCTGAGATGAAGTGCTCATTCGCTCTACCGGTTTGAGTCTTCCTGAACCCGCTCTTGATCGGGTGCGCCCCCGAGCTTTTCGACCTGGGGATCGGCCCAGCCGCCCGATATCGCGTAACGAAACGCGAACATTTTCTCGATCGGATCGCTCAAGGCCTTCTGCGCCAGATAGGTCACCACGCCGGCGACCGGATTGATGAGTCCTGCGGCAGCACCGATCGCGACCGACTCGGACAGC
>DDUE01000061.1:8995-9118 GCA_002344625.1 Rhodocyclaceae bacterium UBA2346 | reverse complement strand
TGTTGCAGGTCGTCATCGCACTGCGGGTCATCGACGCGAAGACGGGCGACGGCCTCAAGGGATTCATGCCGGAGATCCGCCACCGGATCAATCTGATCCTGCGCGGCAAGCTGCCTTCGGAAC
>DDUE01000061.1:8490-8616 GCA_002344625.1 Rhodocyclaceae bacterium UBA2346 | reverse complement strand
ACGCCCGGCGTGCCCATCCAGGCGGTGCTGTTCAATTCGATCATCATCCAGTAGGGACGCGGGCGGCCATGTCTTCCGATTTTCTTTCACAGGACGAAGTCGATGCCCTGTTGAAGGGCGTCACCG
>DDUE01000061.1:0-8143 GCA_002344625.1 Rhodocyclaceae bacterium UBA2346 | reverse complement strand
GAGCGAATCGTTCGCGGGCGCATGCCCACGATGGAACTCATCAACGAACGCTTCGCCCGCTACCTGCGGATCGGCCTGTTCAACTACATGCATCGCGGAGTCGAGGTCTCGGTCGGACCGATCAAGGTCCAGAAGTACGGGGAGTTCGTGCGCAACCTGGTCGTACCGACCAACCTCAACCTGATTCTTGCGCGCCCGCTGCGCGGAACCGGCCTGATCGTGTTCGACCCCAATCTGGTGTTTCTGGTGGTCGACAACATGTTCGGCGGTGACGGCCGCTTCCACACCCGGGTGGAAGGGCGGGACTTCACGCCGACCGAGCAGCGCATCATCCAGGGCATGCTGGGCGTGGTCTTCAGCGAATACAGCCGGGCCTGGTCGCCGGTGTACAAGCTCGATCTCGAGTATGTGCGTTCCGAGATGAACTCGCAGTTCGCAAACATCGCGACGCCCTCGGAGATCGTCGTCTCGACCACGTTCTCGCTCGAACTGGGCGGAGCCCAGGCCGAGATGCATATCTGCTTCCCGTACTCGATGATGGAACCGATCCGCGACATGATCTATTCCACCATGCAGAGCGATCACCTGACCCAGGACAACCGCTGGATCAAGCTGCTCGGGCGCCAGCTGCAGGCGGCGGAGATCGAGCTCGTATGCAATCTGGGCACCACCCGGGTGACCTTGCGCGACATCGTCAACATGCAGGTTGGCGACGTGCTGCCGCTCGCGGTCCCGGAATTGCTGTCGGCCGAGATAGACGGCATCCCAGTGCTCGAGGTGCACTACGGCACCCGCAACGGCCACTATTCGATCAAGGTCGAGCGCACCGTCGCCGAGCGCGAGGCCGATCCCCCCCCACCCGGAGACAGCGATGGCTGACGACGATACAGACAACCAGATCAGCGAAGACGACTGGGCGGCCGCGATGGCCGAACAGGCGGCCGAATCGGGCGGCGACGACGAAGCCAAACGGATCGCGGCCGAGCTCGCCGCAGCCGCGGTCGAATCGCCCTACCAGGCGAGGCCTGCCAGCCAGATCTTCCCGGATTTCGGCGGCAGCGAAACCAAGGCCAGTTCGTTGAACGATTTCGACATGATCCTCGACATCCCGGTGCAGATCACGGTCGAGCTCGGCCGCACCAAGCTGTCGATCCGCAATCTTCTGCAACTCGCGCACGGGTCGGTGGTGGAGCTCGATGGTCTGGCCGGCGAACCCATGGATGTGCTCGTGAACGGCACCCTGATCGCGCAAGGCGAAGTCGTGGTCGTCAACGACAAGTTCGGTATTCGACTCACCGACATCGTCACCCCGGCCGAGCGCATGCGCAAGATTCGCGGCTGACCGGTCGTGCGGGCGCATCGGCCCACGCGAAAACTTCGAATAGTGTCGGTTTTGCCGGTCTAATCCCGGCATCGCAGCGGGTGCCGGCGCGCTACGCTTCACCGTATCGAAAGCCCGACCGGACCCCTCGTGAAGCGCTCCCGCTCCCTGCCCGCCGCCATTCTCCCCTGCTTGCTCGCAGCACCGGCGCGCGCGGCCGACGCCGTGCCGGACATGGCCGGGGGCTTGGTGCAGATGCTGCTCGGGCTGGCCGTCGTGGTGGGCCTGCTGCTCGGTAGCCTGTGGCTCATCAAACGGCTGTCCGCGCCCGGCGGCGCGGCGCGCGGCATGAAGATTGTCGGTGCCCTGGCGGTCGGGCCACGCGAGCGGATCGTACTGGTCGAGATCGCAGACAAGGTGCTGGTGCTGGGCATCACGGCGGCCGGCATCAACACGCTGCACACGCTCGAGCGGACGCAATTGCCGGACGAGGCCAGCCCGCCGGCCGGCGCCACGTCTGCCACCGACTTCAGGCAATGGCTGAAACAGTCACTGGAGCGGCGCCGCGATGAACCGTAAACTGATCCCGGCCACGCTCGCCGTCGGCCTGCTGGCCCTGCCGCTCGCGGCCGGCGCGCAGGGGCTCCCGGCGATCACCACCGCCTCGGCCGCGGGCGGCGGAACCACCTACAGCCTCACCGTCCAGACCCTGCTGCTGCTCACGGCATTGTCGTTTCTGCCAGCGATGCTGTTGATGATGACCTGCTTCACCCGCATCATCATCGTTTTCTCGCTGCTGCGCACCGCCATGGGCACCCAAACCTCGCCGCCCAACCAGGTGTTGCTCGGCCTGGCGCTGTTCCTCACCTTCTTCATCATGGCGCCGATCGCCGAACGGATTTATACCGACGCCTACGAACCGATGTCGACCGGCGCCATCCCCTTCGAGGAAGCCGTGGTGCGTGCCAGCGTGCCGATCAAGGGCTTCATGCTGAACCAGGTGCGCGAGAACGATCTCGCACTGTTCACGCGCCTGTCCGATACCGCGCCGGTGGACAAGGCCGAGGATCTACCGATGCGGGTGGTGATTCCGGCCTTCGTGACCTCGGAGTTGAAAACCGCGTTCCAGATCGGCTTCGTGATCTTCCTGCCCTTTTTGATCATCGACATGCTGGTGGCCTCGGTGCTGATGTCGATGGGGATGATGATGATGTCGCCGGTGATCGTCTCGCTGCCGTTCAAGATCATGCTGTTCGTGCTGGTGGACGGCTGGACGCTGCTGATCGGTTCGCTGGTGCAGAGTTTTGCCGTCTGAAAACCACTCGGGAGCAACAATCATGAATCCAGGCATGGTCATCGACATCGGTCGTCAGGCGGCGGAAATCACGCTGATGATGGCCGCCCCGCTATTCATCGCCGCACTCGCGACCGGCCTCCTGATCAGCGTGTTCCAGGCCGCTACCCAGATCAACGAAATGACCTTGTCGTTCGTGCCCAAACTGGTCGCGATCTTCGTCACGCTGGTCGTGGCCGGCCCCTGGATGCTCACCCTGATCACCGATTTCACCCGACGGCTGATCACCTCGATACCGAACCTGATCGGCTGAGCCGCGGGGCACGGCGATGCTCAGCGTCACCTCCGCGCAGTTGGATGCCTGGCTGGTGGCGCTGATGTTTCCCCTCGCCCGCATCCTGGGTTTGATCAGCGCGGCGCCCCTGTTGAGCAACCGTGCCATTCCGACCCGTTTCCGCCTCACGATCGGACTCGCGGTCGCGCTGGCGGTGCTGCCCGCGCTGCCACCCATCCCGCCGATCGCGGCCGACTCATGGATGGCGCTCGGCATCCTGCTGCATCAGGTTCTGATCGGCGTCGCGATCGGCTTCATGATGCGGCTGTTCTTTGCCGCGATCGACCTGGCCGGCGAAATGATCGGGCTGCAGATGGGTTTGTCGTTCGCGGTCTTCTTCAGCCCGCAGACCGGCGGCCAGAGCTCGGTGGTGGCGCAGTTCCTGAACCTGCTCACGCTGCTGGTGTTTCTCGCGCTCGACGGCCACCTGATGCTGATCAAGATCGTGGTACTGAGCTTCGAATGGCTGCCCATCGGCGAGGCGACCGCCAGCGAGGGCTGGCTTCTGATCGTGCGCCACGCTTCGGTGATGTTCGCGTCGGGCGTGCTGATCGCGCTGCCGATGGTCGCCGCCCTGCTGATCACCAACATCGCCCTCGGCGTGCTCACCCGCGCCGCGCCGCAGCTCAACCTGTTCGCGGTGGGATTCCCGGTGACACTGTCGATCGGCTTCCTGGTGTTGTTCGTGAGTCTGAGCTATCTCGGGCCGGTCTTCCATGGCCTGTTCGAACGCGGCTTCGAGGCCATAGACCTGCTGTTGCGTGCGCTCAAGCCGGGTTGATGCGCGCGCGGCGCCCCGTCACTCCAGCATCCCCACCAGCTTGATGTCGCCGGTCGCATAACGCTGGGCGAACGGCCGGGTCGATTCCAGCCCCTCTTCATAGCGCAGGATTTCGAAGCCGGCGAACCCTTGCTCCTCGGCATAGTCCTGCGCGTTGCGCATGAACACCACCCGCGCCTCCCCCTCGCCACCGGTGATCAGCTTGCGCAGGCGCATGTCGATGCGGGCGCGCGTTTCGTTGCGCGGCACCACCTCTATCGTCCAGTTGGGCGCCAGCGGATCGTAGATCGCATAGGCGACCAAGGCCGCCGAAAGATACTCGGTTTCGAGAAAATCGTCGGCCGCGAGGCCGATCGCACCGATCGTGCCAGCCACCGGCGCCAGATAACCCGTGTTCAGGCAGCCACCGACACAGGGCAGCACCAACGCAAGGACGAGAGAACGCAGCTTCATGGCGATCAACTCAGAAAGTTGAACAAGGACAGACCGGTGATCCGCAGGAAGGACTGCTGAGCGGCCTGCAGATAGCTCTGTTGCTGCACCAGGCGCGAGAGGGCTTCGGCATAGTCGACATCCTCGAGCCGCGAAATGGCCTGCGAGTACTGCAGGTCGAGATCCGCGCCCAGGTTCTGCAACTGCTCGGTCTCGACCATTTGCGAGCCGATCTGGGCACGCACCTTCAAGACGTTCTCGAGCGCGAAATCGAGGTTCTCGAGCGCGAAGGCCACGCCGCCCGCGGCTCCGACCGCGCCCTGATCGTCGAGCGCACTGACGAACAGCGCGTAGTTGTCGAACATCTTGGTCGACGCGACGAATACCTCGAACGCGTCGCCGTCGCCGAGCGGGGTCGCATCGGCGTCGCTGACCGGTGGCGCGTCGGCGGGAAGTTGGACCGTGATACCGTTGAACGTCAACGAGGTCGGCGTCGCGGGCGATGGCGGATTGGGGCTAGCGGCTACCGGAACCGCCTCACCACCCGGTACCGACATGATGACCGACCAGGTGCCATCCACGAGCGGATCCGGCTGGCTATATTGCAACTGGTAGCGCTTGCCGAGATCGGTGGCCGGATCGACCGTCGCCGGATCGAAGCTCACCTGCAGCGCCGATGCCGTGCCGGTGTTGTTGTTGCCCTTGAAACTGTACAGCGCGTCGTTGGTCGTGGGCTTGTCGTCGCTCGGCGTACGCAAGGCATTGACGTCCACGATGCGCGAGCGATCGAACACATCGGCGCCGGGCAGGCTCACCGGCATGAAACGCGAGGCGCTCACCTGGATCGTCCGCCCGCCCTCGTCGCCCTGGTACTGCACACCGCTCAAACCACCCTCGAACGGCTTGGTATTCGCCTTGAAGCCCGAAAAGATGTAGTCGCCCTGGCCGTCGCGGCTGTTGGCCAGCCCGAACAGTGCTTCGAACTGCGACTTGAGGTCGGTGGCGAGATAGCCCAGATCGGTCGCCGTCATGGAGCCGTTGCCGGCCTGCACGGCGCGTTCGCGCGAATACTGGAGAATGTCACCCACTCCGACCAGCTTGCCCTCGAGAATCTTCAGGTTGTCGTCGGCATAGGCGATGTTGCGCCCAAACTGCTGATTGACGGCCTGCGACTGGCCGAGTTCGAGTGCCCGCGCCGATGCGATCGGGTCGTCGGCCGGGGTCAGGATTCGTCGCCCGGTCGAAACCTGCTGCTGGGTGCGCAGCAGTTCGGCGGTCTGGTTTTGAAGGGTCGCGACACCCTTCCCGTAGATCATGTTGGTCGAGATACGCATGATGGGCTCCTATCGACCGATGCTCACGATCTCGTCGAACAGCCGCTGCGCGATCGACATGATGCGCCCGGCGGCCTGGTAGGCCTGCTGATAGCGCAACAGGTTCGCGGCTTCTTCGTCGAGATTGACACCGGACAGCGAATCGCGCGCGTCGGTCGCCTGGCGCAGCAGGGTTTCCTGCACCTGCATGCCGGCCCGAACCTCGCGCCCCTTGCTGCCGGCCTGGGCGACGATCTGCGAATAGGCCGACTGGAACGTGGCGGTGTCGTTGCCCGCGCCGTCGACCAGCATCGTCTTGCTCGTCTGCAACGCTCCCAGCGCGACCGCATTGCGGTTGTCCGCCACGCCGAGTTCGGTCGGCTTGAACTCGAAGCGCGCCGCGTCGGCCGGCGTTCCGGAAAACTCGAACGTGAACACCGGCTCGCCGCCACGGGTGATCGTGAAGGTCTTGCCCGACGAATCGGTGGCCGGGTTGAAACTGGCCGGACTCGGTTCGATCGCGAACGGCCCGGCATCCAGGACCAGTGCGTTGCTGGCAGCATCGAAACGCATGCCGAACGAGGCAAAATGAGGATAGGACGTCGCGAGTGCATCGACCGAGGCGATGCTGATGCCGTCTACCTTGCCGGTGCCGCCATTGCTCAGCGGCGCCGACACCGACACCGGGTTGCCGACGGCCACGTCGCGCGGCTCGACCAGTGCAACGCTGATGTTGCGGGCGGCATGGCGCAAGGGCACGACCAGATAGGTCGAACCATTCACCGCGCCGGCCGGCACCTCGATCTCCAGCCCCACGTCGGCCGGAGCGACCGCCGCGCCATCCGAAATACGGGTGAGCACGTAGCCGCCGGCAGCCGCGCTATCGTAGGTCACGCGATACCGGTCATTGGTCAGGAGATTGTCGTTGGCGATCGACACCGCGGGCGCCAGCGCCGGGTCGCCGCTTTCCGCCGTCACCATGTCGAGCCGGAAGAAATCGCTGCCAAGCGCGCCCTCGAGCGTCACCCCCTTGCGGTGCTGGTCGTTGAAGACCTCCGCAAACTGGCGGGCGATGCGGTTCATCTGGTCGCGTGTCGAGTCCAGCGTTTCGCGCCGGAACGCCAGCAGGCCGCCCAGTTCGCCACCGGTGAGCAGGTTCTCGGGCAAGGTGATCGCCACCCCGTTGGGTGCAATCATCGCGACGCCGCTGCGCTCGACGTCGTCGGGCGTGCTCACCACACCGAGCCGGTTGACGTTCTGACCCAGCACCAGCGCCTGGCCCGACCCCACGAACACGCTCATCTGCCCGTTGCTTTCGATCACGGTGCTGGTCTTCACGAGCTTGTTGAGCTCGGTGACCACCGCGTCGCGCTGATCGAGCAGATCGTTGGCGGGCACGTTGGGGCCGGCCGCCTGCGCGATCACGATGCGCTGGTTGAGCTCCGCGATCTGGTTCGCCAGGCCGTTGATCGATTCGACCGAACTGGCGATCTGGCTCTCGACCCCGGCGCGGATCTCGCTCAGGCGCGTATCCATGGCCTGAAAACGCGCCACGAAGGATTGCCCGGCGGACAGCAGCGACTGGCGGGCGGGGACGCTGTTCGGATTGGCCGCCACCTCCTGGACGCCGGCAAAGAAGTTCTGCAGCGCCGGCGACAGCCCGGCAGTGGCGTCGGCGAGGAGATTGTTGATCTGGCTGATCTGGGCGTCATACACCGCGTACTCGGCACGGCGATTGTCGGCCGACAGCACGTTGTTCTGCAGATACTCGCTGTACTGGCGCTTGACCGTATCGATCCGGGTACCCTGGCCGAAGAAGCCTACCCCTGTGAACAGCGGATCGTTGGTACTCTGAACGACGGTCTGGCGCGAATAACCCGGCGTCGCGGCATTGGCGATGTTGTGCGAGGCCGTGTTGAGCTGCATCTGTGCAGCGTTCAGACCCGTCAAACCGATGTTGAGCATTCCGGCCATGGTGCCTACCTCGTGAATCCTTGCGTTCGAGTCTTGATCAGCAAGAACCCTGCCACCCCCGGGAACGGCAAAATCAACCGGACAGCGCCACCTTCAAGGTGTTGCCGCCGATGATGCGCCTGAGCTTGTCGGCATAGCTCGGATCGGTCGCGAAACCTGCTTCCTGCAGGCTGCGCGCGAACGCCGCCGGATCGGTCTGGCCGACCACGTCCGCATAGCGCGGACTGGTCGTCACGAGCTTCGCATAGTCTCGGAAAGCCTCGGCATACGAAGGATAGGAACGAAAACGGGCCTGCTCGGTATAGGCCCGGCCGTTGGCATATTCGGTGACCGGAACCTCGACCACCGGCCCCTTCCAGCTGGAACCCGCCTTGATGTTGAAGAGATTGTGGCTCGATGTGCCGTCCGCATGCTTGAGCACCGCACGCCCCCAGCCGGTCTCTAGGGCGGCCTGCGCAACCATGAACTGCGCCGGCACGCCGGTGCTGCCGCTCGCCTCTTGCGCATGCCGCCAGACCTGCCTGACGAAGGCGCGGGTACCGCCGGCGAGCGCGTCGACTTCGCTCACGACCTCGTTGGCGACGGCAGCGCCAAGCGCGGCGGCGCGGCCGGCAAGGCTGCCGTCCTTGCCGTCAGCAACCACGCGAGCGGCAGAAACTGCCGGCCGGCGCGGAATGCTGGCCACGTCGAAGCC
>DDUE01000088.1:11541-11823 GCA_002344625.1 Rhodocyclaceae bacterium UBA2346 | reverse complement strand
CCGCACACACCCCCCCGCGCGCCCCCCCGCCCCCCCCCCCGCCCCATGGCCGGCAATCGCCGCGCCGCCCCCGTCGGCTTCGCCGACGGCGAGGACTTGCCGAATATCACAGCGCGGATGGCGGCCGCGCGCCGCTTCGACCAGCAGCGGCACATCCTTCTTCAAATGCCCGCCCTGGGCGAGAAACACCGGCACCACCGTGATCCGCCCTGCGCCCGACGCCACCAGCCGGTCGATTGCTTCGGCGAGCGTCGGCTGCATGAACTCGAGGAAGGCGAGCTC
>DDUE01000088.1:0-11268 GCA_002344625.1 Rhodocyclaceae bacterium UBA2346 | reverse complement strand
GAACTCGAGGAAGGCGAGCTCGACCCGCAGCGCGGGCTCGGCACGCTGCAGCGCCGCTTGCGCGCGCAGCATCGGGCGCGCCCATTCCGGGTCGCGCGCGCCGTGCCCGAACAACACCACCGCCTGTTCGCCCCGCGTCATCTGGCCTCCGGGTGGCGGGCAGGCGCCGCAGGTTCGGCGAGCAGGCGCTCGATGCCCCGCGCCGCAAGCAGCAGGCCCACGCTCGCGGTCATCATCATGCTCGACCCGTAGCCGGCGCAGGCGAGCCCTTGCGGGGCGGACGTGGCCGCGCACGCGGCTTCGGGATAGGCAACCGGCTCATCCGAATAGATCGCCTCGATTCCGAAACGGCGGCGCGGGTCGCGCGAAAAGCCATGGTCGCTGCGCAGGCAGCGACGCACCTTGGCCAGCAGCGGATCTTGTTCGGTGCGCGACAGATCGGCCACCCGTATGCGCGCCGGATCGCGCTTGCCGCCCGCGCCGCCCGCCATCACCAGCGGCATGGCCTGGTCCCGGCACCATGCCGCGATCGCGACTTTCGCGCGAACGTTGTCGACCGCATCGAACACCATGTCGAATGCGCACAGGTGAACTGCGACGTTCTCGGGCGTGATGAATTCGTCCACGGCATCGACCCGCGCATGCGGATTGATCGCCCGGATCCGCGCAGCCATCGCAAACACCTTGGCCTGCCCCAGCGTCTCGTCGAGCGCATGGACCTGGCGGTTGATGTTCGACTCCGCGACATGATCCAGGTCGATCAGGGCGATCCGGCCGACGCCGCTGCGCGCCAAGGCCTCCGCGGCCCACGAGCCGACCCCCCCGACGCCGATCACGCACACGCGCACCGCGGCCAGGCGGTCCGTGGCGTGATCGCCGTAGAGGCGCGCGACGCCGCCGAACCTGCGCTGCGGATCGACCTTCGTCATCCGCGCGGGATCTTCAACGAAACACGGTGCCTCCGTGCCGTTTCGGGCCGTGCCACAGGCGTCGGCGGCTGCGCCCGCGTTCATGCCGTTTCGGCTGAGCGCGCGCGACAATCGTCCAGCCACACCCCGAGCCCCTGCGCATTCAGGGTCAGGTCCATCTGCAGCAGCTCGAGGACGCGCTCTTCGGGCAAGGTCCAGCCCTGCCGCTCGGCCTCCTCGCGCACGATCTGCTCGAGGCCGGCAAGGATCTCGACATGCCGGGCGACGCCTTCGCCGCGCGCGGCATGCGCCACCGCCACCATGGTATCGATCAGGCGGTGAAGGTCGCCGCCCAGTCTTGCCACATCGGTGACCCGGCTGTAGTGGGTCAGGTACATGGCCTCCGGCTGGTAGGCGAGCATCCGGTCGATCGAAGCATGCAAGGCATCCGGATCGAACTGCGACGGGGTGGTGGTCGGAATCACCGACGCGCGGCCGTTCACATCGAACTCGCGGTACGACAGACCGAAGGTGTCGCCGGTGAAGAACGCGCGCGCGGTTTCGTCCCAGATACAGATGTGGTGGCGCGCGTGACCGGGGGTGTCGAGCACCGTGAATTTTCTGCCGCCCATGTCGATCTGGAGCCCGTCTTCGGCCAGCACGATGCGCTCGGCCGCGACCGGCACGAGCCGCCCATAGAGCGCGAAGGTCTGCTCGGCGCCATACACCGCCGACGTCGCTTCCCACAGCCGGGTCGGATCGATCATGTGGCGCGCGCCGCGCGGATGCACCAGCAGACAGGCGTTCGGCAGCGCGCACATCAGGCTCCCGGCGCCGCCCGCATGATCGAGGTGGATATGCGTCAGCATGACCCAGCGAACCTGTTCCGGCGGTATGCCCGCGGCACCGAGCGCGGCAAGCACGCGCGGCACCGACGCATTGGTGCCGGTGTCGACCACCGCCGCCTGCCCCTGGTGTATCACCAGATGAATCGCCGCGAGCGTGTCGCGGCAATAGCCCGAATCCAGCGCCAATATCCCGTCCGGATGGGCGGTCACACCTTCCACGATTGTCCTCCTCCTGCGCATGCAGCGCTTTCGGCGACATTGTAGCCGCACCGACCCTCGGGGACGAATGCTTCGACATCGGGTTACACTGGACGCCTGCCAGGAGCTCAACCGTGAATACCGATTTCGACTTCGACACACCGCTCGACCGCGCCGCCGAGCCGGGCGAAAAATGGGGCCGCTATGCCGGCCGCGACATCCTGCCCCTGTGGGTCGCCGACATGGATTTCGCGGTCGCGGACGTGATCCGTGACGCGCTCGCCGCACGACTCGCCCATCCGGTGTTCGGCTACACCGATCCGTGGCCGGCGCTGGTCGAAGCAGTGATTGACGGTATCGCGCGCGACCACGGCTGGGCGATCCGCCCGGAATGGCTGATATGGCTGCCCGGCGTGGTGAGCGGCTTCAACCTCGCCTGCCGCGCGGTCGGCCGTGCCGGCGACGAAGTGTTCACCGCCACCCCGGTCTACCCGCCCTTTCTCACCGCGCCGGCCAACAACGACCGGACACTGGTGACCCGCCCGCTGGTGTTGCGGGATTCGCGCTGGGAATGGGACCGCCGCGCGACCGAGGACGCGATCGGCCCCCGCACCCGCCTGCTGATGCTGTGCAATCCGCACAACCCGGTCGGCCGGGTGTTCGATGACGATGAGCTCGGCTGGCTCGCGGACCTGGCCGAACGTCGTGACCTGATTATCTGTTCCGACGAGATCCATTGTGGCCTGGTGCTCGACCCGGACCACCCGCATCGGCCGATCGCCGCCCTGAACGATGCGGTCGCGGCACGCACCATCACCTTGATGGCCCCGTCGAAAACCTGGAACATCCCGGCCCTTTACTGCGCCTTCGCAATCATTCCCGATCCGAAGCTGCGCCGCGCCTACGCCCGCGCGATGCGCGGGCTCGCGGGCCACCCGAACGTGCTCGGGCTCGCGGCCGCCGAGGCCGCCTACCGCGACGGCGACCCCTGGCGCCAGGCGCTCCTGCGCTATCTGCGCGGAAACTGCGCGCGGGTCCTCGACGCCGTCGCCACGATGCCGGGCGTCTCGACCACCCGCCCCGAAGCGACCTACCTGGCCTGGATCGATTGCCGCGCCACCGGCCTCACTGACCCGGCGAAGTTCTTCGAGGATGCCGGCGTGGGCCTGTCGGACGGCGCGCCGTTCGGTATGCCCGGCTTCGTGCGCCTCAACTTCGGCTGCCCGCGCAGCACCCTCGATGAAGCGCTGCGCCGAATGAAGACGGCGCTGGTGGCACATCGCGCGACCGCGCAGCCCATGCTTGCCGGGCAATAACGCGACCTGCCCGCCCGGCCCGGCGGGACAAGCGCGCAACCCGGCTTGCCGGCCTGCCGATGCCCTCTAGAATGGGATGTCGTCGTCGAATGAATCGAAAGCGGGCTTGGCGGGCGCCTGTTCGGAGCGGGGGGCGGCGCTTTGCGGTTGGGCACGTGCCGGCTCGGGGCGCGAACGCGGCGCGTCATAGCCGGCATCCTGCGCACCCGCCGCGGACTCGCCCCCCATGCCTTGGCGGCTGCCGAGCATTTTCATCTCGTCGCCGCGGATCTCGGTGGTATAGCGGTCCTGGCCGTCCTTGTCCTGCCACTTGCGCGTCTGCAGGCGGCCTTCGACATAGATCTGGCTGCCTTTGCGCAGGTATTGCGCCGCGACTTCGGCAATACGGCCGAAGAACACGACCCGGTGCCACTCGGTGGCTTCACGCCGCTCACCGGTGGTCTTGTCCTTCCAGGTTTCGGAAGTCGCCAGGGTCAGGTTGCAGATCGCATCGCCCGACGGCGCATAGCGGGTCTCGGGGTCCTTGCCGAGATTGCCGATCAGAATGACCTTGTTCAGGGATGCCATCCCGCTCTCTCCTTAAATGAGGCTGCTCAGGCCGCGACCGCGGGGACGACCCGTCGGGGCGGCGCATTCATTGAAATGGCCAGCGCCAGCCACGCGATGGCAACCCCCGCGCACACCAGGTTGACCGCCGCGCTGCCGAAGTGCTGGCCGACGTAGCCGCCCAGCATGCCACCGAGAAACAGCCCGACCGACTGCAGCGTATTGTAGACGCCAAGTGCCGCGCCCTTGGCGTCGGCCGGCGCAATCCGCGATATCCACGAAGGCTGGGTGGCCTCGAGCACGTTGAATGCGACAAAGAACAGCGTCAACCACAGTCCGAGCAGCCACACCCCCTGACTGAACAGGTACAGGCCCGCCTGCACGATCACGAGCAGGACGATGGACGCATTGAAGATGGGTTTCATCAGGCCGCGCCGCTCGGCCACGATGATGGCCGGCACCATCACCACGAACGACAGCAGCACGGCGGGCAGATAGACCCGCCAGTGCTCGGCGAGCGGCAGCCCGCCACGGCTCACCAGCGCGGTCGGCACCAGCACCCACATGGTGGTCTGGATGAGGTGTAGCGCGAACACCCCGAAATTGAGGCGCATCAGCTGGCCGTTGCGCAAAACGTCCAGCAGGCGACCCTTGGCCGGGCGCGAAACGGTCGGCGCGTCCGGCACCACGCGCACAACCACGAAGATCGCGCCGAGCGCGAGCAAGGCCGTGATCCAGAAGATGCCGCTCATGCCGACCAGCGCATGCAGCACCGGCGCCGCGACCATCGACAGCGCGAATACCAGCCCGATGCTGGAACCGATCATCGCCATGATCTTGGTGCGGTGCTGGTCGCGGGTCAGGTCGGCGGCCAGCGCCGTGACGGCGGCGGATATGGCGCCCGCCCCCTGCAGCGCGCGCCCGGCAACGACCATCTCGATGCTGTCGGCCAACGCGGCCATCGCGCTGCCGACGACGAACAGCACGAGCCCGAAAACGATCACCGGCTTGCGCCCGAACCGATCGGACGCCGCACCGAACGGAAGCTGAAGAAAGGCCTGGGTCAGGCCATACGCCCCGATGGCCAGGCCGACGAGGACGAGGCTGTCGCCACCCGCGTAGGCGTGCGCATGCACCGCGAAGACCGGCAGGATGAGGAACAGGCCCAGCATGCGCAGCGCGAAGATCGCGGCGAGGCTGATGCCGGCACGCCGTTCGAGGGCGGTCATCGAATCATGTTCGATCGAGGACATGGCGGGGTGGATTGTGGAAAGGCGCGATTCTACCATCAGCGGCCCTCCCACCCCATGATGCCGATGCGGGCAGCGTCGGCGCGAACCGGTTCCGGCCGGGCCGAAATACCGGTTTGGTCGCGCCTGCCTTCTCTCGTATAGTGGCACGTTGGTCAATGCCGGTTCGACACATGGACGAAATTCGCATTCGGGGAGCACGTACCCACAACCTGCGCGACATCAGCCTCGAGTTGCCGCGCAACCAGCTCACCGTGATCACCGGGCTTTCCGGCTCGGGAAAATCGTCGCTCGCGTTCGACACGCTCTATGCGGAAGGCCAGCGGCGCTACGTCGAATCATTGTCGGCGTACGCCCGGCAGTTCCTGCAGCTGATGGAAAAGCCCGACGTCGACCTGATCGAGGGCCTGTCGCCCGCCATCTCGATCGAGCAGAAGGCGACCAGCCACAATCCACGCTCGACGGTCGGCACCGTGACCGAGATTCATGATTATCTGCGCCTGCTGTTCGCGCGCGCGGGGACGCCGCATTGCCCGGATCACCCCGGACAGGCGCTGCAAGCCCAGACGATCTCGCAAATGGTCGATCATGTGCTGGCGCTACCCGAGGACACCCGCCTGATGGTCCTGGCGCCGGTCGTGGCGGGACGCAAGGGCGAGCAGCAAGACCTGTTTGCCGAGTTGCGCGCCCAGGGGTTCGTGCGCGTGCGGGTGGACGGCGCCCTGTTCGAACTCGATGCCCTGCCACCGCTGGAAAAGAGCAAACGCCACAGCGTCGAGATCGTGATCGATCGCCTCAAGGTGCGCCCGGATGCGCGCGGCCGGATCGCCGAATCGTTCGAGACCGCCCTGCTGCACTCGGACGGCCGCGCCATCGCGGTCGAGATGGACAGCGGCGCCGAACACCTGTTCTCCGCCCGCTTTGCGTGCCCGGTGTGCAGCTACGCCTTGGCCGAACTCGAACCCCGTCTGTTCTCGTTCAACAATCCCGCGGGGGCCTGCCCGAAGTGCGACGGGCTGGGGCAGATCGACTTCTTCGACCCGGCGCGGGTCGTCGCCCATCCCGACCTCTCGCTCGCGTCCGGTGCCATACGCGGTTGGGATCGACGCAACCAGTTCTATTTCCAGATGCTGGCAAACCTGGCGCAGCACTATGGTTTCGACGTCGAAACCCCCTTCTGCGACCTCGACGAGCGTCAGCGCCAGATCATCCTGCACGGTTCGGGGCGCGACAAGATCGCCTTCCGCTATCTCTCGGACAACGGCCGGACGGTCGCAAAGGAACACCCGTTTGAGGGCATCATCCCCAACCTCGAAAGGCGGTACCGCGAAACCGACTCGAGCACGGTGCGTGAAGAGCTCTCCAAATACCGTGCAACCCAGGTCTGCCCGGCCTGCGGGGGCACACGCCTGCGCACCGAAGCCCGGTTCGTGCTGATCGGCGGCCAGTCGATTCACACCGTCAGCCGGATGCCGCTCGGCACCGCACGAACGTTCTTCGACACCCTGGCGCTGCCAGGCCAGCGCGGACTGGTCGCCGACAAGATCGTCAAGGAAATCTCCGATCGGATCAGCTTTCTGATCAATGTCGGGCTCGGATATCTGTCCCTGGACCGGGCGGCCGACACCCTCTCCGGCGGCGAGGCACAGCGTATCCGCCTGGCCAGCCAGATCGGATCCGGCCTGACCGGCGTCATGTACGTGCTCGACGAACCTTCGATCGGCCTGCACCAGCGCGACAACGATCGCCTGCTCGCGACGCTCGCGCAACTGCGCGACCTGGGCAACACCGTGATCGTGGTCGAGCATGACGAAGACGCGATCCGCAGCGCCGACTACGTGATCGACATGGGCCCCGGCGCCGGCGAACACGGCGGCATGATCGTCGCGCGCGGCAAGCCTGCCGAGATCGTCGCGAATCCGGACTCGCTGACCGGCGCCTATCTATCCGGCCGCGCCGCGATCCCGACGCCCACGACCCGCCGCACCCCCGCGGGGCCGGCACTGGTAATGACCGGCTGCCGTGGCAACAACCTGCGCGGAGTGACGCTCGAGATCCCGTCCGGCCTGCTGACCTGCGTCACCGGCGTTTCGGGGTCGGGAAAGTCGACCCTGATCAACGACACCCTGTACGCGGTCGCGGCGCGGCATTTCTACCGCTCGAGCGTCGAGTCCGCACCCTACGACGCGATCGAAGGGCTCGATCTGTTCGACAAGGTGATCAGCGTCGATCAGTCCCCGATCGGACGCACGCCACGCTCCAATCCCGCGACCTATACCGGGCTGTTCACACCGATCCGGGAATTGTTCGCGGGCGTTCCGGAAGCGCGCGCGCGCGGCTACGGCCCGGGCCGGTTTTCGTTCAATGTCAAGGGCGGCCGCTGCGAGGCCTGCCAGGGCGACGGCATGATCAAGGTGGAGATGCACTTCCTGCCCGACATGTACGTGCCGTGCGACGTCTGCCATGGCAAACGCTACAACCGTGAAACCCTCGAGATCCGCTACAAGGGCAAGACGATCTACGAGCTGCTCACCCTGACGGTCGAACAGGCGCTCGAGCTTTTCCAGGCGGTCCCCGCCGTTGCGCGCAAACTCGAGACCCTGGTCGATGTCGGCCTAGGCTACGTACGCCTCGGCCAGAGCGCGACCACGCTGTCGGGCGGAGAAGCACAGCGGGTCAAGCTGGCGCTGGAGCTGTCCAAGCGCGATACCGGCCGCACCCTCTACATCCTCGACGAGCCGACCACCGGCCTGCATTTCCACGACATCGCACTGTTGCTGAAGGTCTTGAACCGCCTGCGCGATCACGGCAACACCATCGTGGTGATCGAGCACAACCTTGACGTGATCAAGACGGCAGACTGGATCGTCGACCTCGGCCCCGAAGGCGGCGAAGGCGGCGGCCTCATCGTCGCGACCGGCACCCCCGAATCGATCGCGGCCAATCCCGCCAGCCACACCGGACGTTACCTGGCCAGATCGCTCGGCCTGACCCGCAGCGATGATGCGTGACCGCGGCGCCCTTGCCGCATCCGCTCACCCGGTGTTACGACTTTCGACCTTTCGATGAGGCACAATCGGCTTCCGAGAGTTCATGAGTTCGCCGAGTTGCCGCCATGCCTGTTACCGCAAACACCCCCGAGGGGCGATTCCTGCATCGCGTCGAACGCCGTGCAGCGTTCCTGAAGACCCTGTGCAGTGCCGACTACGGCATTTACCTGGCCCCCGATCCGCATCAGCGCAAACGCTCGATCGACATGCTGGTGCGCCTGATCGCACGCCAGACCGAGCTGCCCCATCTTTCCGCCGAAACCCTCGCACGCGCCGCCGAGATCTTCACCCGCGAACTCGAAGCCATGCAGAAAACGCTCCCGCACGATGTCCAGTATCAAAACCGTCTGAAGAAAGACTGGTAAGAACCGCACACCTCGCACGTCCACGGCGTGCCGCCTGAACAGATCCGGCCTGCCAAACACGGCGCCCGGCCTGTCGTTTCTTCATTGCGACGGATAGCCGCCCGGATTCGCACGCTGCCAGCTCCAGGCGTCGCGGCACATCGTCGCAAGGTCGTGCCTCGCCCGCCATCCCAGCACCGCTTCCGCGAGCGAAGGGTCTGCCCAGCATTGCGCCACGTCGCCCGCCCGGCGCTCGACGATCTCGTAGGGGATGCGCCTGCCCGAAGCCTGTTCGAACGCGGCGATCACTTCCAGGACACTGTAGCCCCTGCCGGTACCGAGATTGACGCACGCGCAACGGTCGAGCGCATCGATCCGCTCGACCGCCTGCACATGCCCCGCGGCCAGATCGACCACATGGATGTAGTCGCGGACGCCGGATCCGTCAGGCGTCGCATAGTCCCCGCCAAACACCCGCAGACGCTCCAGTTTGCCGACCGCCACCTGGCTGACATAAGGCATCAGGTTGTTCGGCACGCCAAGCGGATCCTCGCCGATCGCGCCGCTCGGATGCGCCCCGACCGGATTGAAGTAGCGCAGCAGCACCACCCGCCAATCGGGCGACGCAGCGACCAGATCCCGCAGCACCTGCTCGGTCATGAGCTTGCTCCAGCCATACGGATTGGTCGCGGAAGTCGGAAAATCCTCCGAAATGGGGACGCTGGCGGGGTCGCCATAGACCGTCGCGGACGAGCTGAACACCAGCCGATGGACACCGGCCGCCTGCATCACCTCGGCCAGCGCGACCGTCCCGGCCACGTTGTTGTCATAGTAGCGCAGCGGTTCGCGCACCGACTCGCCCACCGCCTTGAGCGCGGCGAAATGCACCACCACCTGGATCGGATAACGCGCGAAGACCGCGCGCAGCGCGACCCGGTCGCGCACATCCACCACGTGAAACCCGGCGAGTGCCCGACCGGTGATCGCCGCCACACGACGCAAGGCCTCCGTGCTGCCATTGCTGAGGTTATCGACCACGACCACCTCGTGCCCCGCTTCGAGCAGCGCAACGCAGGTGTGCGACCCGATGTAGCCCGCCCCGCCCGTAACCAGAATCACTGCCATGAAGCCTCCTGCCCCTCGCCCACCACCGGGCTTGCGAAAGCCGCTAGCTTACCCCACGATGCGCATGGCACGCCAAACCTCGGCACCCGAACGGCCACGGCGCGATCCGTCGTTTCAACTTACCGCTCCCCCGCACGATGAACCGCCCCACGACTCAAGACCTGGATCAAACATCGGTAAGAGCCGACAAATGGCTCTGGGCCGCGCGCTTCTACAAGACGCGGCGGCTCGCGACCGAGGCCTTGCACGCGGGCCACGTTCGTTTGAACGGCGAGCGCTGCAAACCTTCGAAATCCCTCAAACCCGGCGACCGCCTGGACATCGAACGGAGCGGCACCCAGTTCGAACTCGAGGTGCTTGCGCTTGCGATGCTGCGTGGCAACGCACAGTTCGCGCAAACACTCTACCTCGAGACCCCCGCGAGCATCGCCCGGCGCGAACAGGCCGCAGCCCTGGCCAAAATGGCCCACGGCGAGCAGCCCACCCACAAACCGGACAAGCGGGAACGCCGGCAGATTCGCAGCTTCCTGGAACGAAACGGGTAAGGGTGCGACAGGCGCCCCCGAACCGCCGCACGCCGGACTTTGCAGGCACGGCAAGTTCAGGCCGACCGGACGGTTGCCAGCGGCAGGAACAAGGTAAGCGGTGAATCCGGCAAGGCGATGAAACCGTGATGGCGGTAGAAAGCCGCTGCGGCCTCGTTCTTGGCATCCACCATCAGCGCGAAGGCGGCAATCTCCGAACGGGCGGCACGCTCGAGCGCATCGGCCAGCAGCGCACCGCCAAGGCCGTGCCCCTTGAATGCCTGATCGACAGCCAGGCGGCCCATGCGCACGGCAGGCACGCTCGGGTAGCGTGGCAGCTTCCTGCCTGTGCTGGCCGGCAGATCGGCCAGCAACAGACTTGCCGATGCCAAGGTGTAGTAGCCCACGACACGCTGGCCATCATCCAAAGCCACGAAGCAGGCCGCTACGCGACGGCGAACGTCTTGAGCAACGTGCTCGCGCAGATAGCGGTTGAGGGGTTCCGATTCACTGTCGAACGCAGCGCGCTCATGCGCCGCATCGAGTGGCGCGAGCCTGAACGGTGCGCGGCTCATTCAGCACGCAAGAGCTTGCTGCGACGGACAAAGGCGCGCTCCAAGGCGGGGGAAACTTGCGGCGGCGACAGCAGTGCCTGCGCGAAACGCTCCTGATCGGCCACGGACAGGCGAACGACTTCGGCCTGCTCGATCGCTCGCTGCGCGGCATCCTGCACGGCGGACACCACGAAGTCGGTCATGGTGCGCCCCTGCAGTTCGGCGGCACGCTTGAGCATCGCATGCAGATCGGTGCTGATCCGGGCTTCGAGACGGGCGCTGGAGCTGGCTGGCATGGTTTTGTCCTCCTGCCGGAATTTACGGCATATTGCCGTACAAAACAAGACGAATTGTTCGGCGACGCCGGCTCGGCGCGATTCTCCCGTTTGACGCAACGTCCAGAAGGACACACAAAACCGGCGTTCGCGACTACCCACTCAGATCATGTCCTCCGGACGGGCGGCTATACGTCCTCGATGCGTGGCAACAGGTCTGCTAGGGTCTGTTCACAAATGACAAGATTATGTACATTCTCGCTTTTTGGAGTGAGCGAGGATGGAGCGAAGCATGTTGCGCGAGGACCAGTGAGCACGCATCGAAATGCT
>DDUE01000002.1:24098-32803 GCA_002344625.1 Rhodocyclaceae bacterium UBA2346 | reverse complement strand
CGAGGCGCGACCACGCCAGCGCCCCCAGCCCGCCCGCGATCAACAGGAACACCAGGTTGGGCATGCCCGGGATCAGTCCGAGCACGCCGATGATGGCTGCCGTGAGCATCAACACCTGCGGGTTGGAGAACACCTGGTTGATCACCAAGCCACCCATGTCTCCATCCTCGCCGACGCGCGACACCACCAGGCCGGCCGCCACCGAAATGATCAGCGCCGGAATCTGCGCCACCAGGCCGTCGCCGATGGTGAGCAGCGTATAGGTCTCGATCGCCTGGTCCATCGGCAGGTCGTGCTGCATGATGCCGACCACCAGACCACCGATGATGTTGATCAGCAGGATCAGGATGCCCGCGACCGCATCGCCGCGGACGAACTTCGACGCACCGTCCATCGCGCCGAAGAAGTCGGCTTCCTGCGCCACTTCCTTGCGCCGCCGCTTGGCCTCGTTCTCGTCGATCAGGCCGGCGTTCAGATCGGCATCGATCGCCATCTGCTTGCCCGGCATCGCGTCGAGGGTGAACCGGGCGCTGACCTCGGCGATACGACCGGCACCCTTGGTGACCACCACGAAGTTGATCAGCACCAGGATCACGAACACCACCAGGCCGATCGCGGTGTTGCCACCCACCAGGAAGTGGCCGAACGCCTCGATCACCTTGCCGGCGGCGTCGGTTCCGGTGTGCCCCTCGAGCAGCACGACCCGGGTAGACGCGACGTTGAGCGCGAGGCGCATCAGCGTGGTGATCAGCAACACGGTCGGGAAAACCGAGAAGTCGAGCGGCTTGCGGGTATACATCGCCACCAGCATCACCATGACCGCCATGGCGATGTTGAAGGTGAAGAACAGATCGAGCGCAAACGGCGGCAGCGGCAGCACCATCATCGACAGCACGGTGATGATGAAGATCGGCGCGCCCAGCATGCGCAGGTTGGCAGGCGCCATCAACGCCCGCAGGTTCAGCGATTCGAGCATTCGGAAACCTCTTCAAGTTTGCCGCGCGCGGCCATCAGTCGGCGGCCCCGGGGTCCAGACCTTCCGGCACCGCGAGGCCCTCGGGCGTGACCGGCGGCGTGCCGCCGTGCGAAAGCCAGTGCTCCAGCTGGTAGACGTAAGCCATCACTTCGGCCACCGCGCGATACAGCGCCGCGGGCACCGCCGCTTCGAGCTCGCAATGGGCGTAAAGGGCCCGTGCCAGCGGCGGCGCTTCGAGCAGCGGCACATCGTGCTCGCGCGCGATCTCGCGAATCTTGAGCGCGAGCGCCCCCCGCCCCTTCGCGACCACCACCGGCGCCCCCATGCGCGCCGAATCGTATTTGAGCGCGACCGAGAAATGGGTCGGGTTGGTGACCACCACGTCGGCCTTGGGGACTTCGCTCATCATGCGCCGGCGCGCCATTTCCATCTGCACCCGGCGGATGCGCGCCTTGAGGTGCGGGTCGCCCTCCTGCTCCTTGAACTCGCGCTTGACCTCTTCCTTGGTCATGCGCAGCTTCTTGTAGTACTGCCACAACTGGAACGGCACATCGATCAGTGCGATCGCCGCCAGCCCCAGCACGATCAGCAGCGCGGACCACCACAGCGTGTCGACGAACTCGGTGATCGCACGGTCGAGCGCCATGCCCATCAACGCGAACACGTGCTCATGCTCGCGCAGGAACACGAAAACCCCCATTCCACCCACGATCGCGGCCTTGAGGATCGACTTCACCAGCTCGGCCAGGCCATGCGCCGAGAACATCCGCCCCAGCCCCGCGATCGGGTTCATACGCGACAGCTTGAGGCCCAGCGCCTTGGGCGAGAACACGAAGCCGCCGAGCAGAATCGGCGCGGCGACCGCCGCCAGCATCAGGATGCCGAAGAACGGCAGCATGGTGAGGATGGCCTGGGTGAACAGGTCGCCGAAGTTGTTCAGCATGAGACCGGTATCGAACGCAAGCGCCCGCTCGAAGCTGAAACCATGGCGCAGGATCCCGAGTACGCGCGCCGAGATCCAGCTCCCCAGCGCCCACAGGCCGAGCACCCCGAAAACGAGCACCAGGAACGTCGACAGCTCGCGCGATTGCGGAACCTGCCCTTCTTCGCGCGCCTGCTCCAGACGTCGCGCCGATGGTTGTTCGGTCTTTTCGAGATCGCTGTCTTCAGCCATGTCCGGCCCCCTGGGTCACCACCCCGCCCCGGTTCGGGCGATGTGCGACGTGGGGCCATTATCGGCTCGGGACTGCAAGCGTCAGGTGCGGAAAAAGACCGGGTTTGTCCCCCAATTCAAACCGCGGCGGCGGCTCGAGGCGACGCTCAGCGCGGAGGGGGCAGCTTCTCCAGGCCACGAATGCGCACGTCGGTGCCCAGCCCCCGCTCGGCGAACCACCCCTGGTTCATTTCCAGCGCATAGCGCGCCTGGCCTGCCGCACAGTGACTTTCCTCGGAGTGCGGTGTCATGTCGGCGATGTTGAGGATGCGCCCTTCGGCGTCGGCAAAGGCCACCGAGAGCGGGATCAGGGTATTCTTCATCCACATGCAGTGACGCGCATCGTGGGTGAACACGAAAACCATGCCGTGCTGCGCCGGCATGCTGGTGCGGTTCATCAAGCCGGTCTGTCGATGCTGCGGCGTTGCCGCAAGCTCGGCCTGGATCCTGTACATGCCGATCGACAGATCGACGACCGGCATCGCCGCCGGGCCTTGCGCCTGCGCCAGGCCGCCGGTCAACAGCAGGCCGGCACCCAGCAGCAGCCGGCGCAAGCGGTCCGGGCCGCGAACCGCCGTCGAAGCGTCGCCATTCATCATTTCACTCATTGCTCGATCATTCCTCGCCTCATGTTTGTTCCGATGCACGCCCCTCACGCCGCCGCCGGATGCGCGGTGCGCCTTCGCGCGCGCTCGGTCCACCGATGCGCGGCCCCGACGCGGGTGGTGGCGGCGCAACCGGCACGCCCACTTCGCGCCACGCCCCCGGGGCGATGCCGTCCAGCGACCAGTCACCGATCGCGACCCTGACCAGGCGCAAGGTCGGCAGGCCGACCCGCGCGGTCATGCGCCGCACCTGGCGATTCTTGCCCTCGCGCAACACGATCTCGATCCACGCGGTCGGCACGCTCAGGCGCTCGCGAATCGGCGGATCGCGCGCCCACAGCCAGGCGGGTTCGGGTATCGCGCGCGCCTGACACGGCCGGGTGGTGAAATCGCCCAGATCGACCCCCGCGCACAAGCTTGCCAGCGCCCGTTCGCCGACCTCGCCTTCGACCTGGGCCAGATAGGTCTTGGGCAGCTTGTGACGCGGGTCGGCAACACGGCTTTGCAGCCCGCCGTCGTCGGTCAGCAGCAACAAGCCCTCGCTGTCGCGGTCGAGCCTGCCGGCCGCATAGACACCGGGTACCGGGATGTAGTCCTTGAGGGTCGGCCGTCCGCCGTCGTCGCTGAACTGGCACAGGACACCGAATGGCTTGTTGAACAGGATCAAGCGCGTCATGCCGGCAATATACCGCGTCCGCCGGCCCGGCGCTCATCGCACGCGGTCACGCCGCGCCGATCTCGAGCGTCCGATCGGCCCAGCGGCGTGCATCGTCCGCATCGTGGGTGACGAAGATCAGCATCTTGCCGTCCCGGTCGATGACGCGGCGCACCCAGTCGCCGGCCTCGATGCGGGTGTCGGGGTCGAGCGCCCCGAACGGTTCGTCGAGCAGGATCAGCGGCCGCTCGCGCAGCACAGTGCGGATCAAGGCGACGCGCTGGCGCTGGCCGCCGGACAGTTCGCCCGGCAGGCGCGCGAGCAAGTCGGCCACGCCGAGCAGTTCACAGGCGTCCACGACCCTCCGCCACTGCGGCGCGGAAGGATTTCCCTGCCTGAACCCGAGCCGCAGGTTGTGCGCGACGCTGATATGTTCGAACAGATTGTGCTGCTGAAACAGCGTCGCGACCGGCCGGTCTTCGGCGCGCAACCCGTGCAGGGGACGCCCGTCGAGGACGATCTCGCCGGCCAGCGGCGGCACGAAGCCGCCCAGGCATTCGAGCAGCGTGCTCTTGCCCGCGCCGCTGGGCCCCATGAGCGCCATGACCCGGCCGCGCGCGAGCGCGAAGTCATGCTGCCAGCGCAGACCGCCGCGCCCGACCCGCAGGCCTTTGACCTCAAGCACGCGCGCGCTCCAGCAGGCACAGCGCAGCCAGCGCCACGGCCAGCAACAACAACGCGGCGGCGGCCGCTTCGTCCAGCCGATAGCTGCCCGCAAGCGCGTGAATCATCCACGGCAGCGTATGCCAGGATGGATTGCCGTAGATGCCGAACACCGCGAAGTCGCCCAAAGCCAGCACGAATGCGATCGCCGCCACCCGTCGCAGCGCGGGCGCCAGAAAGGGTCCGAGCACCCGCCGCCAGTGATGCCACCCCTGCAGGCCGAGATCGGCCAGCAACGGCCGGTACTGGGCGTCGTACTCGAACATGCTCGGCCTGAGCTGCACGAACACGAACGGCAACGCCATCAACGCATTGAGCAGCACGATCGCGACCCAGCCCCACTCGAGCCAGTTCACCCGCGCCATCAGGAGCACATATACACCCACCGACAACACCATGCCCGGAATCACGAGATGGTGGACCGCTGCCGCTTCGACGAGGCGTCGCCGGGGCGCATCGTCGAAATGCCGCCACAGGCTCAGGGCCGCGAGCGCCAGCGCCACGGCCAGCAGCGCCGCCGCGAGCGCGAATCCGACCGAGAACACGGTGGCGCGGGCGATTTCGGGCCACGGCAAGGCGCGGCCCGCCGCGGCGGCCGCCGGCACGAGGCTGACGATCGGCAACGACAGGAACGCGACGACCGCCGCGTAGAGCGCGCGGCCACCCCACTTCACCGCCATCCCCACCTGTGGCCGCCACGCATCGCCGGCGCGTGCCGCCACCAACCACTGCAGCCCGCCCCAGCGGCTGAACAACACGAACAGGCTGCCAGCGACGACCAGTTGCATGCAGGCCAGGAACAAGGCTTCGGGCGGATTGAAATCGAACTTGAGCGCCTGAAAGATCGCCACCTCGAGCGTCGTCGCGCGCGGCCCACCGCCCAGCGCGAGCACCACCGCGAAGCTGTTGAAGCACAACAGGAAGACGAAGCCGAAAACACCGGGCAGTGCGGTACGCAACATCGGCCACTCCACCAGCCGGAAGCGCTGCCAGCCGTTCAAGCCCAGCTGCGCCGAGATCTTCCAGGCATCGACCGGGATGCTCTGCCAGCGCTGGCTCAGCACCCTGATCGCAAACGGCGCATTCAGATAGACATGCGCGATCAATATGCCCGGCAAGCCGTAGAGCTGCCAGCCCCCGCCCAGCAGCGGCGTGATCCAGCCCGAACGCCCGAAGAGCGTCACCAGCCCGGTGATGAGCACCAGACTGGGCATCACGAAACACAACAGGCACAGGCGCTGGAACCAGGTCCGCCCGGGCAGATGCCGGTCGAGCGCGAGCGTACGCGCGAGCGGCAGCGCGATCAACAGCGACAAGACGGCGCTCAGCAGCGCCTGCCACAGCGAAAAACGCAGCACGTGCCAGAACCACCGCTCCTGCAACAGCGTCAGGCTCACCCCCGCGTTGCTGCGCAGTGCCAGCGCCAGCAACGCGGCCACGCTGATCGCGAGCATGACGAACAGCGCAAGCACCCCCGGCATCAGCCGCAACCCGAGCGCAAACCGCAAGCCGCCGTCGGGCGCAGCCCCCGTCGGCGGAGAAAGCCGCTCGGCGATCACCGGCTTACGGCGTCACGCCACTCGCGCACCCAGGCCGCGCGGCGGGCGCCGATTTCGTCGGCCACGAACCCGATGCGGTCGGGCCGGATCAACTGCTCGAATGCCTCGGGCAGCGCCACATCGCTGCGAACCGGCAACATCCAGTTGGTCACCGGGATGATCTCCTGCGCCTCGCGACTCAAGAGAAAGGCAAGAAACCGGTTCGCCAGCACGGCATCGTCGGTATGCGCGGACAGCGCCGCAACTTCGACCTGGGCGACATGCCCTTCGGCAAACCGCACCGCCCGATAGTGAGCGTTGCCGTCGGCGATGGCGTGGTAGGCCGGCGAGGTCGTGTAACTCAACACATAGTCCGCCTCGCCGCGCAGGAACATGTTGTAGGCTTCGGACCAGCCGCTGGTGACCGTGACCGTATGCTGCGCGAGGCGCGCCCAGGCCGCCGGCGCCGCGTCGCCATAAACCGCCCGCATCCAGTGCAGCAAGCCCAGCCCCGGCGTGCTGGTACGCGGATCCTGGTAGATCACCCGCGCCGGGCCTGCGACCAGCTCGGCAAGCGACGCCGGTGGCGCGCTCACCTTTCGATCGTCGTAGATGAAAGCGAAGTAGCCGAAATCGAAGGGCACGAAGCTGTCGTCCGCCCACGCGAGCGCAGCGACCATCGGCACCGACGCGAAATCGATCGAATGCGGCCGCACCAGCGCATGGGCGCGCGCCTCCGCGATCAGCGAATCGTCGAGGCCGAGGATGACGTCCGCGCGGGTATTCGCGCCTTCGAGGCGCACCCGGTTGAGCAGCGCCACCCCATCCTCGGCTCCGACGAACGCGATCGTGCAATCGCATTGCGCCTCGAAGCGCGCCTTCAGGGCCGGGCCCGGGCCCCAACTGCTGATGAAGGATTCGTAGGTATAGACCGTGAGATCGGCCGAAGCGGCCGGCGCGTTGCCCGCGGCCAGCGCGAGCGCCGCGAATGCAAGCGAACTGCGGATGTTCATGAACGTTCCGGTTGTCAAGCACATACACGACCGACGCGGAACAGGAGAGAAACGGCGCGGCCGGGCAGGCGGCCCTATCCCATTCCCTACGCCAGCACTAACTGGATCAGGTTCAGCGGGTTTAGACTCTCAGCCCCGGGCCACTGGCACCACGGCACCCCGATGAGACCGGCGGAGTATAACAATGCTGCAACATGAACACCATGGCGGCCCCCCACCCTCGCCCGTGCTCGACACCCTGCTCGACCGCATCGACGACATTCGTTTTCTGGGCGCGGGAAGCGCCAATCCCCACTGGCTGGTGACAGCGCACGGCAAGACCTATGTCTGGCGCCAGTTCGGCCCGGACGCGGCCTCGCCCGGTGCCGATCATGCACGCGAGGGGAAAATCCTGGCGGCGATCGCCGGGCGCACCTGGGCGCCCGTCGTACTTGCCCACTGCCCCGGGCACGGCATGCTGTTCCGTGCGTCGGCCGGCCGGCATCCTAATCCAGACGAACTGACCCGGCACCAGCGCACCACCCTGCTGGCCGCGCTGGCCGAGTGCTGGGCGACCGGTATCGACGACACCCCCCGCAACTATATCGACCTGGTCATGCGCTACGCCGACCGCGCGCATGCTTCGCCACAACGCGACGAACTGGTCGACGCCCTCATCGACGCCTGCGCACCATGGCCGACGACGTCATTCCGGCTCACCCACCACGACATCCACCCGGGCAACCTGCTCCTGGCCGGGGATCAGTGGACGCTCATCGACTGGGAATACGCGGCGCTCGGCAATCCCTGGTTCGATGCGGTATCGGCCGACGCCATGCTCACCCTGACCCCCTCCGAGAAGCGCATGCTCGCGCCGCATCTCGACGACGGATTCGACCCGGCACGCTGGCATTCGACATCCCGGTGGCGACAGCGCCTGAACCAGCTGTGGTGGCTCGCGCGCACCCCGCCGGATGGTCGGCAACAACCCACCCACCCCCACGCGGGGCTCGCATGACGCGCCGGTTCGCCGCATACTTCGCGGCGCGAGCCGGCGGCACCCTGCGGCCGGAGCCGCCCAAGTTCCGATGTGGAGAAAATCGATGAGAAACACGTTTGCCGCGCTCCTTGCGTCGGGCACGCTGGGGGCGGCGATTCCGCCGGCCTCGGCCCAGGCACAGCTGGATTTCACCCTGGTGAACCGCACCGGCTACACGATCAGCGAGGTCTACGTATCGTCGATGTCGTCGGATGACTGGGAAGAGGACATCATGGGCCGTGAGCTGCTCGAGGACGGGGAACGCGTCGAGATCGAGTTCACCCAGGGCGCGAAGGGCTGTAAATGGGACCTCATGGTTGCCTATGACGATGAAGAGGAAGCGAGATGGCAAGGTTTCGACCTGTGCGAAACCTCGGTGATCGAGCTTCATTATGACCGCGACAAAGGCACGACCTGGGCCGTCTATGAGTGAGCGCGCCGGCCCGGCGCTGCCGCATCCCGGGTGACGGCTGAAATCGGCCGAGGGTCGCCGAGGCGCAGCCAGCGCCTCACCGAAAGCACGACTCGTGGGCAAAAAAAACCGCCGGTCACCCGGCGGCATTTTCACTGATCGACTCGCGGGGTCGACCAAGACCCCGGAACGAGAGCCGAAATACTCAGACTTCGACCGTATCGGCAACGTCGCGGAACGCCGGAATCTGGTCGAAGTTCATGTAGCGGTAGATGTCCTTGGCCTTGGCATTGACCACTTCCACCTGCGCCATGTACTCGGCAACCGTCGGGATCTTGCCCATCAGCGCGCAGACCGCAGCCAGCTCTGCCGAGCCCAGATACACACGGGTGTCGATGCCCAGCCGGTTCGGGAAGTTGCGGGTCGAAGTCGACATCGCGGTACTCCCCTTGCGAACCTGCGCCTGGTTGCCCATGCACAGCGAGCACCCCGGCATCTCCATGCGGGCGCCGGACTTGCCGAGCACGCCGTAGTAGCCTTCCTCGTTGAGGA
>DDUE01000002.1:8893-23813 GCA_002344625.1 Rhodocyclaceae bacterium UBA2346 | reverse complement strand
TCCACAGGCGGGTCGGGATGTCGGACTTGCCGTCGAGCACCTTGCCCGCAGCCCTGAAGTGGCCGATGTTGGTCATGCACGAGCCGATGAACACTTCGTCGATCGTGTCACCGGCAACTTCGGACAGCAGCTTGACGTCGTCCGGGTCGTTCGGGCAGGCGACGATCGGCTCCTTGATGTCGGCCAGGTCGATGTCGATCACCGCGGCGTACTCGGCATCGGCATCGCCCGCCAGCAGCTCGCCGTTGGCGATCCAGTCCTCCATCGCCTTGATGCGGCGGCCCAGGGTGCGCTTGTCTTCGTAGCCGTTGGCGATCATCCACTTCATCAGGGTGATGTTCGAGTTCATGTACTCGACGATCGGCGCCTTGTTCAGATGCACCGTGCAGCCGGCGGCGGAGCGCTCGGCCGACGCGTCGGTCAGTTCGAACGCCTGTTCGACCTTCAGGTCCGGCAAGCCCTCGATCTCGAGGATGCGACCGGAGAAGACGTTCTTCTTGCCCTTCTTCTCGACCGTCAGCAGACCCTGGCGGATCGCGTACAACGGGATCGCATTGACCAGGTCGCGCAGCGTGACGCCCGGCTGCAGCGTGCCCTTGAAGCGCACCAGCACCGATTCCGGCATGTCCAGCGGCATCACGCCGGTGGCGGCGGCGAACGCCACCAAGCCGGAGCCGGCCGGGAAGGAGATGCCGATCGGGAAGCGGGTGTGGCTGTCGCCGCCAGTGCCGACGGTATCGGGCAGCAGCAGGCGGTTGAGCCAGGAGTGGATGACGCCGTCGCCCGGACGCAGGCTGACGCCGCCACGCGTGCTGATGAAGCTAGGCAGCTCGCGGTGCGTCTTGACATCGACCAGCTTGGGATAGGCGGCGGTGTGGCAGAAGGACTGCATCACCATGTCGGCCGAGAAGCCGAGGCAGGCGAGGTCCTTGAGTTCGTCGCGAGTCATCGGGCCGGTGGTGTCCTGCGAGCCGACGGTGGTCATCTTGGGTTCGCAGTAGGTGCCCGGACGGATGCCCAGGCCTTCCGGCAAACCGCAGGCGCGGCCGACCATCTTCTGCGCCAGCGAAAAGCCCTTGCCGGAATCGATTGGTGCTTGCGGCAGACGGAACAGGGTGCTGACCGGCAGACCCAGCGCCTCGCGCGCCTTGGTGGTCAAGCCACGGCCGATGATCAGCGGAATACGGCCGCCGGCGCGCACTTCGTCGAGAATCACCAAGGTCTTCAGTTGCGATTCGGCAACCACGGCGCCGTTCTTCAGCGCAGTGACCTTGCCGGTCGCGTTATCGACCCTGAGTTCGATCTCGTCGCCCATATCGAGCTGGCCGCAATCGATCTCGATCGGCAGCGCGCCGGCATCTTCCATGGTGTTGAAGAAGATCGGCGCGATCTTGGAACCCAGACACACGCCGCCGAAACGCTTGTTCGGCACGAAGGGGATGTCCTCGCCGGTGAACCACAGCACCGAGTTGGTCGCGGACTTGCGCGAGGAGCCGGTGCCGACCACGTCGCCGACGTAGGCGACCAGGTTGCCCTTGGCCTTCAGGTCTTCGAGGAATTTGACCGGACCGCGCACGCCGGCTTCTTCCGGTTCGATGCCGGGACGCGGGTTCTTCAGCATCGCCAGGGCGTGCAGCGGGATGTCGGGGCGCGACCAGGCGTCCGGCGCCGGCGACAGGTCGTCGGTGTTGGTTTCGCCGGTGACTTTGAACACGGTGAGCTTCTGCGACGCGGGGACTTCCGGGCGGCTGGTGAACCACTCGGCGTCGGCCCACGACTGCATCACGGCCTTGGCGTTGGCGTTGCCCGCCGTGGCGAGTTCCTTGACGTCATGGAAATAGTCGAACATCAACAGGGTCGTCTTCAAACCCTCGGCGGCCACCGCACCGACCTCCGCATCGCCCAGCAGGTCGATCATCGGTTTGATGTTGAAGCCACCCAGCATGGTGCCCAGCAGTTCGGTCGCCTTGGCGCGCGACACCAGCCCACAGGCGAGGTCACCCTTGGAAACCCGGGCCAGAAAATCGGCCTTGACCTTGGCCGCATCATCGACGCCTGCCGGTACCCGGTACGTCAGCAGTTCAACCAGAAATGCCTCCTCGCCGGCGGGCGGGTTCTGGAGCAATTCGACGAGTTGAGTCGTTTGTTCCTTGGACAGGGGCAACGCGGGAATGCCGAGGGCGGCACGCTCGGCGACATGGGCACGGTAAGCTTCAAGCACGGCGGTTTCCTTCCATCGATGAAGTGGCAGGGCGTTCGGAACGGATCCCGAACGGGATTCTTGGATTATATGTCTTTTATAAGACTTAGAGTGCAATGCAGCATAAACTGCTTTGTCCTGACCCGCAAGACGCAAACTTCGATCGCATCGCCGTTGCGCAGTTCAAACCCGGCACGCGCAAATTCTCTAAATTCTACTCCTGCACGTTTCCGTTGACAGCGTGTCGATGCACTTCTTTTCATTGCCAATGGCACTGGAACCGAACGGGGCAGCATCCATGCGACCCGCGTACCACGGCCGATCGACATGTCGCGGGAACGCCTCGATTTCGCGCTGCCTCGCGCAGCGGCACCGAGCCCGGTTCCGCGAAGGCGGCGATACAGGCAGCGCGCCACCGCCAGCCGTCGCCTAGCGCTCCAGCGCGGCCAGTATCCGCTTGGTCAGTCTTTGCGCGACCGGGATCGCGATGAACGCTGCGACCGCGGCCAGCGGCCACGCCACGACGAAGGCCGCGGCCCATCGTCTCAGGAAATCGGATGGAAAGCCGAGATTCAGCCAGGTGATGATCGCGGTCATCAGGAAGGCCATGATGCCGGCCATGATGACCGGCTGGAGGTGTTGAGGTTTGAGTCGCATGCGAGTGGTTTCACGGATCAACGAAAGAGAGGCAGTGCCGCGACGCGCTGGTCGATATCCTGCACGATGCGGACATAAGCCGGTGCGCCAACCCCGCCGTAACGGCGGTTGAACTCCGCAAGTCGCATGAACTCCGGCAGATCGCCCATGGCGGGTAGCATATCCGTTTCGACGAGCCCCGTGATTACGCGTTGCTGCAGGCTCGCAGCGGTCCCAGGGTCGGCGGCCAATCGGCCGAACGCCGCCCCTGCCCGGTTCGCCGCGAAATCCTTGAAACTGAAGCCGCTCCCCTTGCGCGCGTCGCCAACCTCCTTGTGTACGCCGATCGCATCCGCAAAAGCCCCCCCGCCCAGCCCCGCCAGCGCCGCCGAGATGATGAAGTGTTGCGCAAGATCGACTCTTCCCGCGAGGGTGAGCGGCTTCCGGGCGGGCCGCGCCCATTGCTTCGCTTCAGGCACGAAAGTGGCAAGGTCCCGGCCACCCGCATGCAGCGCAAGCACGGTCAACAATGCCCGATTCTCCAGATCCGCCCCCCCGTTGGCCGATCGCTCCGCCGCAAGGCGCATGAGCGGCACGAGCACATCGAGCACCGGAATCGTTCGGGGCGATGTCGTACCGCGAACCAGTTCGGCCATCCGAAGCTGGTAAGCCTTCAGGCGTGCCCGGTCGTCCTGAGAAAACGCTGCGCTGCGAAGCCGCTCAGGAAAATCTTCGGTCCACGCATATTCGACCTTGAGATCGGTCGGCGACAAAGTCACCGCTCTGACCGTATCCGCGATCACGCGAAAATCCTCGCGCCGCCCGAGATAAGCCTGCGCCTGGTCGAATAGCCACGCCGCCAACCAATCGGGAAGCGGTATCCGGCCGATACTCACGCTCTCCGGCAGCAGCGCTCCGTCGCGCTCGCGCAGCCGGCCTTCGACGTTCACGAATTTTCCGAATGGATTCGGCGGCAATGCGATGCTGGCGACGACTGCCAGCCCATCATCATCCAGCATTGCCCTCGAACCGCCGGGCCCGAAGCGGCTCACCAGATAGTTCAGCGCGAGATCCAGTTCGTCCTCGCTCAACTGCAGCGTCCTGACTGGACCACCTACCGCCCTGCGCGGATCGTGCCGTTGAAACACTTGCCTGGCCCGCTCGACCTGCTGCGGCGAGAATTCGGCGACTCGCTCGAGCACCGGCTCTTCGGCCAAGACCAGTATGACCACGCCCAGCGCCAGCATCGACGCCACGAACAGCATGGTTAAGAGCACACTCAGAAATCGCATCCGACGACGGCCGTCCGAGAACGAAAAAAAGCCCGCTCTACGTGCGGGCCCTTTTCAGTGCCCATCGGGAATCTGGATCGATTCACCGACGAGCTGGAATTTTTGGGGCGACATACCGGGATCGAACCGGTGACAACTGGAGCCACAATCCAGTGCTCTACCAACTGAGCTAATGCCGCCACTTTTTCTTGCCACAGCAAACGCTGTGAAACCAAAATCTTGTTAAGACCTTGTTTTTTCAGCCACTTCTGGCCTGCCCGACAGGAATCGAACCTGTAACCCCCGGCTTAGAAGGCCGGTGCTCTATCCAGTTGAGCTACGGGCAGAGTTCCACGGGCATTTCGGGGATAGCTGGTCGGGGTGGAGGGATTCGAACCCCCGACATCTTGCTCCCAAAGCAAGCGCGCTACCGGACTGCGCTACACCCCGAGAGCCCTGCATCATACATATCGCCGTGCCCGGCGTCAAACGCCATTTTTTTGCGATCGCGGCACGCGAGGCACCGGATCGGGCGGGCAACAGGCCCGCGCCAACCCAACCCGTCACGATATCAAGCTTACTCGGCGGCCGTCTGCTCCAGCAAAGCCTTCATGCTGAGGCGGATCTTGCCGCGCTCGTCGGTCTCGAGAACCTTGACCCGAACCGCCTGCCCTTCCTTGACGAAATCGGTGACCGCATTGACCCGCTCGTTGGCGATTTGCGAAATATGCAGCAAGCCATCGCGACCCGGCAGGATATTCACGATTGCGCCGAAATCGAGCAGACGCACCACGGTGCCGTCATACACCCGGCCGACCTCGACTTCGGCCGTGATCTCCTCGATCTTTGCCTTGGCCTTCTGTGCGCCTTCCGCGCTCACCGAGGAGATCGTGATATTGCCGTCGTCGGTGATCTCTATGACTGTGCCGGTCTCTTCCTGCAGCGCCCGAATGACTGCTCCGCCCTTGCCGATGACATCGCGGATCTTCTCGGGATTGATCTTGATCTGGATCATGCGCGGAGCGAATTCAGACACTTCGCCGCGATTGGAACCGAGCGAACGCTGCATCTGCTCGAGGATGTGCAGACGACCGACACCCGCCTGCGCGAGCGCGACCTGCATGATCTCCTTGGTGATGCCCTGGATCTTGATGTCCATCTGCAACGCGGTGATGCCCTTTTGGGTGCCCGCGACCTTGAAGTCCATGTCGCCGAGATGATCCTCGTCGCCCAGGATGTCGGTCAGTACGGCGAAGCGATTGCCGTCCTTGATCAGCCCCATCGCGATGCCCGCCACATGTGCCTTGAGCGGCACACCGGCATCCATCATCGCGAGCGAGCCACCGCACACCGACGCCATCGAACTCGAGCCGTTCGACTCCGTGATCTCCGAAACGAGCCGCACCGTGTAACTGAACTCACTCGGCTCGGGCAGCACGGCGATCAAGGCGCGCTTTGCCAGTCGGCCATGGCCGACTTCGCGACGTTTGGTGACGCCCATCCGGCCGGTCTCTCCGGTCGAGAACGGCGGGAAGTTGTAGTGCAGCATGAAGCTTTCACGATACTCGCCGGCAATCGCGTCGATGATCTGTTCGTCGCGCCCGGTGCCGAGCGTGGCTACCACCAGCGCCTGGGTTTCGCCGCGGGTAAACAATGCCGAACCATGGGTGCGGGGCAACACCCCGACACGAATCTCGATCGGCCGCACCGTCCGGGTATCACGGCCGTCGATACGCGGCTCACCCGACAGGATGCGGCTACGCACGATACTGGCTTCCAGATCGTGGAAGGTATCCTTGATCTCGTTGGACGAAACCTCGCCGATATCGCTCTCGCCAAGCGCGGCCACGGCGTTGCGGCGGATCTCGTTGACGCGGACCGTGCGCTCCTGCTTGCTGGTGATGCGGAATGCATCTTCCAGCTCGCCGCGCGCGAGTTCGTTCACCCGTGCGATCAACGCTTCGTTGCGCGCCGGCGGCTGCCAATCCCATTCGGGCTTGCCAGCCACTTCAACCAGTTCGTTGATCGCGTTGATCGCGGCCTGCATTTGCTGGTGACCGAAAACCACGGATCCGAGCATGACTTCTTCGGACAACTCGCGCGCCTCCGATTCGACCATCAGCACCGCGGTCTCGGTGCCCGCCACGACCAGGTTGAGTTCGCTGGTTTCGAGCTGACCCAAGGTCGGATTGAGGATGTATTCGCCATTGGCGTAGCCCACGCGGCAGGCGCCGATCGGTCCATCGAAGGGAACGCCCGAGATCGCGAGAGCAGCCGACGCCGCGATCATCGCCGGAATATCGGCGTCGATTTCGGGGTTGAGCGACAGCACCATGACGATGATCTGCACTTCGTTGTAGAAGCCATCCGGAAACAAGGGGCGGATCGGACGGTCGATCAGGCGGCAGGTCAGCGTTTCCTTCTCGGTCGGACGTCCTTCACGCTTGAAGAAACCGCCCGGTATGCGGCCGGCCGCATAGAACTTCTCGACATAATCCACCGTCAGCGGAAAGAAATCCTGGCCCGGCTTGGCTTCCTTGGCCGCGACCACGGTGGCGAGGACGACGGTGTCGTCCATGTTGCAAATGACCGCACCGCCTGCCTGGCGTGCGATTTCGCCGGTTTCGAGGGTGACCGTGTGCGCGCCGTAGGCGAACGTCTTCTTGATTGCTTGTGGCAAGGTAAGTACCTCTCAATTTGAGTTTGCAGCAAACGACAACTGCAACAACTTGGGAACGGGCAAAAACACAAAGCCGGCGCGGTCCATCTGGATCCGCACCGGCTTTATTGGCTCAGGGAGCCGAGATTCCCGGTTTCGCCCGACTTGAAACGACCGACAGGCGGCTGAACCGATTGGCTGACCGCTGGTTTTCCAATTACTTGCGCAGACCGAGGCGCTCGATCAGCTTGCGATAGCTGTCGGCGTCAGTGCCTTTGAGGTAATCAAGGAGCTTGCGCCGCTGGCTGACCATCTTCAGCAGACCCCGACGCGAGTGGTGATCCTTGGCGTTGGCCTTGAAGTGGCCGGTCAGGCCATTGATGCGTGCGGTCAACAGTGCGACCTGAACTTCGGGAGAACCGGTGTCGCCTTGAGCGCGCTGGTAATCTTTGACAATCTGCGACTTGGTTGCGGTATCGAGAGCCATGAGGTTATTTACTCTTTTCGTTCTACTAATCTGAAGCGCGTGATTATAGCCAACGCACCATATAAAACTCAATCACTTCCGGGCAATTAGACAGCAGGGCCGGTTGCTATGAGACGTTTGGGCGACAGTTTTCCACCCTCGTTGATTTCACCCAGGCCGATGAAGCGCGCGCCCGCGTAAAGGCGCACGAGACCCGACCCGGCACATTCGTCCAGCGTCATGCTCCTGCCCTGCAGGAGTGCGCACGCCTGCGATTCGTCGAGCTGCAGCGGCACGAGATGGCCGACCAGCGTATCGCACGATGCAAGCAGCGCATCCCGCCCGTCCATCGGGCACGACTCAATCCGTTCGATGGAGACCGCGTCGTCGAGGCCGAACGGGCCGATCGCAGTGCGCCTGAGGGCGCTCAGATGTGCGCCGCAGCCGAGGGCACGGCCGATGTCCATCGCCAGCGTACGTACATAGGTGCCCTTGCTGCAACGAACCCTGAAACCGAAACTGCTGCCGTCCAGGCCGCCGTCGAGCATCTCGAGCGCGTGGATCACCACCCGCCGCGGCGCACGCTCCAGTTCGATGCCCGCCCGCGCATATTCGTAGAGCGGTCTGCCGTCCCGCTTCAGCGCGGAATACATCGGTGGAATCTGCTCGATTTCGCCGCGGAAGGCGTTCAGTGCCGCGGCGATGTCTTGCGCGTCCGCAGTGACCGACTGCCTCTCGAGCACCTGCCCCTCGGCATCGCCCGTATCGGTCACCACGCCCAGCGTCACGGTAGCTTCATAGCTCTTGTCGGCGTCGAGCAGCATCTGCGAGAACTTCGTCGCCTCACCGAAAGTGAGCGGCAGGAGCCCGGTCGCCATCGGATCGAGCGTGCCGGTATGCCCCGCCTTCGCGGCGTTGAACAGCCGCTTCGCCTTCTGCAGCGCATGGTTGGAGCTCAAGCCCCTGGGTTTGTCCAGCAGCAACACACCGTCGACCTGGCGACGGGCGATCCTCTTCTGCATCGGTCGCTCAATCGCCTTTGCTTGCGCTGTCCCGCTCGTCGTCCTGCTGCCGCTCGGAGTCCTCGCGCACCACCTTGTCGATCAGTTGTGACATGCGGCTACCCTGCTCGACCGATTTGTCGTAGTGAAAGTGCAGCTCCGGCGTAGTATGAATGCGCACCCTCCGCCCGAGCTCCCGGCGCAGGAAACCGCTCGCGCGGCGCAAGCCCGCAAGCGTCTCGTCGAGATCGTCCTGGCCCGTCATCGAGGTGAAATAGACCTTTGCATGCGCGTAGTCGGGCGTGAGCTCGACCTCGGTGAGGGTGATGAAACCCACGCGCGGATCCTTGACCTCGAGCCGGATCAGTTCGGCGAGCTCACGCAGGATCTGTTCGGATACGCGCTGGCCGCGGGAAAACTCCTTTGGCATCGCTTACAGCGTCCGGGCGATTTCCTGGATCTCGTAGATCTCCAGTTGATCACCTTCCTGAATGTCGTTGAAATTCCTGATCGACAGGCCGCACTCGAAGCCGAACTTGACCTCCTTCACGTCGTCCTTGAAACGCTTCAGCGATTCGAGTTCGCCGGCATGCACCACCAGGTTTTCACGCAGCACCCGCACCAGCGAATTGCGCTTGACCAGACCTTCCTTGACGTAGCACCCCGCCACCGAGCCGACCTTCGGCACCTTGAACACCTGGCGAATCTCGACCAGGCCGATGATGTTTTCACGCTTCTCGGGCGAGAGCATCCCCGATAGCGCGGCGCGCACCTCATCCACCGCATCGTAGATGATGTTGTAGTAGCGGAGATCGACACCGAAATTCTCCGCCAGCTTGCGCGCACCCGCATCGGCACGCGTGTTGAACCCGATGATGACGGCGCCCGAAGCCTGGGCGAGGTTCACGTCGGACTCGGTGATGCCGCCGACCGCGCCGTGGATGACGTTGACCCGCACCTCGTCGGTGGACAGCTTGTTGAGCGACTGAACCAGCGCTTCCTGCGAACCCTGCACATCGGCCTTGACGATAAGCGGCAACAGCCTGACCTCGCTTTCGCCCATCTGCTCGAACATGCTTTCCAGCTTGGCGGCCTGCTGCTTCGCGAGTTTGACGTCGCGGAACTTGCCCTGGCGGAACAGCGCGATCTCGCGCGCCTTCTTTTCGTCGGCGAGAACGATCGCCTCGTCGCCCGCCGCCGGCACATCCGAAAGCCCCAGGATCTCGACCGGAATCGATGGGCCCGCCTCGTCGATCGGCGCACCGTTCTCATCGAGCATTGCCCGCACGCGCCCGTAAGTCGCCCCGACCAGAATGTTGTCGCCCTTGCGCAGGGTTCCCGACAACACCAGCAGCGATGCGACCGGGCCACGCCCCTTGTCGAGCCGAGCCTCGATGATGAGACCCTTCGCCGGCGTATCGGCCGGCGCGGTCAACTGCAGCACTTCGGCCTGCAGCAACACAGCCTCGAGCAGGTCGTCGATGCCCTGCCCGGTCTTGGCCGACACCGGCACGAACATCACGTCGCCGCCGTACTCTTCCGGCAGCACGCCTTCGGCGACGAGTTCCTGCTTGACCCGATCGGGATGCGCTTCGGGCTTGTCGATCTTGTTCACCGCGACCACCAGCGGCACGTCCGCCGCCTTGGCATGGTGAATCGCCTCTTTCGTCTGCGGCATCACACCATCGTCCGCCGCCACCACCAGGATGACGATGTCGGTGGCTTTCGCGCCGCGTGCCCGCATCGCGGTAAACGCCTCGTGCCCCGGCGTGTCGAGAAACGTCACCATGCCGCGCTGCGTCTCGACATGGTAGGCGCCGATATGCTGGGTGATGCCGCCGGCTTCGCCCGCCGCCACCTTGGCGGTACGGATGTAATCGAGCAGCGAGGTCTTGCCGTGGTCGACGTGGCCCATCACGGTCACAACCGGCGCCCGCGGCATCTCGACGATGTCCTGATGCACTTCGGCATCCTCGAGGAACGCATCGGGATCGTCGAGCTTGGCGGCAAACGCCTTATGCCCCATCTCTTCCACGACGATCATCGCGGTTTCCTGATCCAGCACCTGGTTGATCGTGACCATCGAGCCCATTTTCATGAGCACCTTGATGACTTCGGCCGCCTTCACCGACATCTTGTGGGCCAGATCGGCCACCGTGATGGTTTCGGGAACGTGCACATCCTTGACGATGGGCTCGCTCGGCGATTGAAAGCCCTTCTGGTCGCGCTGTTGCGCACCACGTCCCGCGCGTCCACCGCCCCTGGCACCGCGCCAGTTACCGGCCGCGGCCCCTGCACCCACTTCCCCGCGGGTCTTGAGACCGCGGCGCTTACTGGCCTCGTCGGTCACCGCGGCGCCTTTGGGTGCCCGCTTGCCATCCTTGGCTGCAGGCTTGTCATCTGACTTGGTCGGGCGATGCAGCGTGCCAACCGGTGCCTTGGTCGCAAGACTGGCCTTCTCGGCCTCGGCGCGCGCCTGCGCCTCTTCCTCGAGGCGGCGGGCTTCGACCGCCGCCTTGGCGGCGGCTTCGCGTTCCTGGCGGGCCCTGATGTCAGCCTCTTGCCGAGCACGCAGCTCCTGTTGCCGGCTCGATTCGCGCGCGCGCGACTGGAGTTCCTCTTCGCTCAGAATGGACGGACGCCCCAACGGCGCGGGACGACCCTGACCGCCCGGCCTGGCATTGCCTTTTCCGGACACGTCACGTGCCTGACCGCCCTTCGCCGTACCCCCCTCCGACCTGCGCTCGCCGCTCGGCGCCGCCGCACCCTTCACCGGCGTTGGAGCCGCTTGCTCGGGTGCGCTGGCTTCGGGTTCTGCGCTGTTGGCCACCTGTTCGGTCACCCCCGCGGCAACGGGCACGACGACGGCGGCCGACACCGGCGCCGGCTCGACCACGGCCCCCGTGTCGGCTTGTTCGGAAACGTTGGCGGCCGGCTCATCCACTGGTGATTCGGGGCGCCCGGAACCGGTGTCGACAAGCGGCGCAACGGCTTCGGATGGACGGCTCGCCACCGACACGGCCGGTGCCGCGGGCACGGCGACCTCTTCGGGGGGCGTCACGACAGCCGGTGCTTCGACCTGCACGTCATCGCGCTTGACGAACACCCGCTTCTTGCGGACTTCGACCTGTACCGTCCTGGCGCGCCCGGACGAATCGGTCGAACGAATCTCGGATGTTTCGCGCCGCGTCAGGGTGATCTTGCCCTTGGGTTGCGATTCACCGTGCGAACGACGAAGATACTCAAGCAACTTGGCTTTGTCCTGCTCGGTCAGCAGATCATTCACACCGGCCTTGCCAACGCCCGCGCGCTGCAGCTGCTCCAGGAGCACCGCCGCCGGCATTTTCAGCTCGCCGGCAAACTGGGTTACGCTCATTCCGTCCATGAATTGCCTCCGCTCATTCTTCGAACCAGTGGGCTCTAGCCACCGAAATCAGGGCTGACGCCCTTTCAGTATCGATTCCGGTGATTTCCACCAGCTCATCAACGGCCAGATCCGCCAGATCGTCACGGGTGCGCACGCCGCCGCGGGCCAGTGAAGCCGCGAGCGGCTTGTCCATGCCCTCGAGCTCCAGAAGGTCGTCCGAGACCACCTCGAGCTGCTCCTCTGTCACGATCGCTTCGGTGAGCAACACATTACGGGCACGCTCGCGCAGTTCGGTCACGGTTGCTTCGTCAAAAGCTTCGATTTCCAGCATTTCGGCCAGGGGTACATAGGCCACTTCTTCCAGCGACGAAAAACCCTCGTCGATCAGGATATCGGCAAGCTCTTCGTCCACGTCGAGCTTCGCCATGAACAATTCGCGCACGCCTCGGCGCTCCTCGTCGGTTTTCTGCGCCGATTCGGCCTCACTCATCAGGTTGATCGTCCAGCCGGTGAGCTCCGAAGCGAGCTTGACATTCTGGCCGTTCCTGCCGATCGCGATTGCAAGATTGTTCTCATCGACCACCACGTCCATGCAGTGGTTTTCTTCATCGACCACGATCGACACCACTTCGGCCGGCTGCAACGCAGCAATCACGAACTGTGCCGGATCCGCCGACCAGATGATGATGTCGATCTGCTCACCGGCGATCTCGTTGCGCACCGCGGTCACACGCGATCCGCGTAGGCCCACGCAGGTCCCGATCGGATCGATGCGCTGGTCGTGCGACTGGACCGCGATCTTGGCACGCAGGCCGGCGTCGCGGGCGCACGCCTTGACTTCGAGCAACCCCTCTTCGATCTCGGGCACCTCGAGCTCGAACAACTTGGCGAGAAAATCGGGGGCAGTGCGTGAAAGGACGAGCTGCGGGCCACGCGCGCCACGGTCGATCCTCAGCAACACCGCCTTGGCACGGTCGCCCACGCGCAGGTTTTCGCGCGGGATCATCTGATCACGAGGAATCACCGCCTCGAGCCGGCCCACCTCGATGATCGCGTTACCCCGCTCCATCCGCTTGATCGAGCCGGAGACGAGGTGCTCCTTGCGATCCAGGAAGTCGTTCAGCACCTGCTCGCGCTCGGCATCGCGAATACGCTGCAGGATCACCTGCTTGGCCGCCTGCGCACCCACTCGCCCGAAGTCGATCGGCTCGAGCGACTCTTCGATGTAGTCGCCGATCTGGACGTCCTGCTTCACCTCGCGCGCATCGATGATGCCCATCTCGGCCTCATCGTTCACCACGTCTTCATCAAGCATGACCAGCCAACGGCGGTGGGAGTCGTGCTCCCCGGTGTTACGGTCGATCGAGACGCGAACATCGGCATCGTCATGAATGCGTTTCTTGGTCGCCGATGCAAGTGCAGATTCGAGCGCGCCAAAGACAATCTCTTTGTCGACGTTCTTCTCACGCGCCAGCGCATCCACAAGCAGCAATATTTCGCGGCTCATCTACTCACTCTCCCATCCGAAAGCCTAAAACCTGGGTACCAGGCGGGCCTTTTCAATTTCATCAAAGGGAAAGGCAATCTCGCCTTTCTCCGTATTCATCCTAACCACGCCATCCGCCACACCGAGCAGCTCGCCCACGAAGTTGCGCTGATTGCCGATCGGCATTCTCAGGCGCAACTGCACTTGCTGCCCCGCGAAGCGTTCGAAGTCGGCCAACTTCTTGAGCGGCCGATCCAGACCCGGCGAGGAAACCTCGAGCCGGTCATAGTCGACGTTCTCGACTTCGAAAACCCGGGTGAGCTGATTACTGACCGTGGCGCAGTCATCGACGTTGATGCCACGCTCGATGTCTATGAAGACGCGCATCATCCGCCCTTTCGGCGACGGCTCGAAATCGACCAATTCGTACCCCAGGCCGCTGACAACCTGCTCGACAAGACGCTCGACGTCCATTTCACTGCCCACAAATAAAAAATGGGCGAAACGCCCATCCTGTTGATCTCAACCGGAAAAATGAAAGATGGCCGTCAAGGGCCCCTATCAAAGCCTTCGGATTGTAACCGAATCCGAAGACTCAGGCAATTTGGTGATCGCGGCGGCGCGAGAAAGATGCCAAGCCTCGGGCGCCGCACGCGCGGACACGCCCCGGTCGCAGGCGTCACTTGCCTTGCGCGGGTATCGGTTTCGCGCCCCCATCGGTGGAAATCGCCTCCCTGCAATGATAGGGAAGCCGAATGCCCTGCGACCAATCCTCGACGGCCTGTGCTCGAATCACCGGCGCGCCGGATCTTACCCCGCCGAATATCGAGGCGAACGCGACGTCTGCCGCATCGCGGCCGGTACCGAAGCGAATGAACCCCATTGGGATTCCGGTTCCGGACGGATCGACGATGTACCAGCGGTCACCAAGGTACACCTCGACGTAGGCATGGAAGTCAGGGGGACCGAGCGCTGGATCGGCGCCATAGTCGGTACCGGTCGCAAAACGCGCCGGTATGTTGACCGCGCGACAAAGCGCAATCATCAAATGAGCAAAATCCCTGCAGACACCCACCTGCTCAATCAAGGTATCGACCGCAGAAGTGCTCGAATTCGAGGCGTTCGAAGTGAAGGTCATCCGCCGCTGTATCCAGTCGCGAATGGCCAGCACCCGGCCATACCCCTTCATCAGACCACCGAATTCGTTTATCGCGAGCTTGACCAGGCGGTCGGACTGGCAATAGCGACTGGGATAGATGTAGCCCATCACGTCCGGCGGCAAATCGCACACTGGCACCTCGGTGACCAATGCCGGTTCGGTGAAGTGATGAGTGATTTCGACCACCGCCGAATACGACAGCTTCAGTAGACCCGGCAGCGCATGCACGCGCATGTAGCGATTACCCGTCGCCGGGTCGGTGTAGACCTGGGGTACGACGGTTTGGCTCAGGCTCAGGTCCTCGGTCAAGACAACCTGGCTTGGCGTATGCGCCACGTGGATGTTGAACACAAAGTCCGCACCAGGTGCGTCGACTTCATACGCCAACTCGACACTCAGTTCGATGCGAATCATGGCTCGGGACCGGCCGCATGACGGCCAGTCGCTCCTAAGGCGTCAGGGTTGATGGAATACGCAGTATGCGCCCGACAAACGGTGGCGCATGCCCCGGAAACACGTTCTTGCACTCAAGAACGCGGCGCCACAAATTCAAGGCGCCGACTGAACTGCTCAGTCGTTTTGATATTTTGTTCGACACTCAGGCTTCGTTGAGCCTAGGCTGGACACCCTGATCATACACAGGGCTTGAGTTGTTGGCGGAGTGGACGGGGCTCG
>DDUE01000002.1:420-8590 GCA_002344625.1 Rhodocyclaceae bacterium UBA2346 | reverse complement strand
AACCAACTGAACTACCACTCCGCACTGATCTTGCCGGAAACTTCCGGCCGCATCCGGTTGCTTGAACCAGACACATCAATCTGGCGTCCCCACGGGGATTCGAACCCCGGTTACCGCCGTGAAAGGGCGATGTCCTAGGCCTCTAGACGATGGGGACCTAGTTTTTCTTCCGGCTGGTGGAGGTAAGCGGGATCGAACCGCTGACCTCTTGCATGCCATGCAAGCGCTCTCCCAGCTGAGCTATACCCCCTGGCCCGAAAGAGCGCGAATTATAGGGCTCCCCCCCCGCAGCTGTAAACCCCGAATACGATAAATTGTAATCGTTGCGCCATGAACGGATGTTCAGACGACTTTCCCGGGGTTCATCAAGCCTTGCGGGTCCAGCGCACGCTTTATCGTACGCATCAGATCCATCTCGATCTCGGATTTGTAGCGCAGGATCTCGCTACGCTTGAGCTGTCCCAACCCATGTTCGGCGGAAATCGAACCGCCATGTGCCGCCACCAGATCATGGATCACGCGATTCACATCGGGCGTGCGCGCAATGAAGGCGGAATTGTCGGTAGCCGCCGGCTGTGAAAGGTTGTAATGCAGGTTGCCATCGCCAATATGACCGAATGCGACGATCCGGGCACCGGGCCAGCGCTCGAACAACGCAGAACGCGCCTCGTCCAGGAATAGAGGGATTCGGCTGACGGGTACGGAAATGTCATGCTTGATGCTCGTTCCCTCGATTCTCTGCGCCTCGGAAATGCTCTCCCTCAAGACCCAAAGCGCATGTGCCTGGGCAAGGCTCGTCGCGACGACGGCGTCATTCGCCAATCCGGCCTCCATGGCCCGGGCCAAGACCTCGTCCAGTTCACCGGCAAGTGGCTCGCCTTGGCGTGTATCGGCAAGCTCGACCAGCACGTACCATTCGCTCCCGGAATGCGGCAGCGGCGCCCGCGTGCCCGGGATATGCCTCAGCACCAGCGCCAAGGCCGCGCTTGAGACCAGTTCGAAGGCGTTCACCCGATCACCGCAGCAATCCCGCAGTAACCCGAGCAGGCTTACCGCCTCGCCAGCGCCCGGGACCGCGACCCACGCGGTCGCGGCCTCCCGCACCGGTGGGAAAAGTTTCAAGACGGCCGCCGTGACGATGCCCAGCGTGCCTTCCGCGCCGATGAACAGATGCTTCAGGTCGTAGCCGGTATTGTCCTTGCGCAAGGCGCGCAGTCCATGCCAGACCCGTCCGTCCGGAAGCACGGCTTCGATCCCGAGAACGAGGTCGCGCATGTTTCCATAGCGTAAGACATGCACCCCGCCGGCATTGGTCGAAATATTGCCGCCGATCTCGCAACTACCCTCGGATGCGACCGAAAGCGGGAACAGGCGCCCCGCTTCGGCTGCCGCCGCCTGCACCGTTGCGAGCTTGCATCCGGCCTCGGCGACGAGCGTATTGTTGGCCGAGTCGACCGATCGGATCCGGCACAGGCGCGAGAGATTCACGACCACCGAAGCCGTTCCGGCAACCGGCGTGGCGCCACCGCACAAGCCGGTATTTCCTCCCTGGGGGACGACCGCGACCCCCGCTTCCACGCAGGCGGCGACCGCGGCGGCGACTTCGGCCGTCAGCTGCGGCTGGATGACGGCGAGCGCTGCCCCGTGATAGCGACCGCGCCAATCGGTCAGAAATGGCGCCTTGCGTTCGCTCTCGTCCAGGACATGGGCGCGCCCGACAATGTCGGCGAGTCGGTGCAGGAGTTGGGCGGCAGCGGCCATCGGGGCCTCACCGGCCGCCGCTGCCGGAGCGAGCCCGATCGGGCTGCGAATTCAGGTCGACGGACGATGCGTCATTCCACGATTTGCGCATAGAGATCATGGATATCGCAGTCGGTGATGCGCACCTTGGCGAACTCACCCGGCACGAGGCCTTCGCCACCGGGAATGATCACCAATCCATCGATGTCGGGCGCATCCGCGCATGAACGGGCGAGCGCGCCCTCGTCATCGACCTCGTCGACCAATACGGTCATTTCGCGATCGATCCAGCGCTCCAGACGCTGGGTGGAGATGTCTTCCTGGAATGACATCAATCTCATCCGGCGCTCTTCCCGGACGTCGTCCGGCACCGCTTCGTCCAGCCCGTTGGCGACCGCCCCTTCCACCGGTGAATAGGCAAAGGCGCCCACACGGTCGAGCTCGGCCTCGCCGAGGAAGTCGAGCAGCATGCCGAAATCGGACTCGGTCTCGCCCGGAAAGCCGGTGATGAAGGTTGACCGGATCGTCAGATCGGGGCAGATGCTACGCCATTTGCGAATCCGCTCGAGCACGTTCTCGGCGCTCGCCGGCCGCTTCATCGCCTTGAGAATGCGCGGACTGGCATGCTGAAACGGAATGTCGAGGTAGGGCAGGATCTTGCCTTCGGCCATCAGCGGGATCAGATCGTCCACGCTGGGGTACGGATACACATAGTGCATGCGAATCCAGATGCCCAGTTCGCCCAGTGCGTTGGCGAGATCGAGCAGGCGCGTCTTGATCGGACGGCCGTTCCAGAAACCGGTTCGATACTTCACGTCGACGCCATAGGCACTGGTGTCCTGCGAGATGACCAAGATCTCCTTGACACCGGCATCGACCAGGGCCTCGGCCTCTTTCATGATCTCGTGAATCGGACGGCTGACCAGGTCGCCGCGCAGCGACGGAATGATGCAAAAGGTGCAGCGGTGATTACAGCCTTCGGAAATCTTGAGATACGCGTAGTGCCGCGGCGTAAGACGCACCCCCTGGGGCGGCGTCAGGTCGACGAAGGGATCGTGAAGTTTGGGCAGATGCCGATGCACCGCCTGCATCACGTCCTCGGTGGCATGCGGCCCGGTCACCGCCAGCACCTGAGGATGCGCCGACAGAATCACGTCGTCACGCGCCCCGAGACAGCCGGTCACGATGACCTTGCCATTCTCGGCAAGCGCCTCGCCTATCGCATCGAGCGACTCTTCAACCGCCGCGTCGATGAATCCACAGGTATTGACCACCACGAGATCAGCGTCATCGTATCCGCCCGATATCGCATACCCTTCCGCCCGCAAGCGGGTCAGGATGTGCTCGGAATCGACGGTGGCCTTGGGACAGCCGAGTGACACGAAGCCGACGCGCGGCACGGCGGGCGATTTGGAATCTTGCATTGCATCCATCAGACTTGTGACGGCCTGGCGCCCCCGGAGGGCACGCCATCCTTACTTGGTTTCGGTCGGGCTGTTCTTGCCGGGCTGGCCAGATTTGTCGGACCGGGCTTCGCCATCCTCGCCCTGGCGCATCACCGGGGTGTAATTCGGGAACGGGAAACCCGAGAAGATATTGCGCGTCTGGCTTTCGATCTGTTCCTGCATCTGGTCGAACATCTTCTTGCTTTGCTCGACATAGGCCCCCATCACGCTCTGCAGAGCGGGCCCCTGAAAGTTGAGGAACTGCGCCCAGAGGTCCTGGCTTATCGGGCTATTCTCTCCGTAGATCGTGCGCGCCTGCTCCTGGAGCTTGGCCTGCATCTCGGTGAACGCCTTGATGTTGTTCTCGAGATACTTGCCCATCATCCCCTGGGTCGCATTGCCGTAGAACCTGATCATGTGCGACAGAAGATCACTGGTGAACATCGGCGCACCACCGGCCTCTTCTTCGAGAATGATCTGCAACAGGATGCTGCGCGTCAAATCCTCGCCGCTCTTGGCATCCACGACCTGAAACTCATCCCGGGCCAGCACGAGCTCCTTCACATCGGCGAGCGTGATGTAAGAACTCGTGCGCGTGTCGTAAAGACGTCGATTGGGATATTTCTTTATAAGGCGGGCTTTATCGACCATTTCAGTTCATCTCCTCGGCAGCGGTCAGTGCCACATGCTCGTATTCGATTATAACGCGCTGCAATAGAAAAAACCCCGCCACTGGCGGGGGATGTCCGGCTGCATCGTGCCTGATCGTGCTTCAGCACATGTGCAGGCCACCGTTGATGTTGATCGTCGCACCGGTCACGTAACCGGCCAGATCGGACGCGAGGTAGGAACACAGCGCGCCGATTTCTTCGGGCTTGCCGAGGCGTTTCATCGGCACGGTGTCGATGATGCCCTGACGAATGTCCTCACGGATCGCCATGACCATGTCGGTGCCGATATAGCCCGGCGCGATCGCATTGACGGTCACGCCCTTGGTCGCGAGTTCGGCAGCGAGCGCCTTGGTGAAACCCAGCACGCCGGCCTTGGCGGTCGAGTAGTTCGACTGACCCGCCTGGCCCTTGACGCCATTGACCGACGAAATATTGATGATGCGACCCGAGCCACGTTCGGCCATCTTCGGCGAAATGTGGTGAGTGACGTTGAAGAGACTGTTGAGGTTGGTGTTGATCACCGCATCCCACTGCGATTTTTCCATTTTCGGGAAAAACTTGTCGCGGGTGATGCCGGCGTTATTCACCAGCACGTCGATCGGGCCGACTTCGGCTTCGATCTTGGCAACCATGTCCTTGCAGGATTCATAATCCGACACGTCGCCTTCCGCGGCAACGAATTCGAATCCGAGCGCCTTTTGGCCGGCGAGCCATTCATCCCGCTGCGGGAAACCCGGCAGACAGTTTGCGACTACTTTTAGGCCATCCTTGGCCAGCGCCTGGCAGATTGCGGTACCGAGACCGCCCATGGCGCCGGTGACGAGTGCGACTTTCTGGGACATTGTCGAATCCTTCTGCAACGGGTTTGAGATTGAGCGATCCGCAGTACATGCTCGCCACCACCGCGGTCGGCATACACTTCAGGCCACTCGGTTCGCGAACGGGATTGTACGCCTTTCCGGCGCGCAGATGTTGCGTCGCAATATACAAATATTGCGACGCACGCGAGATATACGCCACGGCGGGCACGCAAAAAAACGGCGCCTGGAACGGCGCCGCGGTCGTGGCGTCCTGACGGATCGTCAGAACATGTGCTGCCCGCCATTGATCGAGATGTTCGCGCCGGTCACGAATGCGGCCTCTTCGGAAGACAGATACGCCACCAGCCCGGCAATCTCTTCAGGCTTGCCGAGACGGGCGACCGGAATCTGCGGAAGAATCTTCGAATCGAGGATTTCCTGCGGAATCGCCATCACCATCTTCGTGCCGATGTAGCCCGGGGAGATCGTGTTAACGGTCACGCCGCTACGCGCGACCTCGAGCGCCAAGGCCTTGGTGAAACCATGCATGCCCGCCTTCGCGGCCGAATAGTTGGTCTGACCGAAGGCACCTTTCTGACCGTTCACCGACGAAACGTTGATGACGCGTCCCCATTTGCGCTCGACCATGCCGTCCATGACCTGCTTGGTCATGTTGAAGACGCTGTCGAGGTTGGTGCTGATAACCGCGTCCCAGTCGGCCTTGCCCATCTTGCGGAAGGTCATGTCGCGGGTGATGCCTGCATTGTTCACCAGTACATCGACCGGACCGACCGACTTGACGACCTCGTCGACGCAGGCTTTGGCCGAATCGAAGTCGGCCACATCGCACGGAAAGGCCTTGAAGCCGTAGCCCATGTTGTTCATGGTCTGAAGCCAATCGGCCGCCTTGCTGTTGCCTGGCGAATGGGTGGTCACGACCTTGTAGCCGAGGGCCGCCAGCTTGATGCAGACCGCTTCACCCAGCCCGCCCATACCGCCTGTTACGAGTGCAACTCTGGACATATTCTTAACTCCTCTCCCGTTTTGATCTCTCGAAGGGTTCTAGCGTGATTTGGCAGCGCCCCCCGTACTCGCTGCCACGCATTGCTTGTGTGCCGACCAGCACTTGCGTCGAGCGGGTGCGCGGTCGATCGCCGCGCTTCTCGCTCATCGCTCGCCGCATGTCCGGCGCCGTTGCTCGCCCGCCCGCATCGCTCGCGCGGACAAGTTCGCAACCATCTTTCCTCAGGCCCGCTCCTTCACATACCGGCCGGGCGCAGGTTCGATCGGATTGTAGCGGACGTTGCCGGGGCGCCCCCGCGCCGCGACCTGCTTCCCGCCCCGCACCTTCAGCCATTCTATCCAGTGCAGCCACCAACTGCCCTTGTGCTCGGCAGCGGTCTCGAGCCATTCGTCCGGATCCGCGACCGCCGATGCGCTGGTCCAGTAACTGCGCCGGTTCTTGGATGCCGGGTTGATCGCGCCCGCGATATGGCCGCTGGCGCCAAGCACGTACGTGGTCTCGCCGCCCAGCAGCGCCCGCGCATGGTAGGCACTCTTCCACGGCACGATATGGTCCTCGCGCGCCGCCAGCAGGTAGGCCGGGACGTCAACCTTGCCCAGGTCGACCTTGACGCCGAGCATCTTGAGCCTGCCCGGAACCCGAAGATTGTTCTCGAGGTACATGTTGCGCAGATACCAGGTCAGGAAAGGCCCCGGCAAGTTGGTGCTGTCGGAATTCCAGTACAACAGGTCGAACGCCTGGGGCTTGCTGCCCTTGAGGTAGTTTCCGACCACGTACTGCCACACCAGGTCGTTCGCCCGTAGGGCCGAGAACACGTTGGCCAGTTCCTGGCCCTTGAGCAGGCCGCCCTTGCCGATTGCCGCTTCCCGGGCCGCCACGCTGGCCTCGTCGACTAGACAACCGAGCTCGCCAGCTTCGGCGAAATCGAGCAGCGTCGTCATGAGGGTCAGGCTCTCCACCGGATCCTCGCCCCGCCCCTTGGCCACCGCGAGCGCCGAAGTCAGAATCGTGCCACCGACGCAGAATCCCAGCACGTTGGGCTTCTTGACCCGGGTGATATCGCGCACCACCTCGAGGGCGGCCAGCGGCCCCTTCTCGAGATAATCGTCCCAGGTCGTACGCGCCTCCGCCGGGCCAGCATTCTTCCACGACACCAGAAACACGGTGAAGCCTTGCTCGACGATGAACCGCACCAGAGAATTCTCCGGCTGCAGATCCATGATGTAGAACTTGTTGATGCACGGCGGCACGATCAGCAGCGGCCGCTCGGCCACCTTGTCGGTCAGCGGCGCGTACTGGACGAGTTGCATCAACTCGTTCTCGTAGATCACCGCGCCCGGCGAGACCGCCAGGTTTCTGCCGACCTCGAACGCGTTGTCGTCGGTCATCGAGATACGCCCTTTCTCGAGATCGGCGAGCAGGTTCTGGATACCCTGGGTGATGCTCTGCCCCTTGGTTTCGAGCGCGGCCTGGACGAACTCCGGATTGGTCGCTGCGAAGTTCGACGGCGCCAGCGCATCCAGATACTGTCGGGTCAAGAACTGCACCCGCGCCTTCGCCCGACCGTCCGCCATCGGCAGCGCATCGGAAATCTTGCTCAGATATCCGGCATTGAGCAGATACGCCTGACGCATGTAGTCGTAGAACGGACTTTCCTGCCAGGCCTGCGAAGCGAAGCGGCGGTCACCGGGTTCGGGTTTGATCAGGGGATCGGCGCTCTCGCCCGGCTTGCGCTGCAGCACCGAACCCCACAAGGCGGCGTGCTGGCGTGCGAACTCCTGCTGAAGTTCGTTGAGCACTTCGGGCTCGGGCATGGGCAGTTGCGGCAGCGGCGTTCCGCTGCTGTCCTGGATCACCGCCTGCTGTTTGGCCATCATCTCGAAAAAATTCTTGGCCATCGCCTGGCCAAACTGCAGCACCCCGTCCATCGCGGCGCCAGCTTTGATATCGTTGGAATCCGACATTCCTCCTCCTTGAGGACTCTGCACTTCAGTCTGCAAACTGCGCTGCCCGAATCATGCCACGCTTTGGCTCACCGGATACACCGGGCGGAACGGTACAATCCACCGATGTACCTGATTGCAATCGCCTGGCTCTATGTTGTCGTTATCGTGTCGGTTTCGGATACGACCGTACTCGGCGGCCTGGTCACCTTCATTTTCTGGGGTCTTTGCCCACTGGCACTCTTTCTCTGGCTTTTCGGCACGCCCGCAAGACGTCGGAACAAGGCAAGGCGCGAAGCGGAAGCAGGCGCGGCCTCGAACGATAGTTCCGAAACGGATCGCCATCAATAGGCATCGTTCGGGACGTCTCCCGGATGGGTCACATTTTGTGCCACACCGATCGCTCCCCGGACTCGCCCTCCAGCCAGATCAGCGACGCAAACCGCCCGGTCACGCCCTCACGGCGATAGGAATAAAAGCGCAGATGGTGGGTGTGGGTACACAGCCCGCCCCCGCCGACGAACCCGACCCCTGCGCGCAACAGTCT
>DDUE01000002.1:0-141 GCA_002344625.1 Rhodocyclaceae bacterium UBA2346 | reverse complement strand
GGCGCGCGAGCGTGAACAGGTCGGCCATCCACTTTCCCGGCACTCCGGTCGCGACGAACGCGCTGTTCGCCGCCGCATCCGTCGCCAAGAACGACGCCCTCACTTCGTCACCCACTTCGAAGGCGCGCGGTCCGATGGCAG
>DDUE01000079.1:1484-8539 GCA_002344625.1 Rhodocyclaceae bacterium UBA2346 | reverse complement strand
GCTCTTCCGATCTGCCGTCGATGCCGCCGGAGCCGGGGGCTGCGCCGCCGCGGCCGAAGCATCGCTCACCGACAGCGCTTCGCCAAAACCCGCGCCGTTCCACGCGAGTTGCGCGGCACATTGCATGGTCGGCGTGCTGCCCGGGCCACATGCCGCGCCACGGCGCGCGATCTGCACGGCAACCGGTTGGCCCGCGAGCAGGCGGTAGGCGATCAGCCGGTCGGAATAAACGCGCCGCGCCGCGTTGCGTTCGTCGGTCACATAGATGTCGACCCGCGCGACACCATCGGACCGAAACAGCCCGGGCCGGCCACTGCAATCGTAGTCGCCCTCGGAAACCAGGTAGTCGAGCCGGCCGTCGCCGGTGAAATCCTGGGCGAACACATGGCGACCGGTGCCCGGGCGCCCCCCGGCCGCGCTGCAACGTCCATCGAGATCGTTGATGTGATCCAGCACCACCGCCGGAACCGGCGGACGGGGCTGGGCAAGCGCGGGCAGCGCCGCAGCCACCATCAGCCCCGCAACGAAAAAGGCAAGCTTCCGCATCCAGACACCTCCATCAACCATCAAGTCACGCGCTTCGAACCCGGCCCGCATCCACGACACGTCCGCACGCCGGGCCGACGGCGAACGCCTCGCCCGAGCGTGCCTATTCTGACGCCTTTGTCGTGAAATTGCGCAAGCTCGGGTCGTCTATCATGTCGCCTTGATCCCGCGCCGAGGCCCAACATGAACGTCGAACAGGTCGAGGACCACAACCCATGGTCGGTTTTTATGGTGTTCCTGCGCCTGGGGCTGACCTCGTTCGGCGGACCGGTTGCGCATCTGGGGTTCTTCCGCGACGAATTCGTCGTGCGCCGGCGCTGGCTGTCCGAGCACAGCTATGGCGACCTGATCGCGCTGTGCCAGTTTCTGCCCGGGCCGGCCAGCAGCCAGGTCGGGATGGCGCTCGGCCTGTCGCGCGCCGGCTATCGCGGCGCGCTGGCCGCCTGGGCCGGCTTCACCCTGCCCTCTGCGATCGTGTTGATCGTGTTCGCGCTGGGCATCGCCCGTTACGGCGACGGCATGGCGGCGGGGCTGCTGCACGGGCTGAAGGTCGCCGCGGTGGCCGTGGTGGCCCAGGCGGTGTGGGGCATGGCGCGCACGCTCTGCCCCGATCGCGCGCGCATCACCCTCATGGCGGCGACCGCCTGCGTGGTGTTGCTGTGGCCGACCATCACCGCGCAAGTGGGCGTCATCGCGGCAGGCGCGGCGCTCGGCCTGATGTTGTTCAAGCCTGCCGCCGCGGGCGCGCACGAACGGCTGCCGATCACGGTCGGCCGGCGGGCCGCCTCGATGTGGCTGGGGCTGTTCTTCGCGCTGCTGGCGGCGCTGCCCCTACTCACGCAGGCATGGCCCAATCCGGCACTTGCCCAGGTCGACGCCTTCTACCGTGCCGGCGCGCTGGTGTTCGGTGGCGGGCATGTGGTGCTGCCGCTGCTGCAGGCCGAGGTCGTGCCATCCGGCTGGGTCGCCAGCGAGGCCTTCCTCGCCGGCTACGGCGCGGCGCAGGCCGTGCCCGGCCCCTTGTTCAGCTTTGCCGCCTTTCTCGGCGCGTCGATGAGCAGCGGCCCGAGCGGCTGGCTCGGCGGCCTGATCTGCCTGATCGCGATCTTCTTGCCGTCGCTGCTGCTGGTGCTCGGCACCGTGCCGTTCTGGGAGCAGTTGCGACGCAGCACACGCGCCCAGGCGGCGTTGGCCGGGGTGAATGCGGCGGTGGTGGGGCTGTTGCTCGCCGCGCTCTACGATCCGATCTGGACCAGTGCGATTCTGGGCCCGCCGGACTTCGGGCTCGCCCTCGTCGCGCTGGTGGCGCTGACCGCCTGGAAGCTCCCGCCCTGGCTGGTCGTAGCCGGCTGCGCCGCAGCCGCGTGGCTGACCGGCAACATCCCGGCCTGACACCCCCAACGGCGCGCTTCGCGGTACTTAAAAGCGGGATAGCCAGGCCGCTCGCGCAGTTGATCGAGCACCATGGCTGCACTGTTGAAGCGATCCATCGACAGAGGCCACGGGCGGCCTGAACCGCCCCGACCATACAAGCATGCTGCCCGGAAACATGCGCACCCACCGAGCCGATAAAACAAGGTGGATATCCAGCACAAATGCACAGTCCGGCGTGCGACGTGCTTGAATGTGATGACAAACGCGATTAGCCTTGCCAAGATGGAATATCCGAAAAACTCCGGAATATCAGTCAATTTTGCCGGATATAACAAGTTGAGCCTCATACTTTTGTCCATAACAAATCGGAGGGATGCCCTATGCACGAGGCACTTGATGACGTCTGCGAATCACTCGAAACGCTTTCGAATTTGATTCTGAGATCGTGGACGGACGATAGAACGCTCGCAGAGGTTTACGGCTGGCACCATCCAGCCATCACAAGGCACGATGTCGCCGCAAAGCCAGTAGAGCTGGCCTCCAAGATTCGATCGGCCAATGTCAATGAGATAGACGCCCAGTTGTTGGCACGGCTGCAAGATGTTCCTCGTAGGCTTCAACTTCTGCATCCGACAACCGTTCCGCACATATTTAATGGCAACGCTCATCAGGCGCTCCAAGCCCTGACGGAAACCTTGGATTGGCTGTCCGATCTCTTAGACCCAATCTTTGGCTGGCAAACGCTACAAGACAACAAAACCATGCCCGCACCTTTGGCTCGTCGTCTAAGAGGAATTCAAGCCGATATCGACGAATTGGTGCCGAACAAGGATCGCTTGCAAGAACAGATCAGGCAAATCCAAGACGCCACCGACGCGGCTGAATCTCTCCCAACAGATATGCAGAGCCTTAAAGAGGCGCGTAACACAATCAACCGCCTATCGACTGAGTCCGCCGAGCTCTACGGAAAAATTGACGAACGCCACAAGAATGCAGCTTTGGCAGTAACGCAAATCACTAGTCGACAGGTGGAGGCCGACAAGCTGGTTCAGCAGTGCGAAGAAGCCTATCGAATTACCACCACAAAGGGCCTCGCAGCAGCATTTGACCAACGCGCCACGCGACTCGGCTGGTCAATGTGGGTGTGGGTATTCGGCTTACTCAGCGCGTTGGCGATCGGTGCCTACCTTGGATCGCATCGCGTCGAATTACTGTCATCGGCTATCGCAGACAAAGACCCGCATTGGGGCGTCATTTGGATGCACATCGCACTCTCTGCACTCAGCGTCGGTGCACCGCTGTGGTTTGCTTGGCTTGCAACAAAGCAAATCGGCCAACGCTTCAAGCTCGCCGAAGATTACGGATTCAAAGCATCGGTCGCAAAAGCGTATGAAGGATACAAGCGCGAAGCGGCTCGCATTGATGAGGCGCTCGAGGCTCGTCTTTTTGCGTCGGCTCTTACCCGCCTGGAGGAGGCCCCCTTACGACTTGTCGGCAGTACCGATCACGGAGGCCCGTGGCACGAGCTGGTGAGCTCCGAAGCATTTCAGAAGGCAATTACTGTCGTACCGGAGTTGAAAGACAAGTTTTTAGAAGTCGCCAAAGAAGGCATATCTCACGTCGGAAAGCTTGGGAGGAGAATGACGACAGACGGGCCATCCAAAGCAGAGTAGTTCGCACATGGGGCCCAACCCTTCCATCGATAGGACTCGCCCCGGCAAGCCGGGGCGAGCCTCTCATGTCAAACGTTAGCGGTCAAGGGAAAGGTAATCGTGGCATGAGCAACGTCCGAGCAGACTTGAGGGAAGTCGAGGCGCAAATATCGCGGCTTTTGGCTATTGGTGAGGCATTTCGGACTAAGGACCGGGATTGGTCGCACCTGAAGAACAAGGAAGACTGGGGTCGCAATATTCCTCAGATTGAGGACGGCCTGAAACAGGCCAAAGTCGAGCACATCTATTGCGACGGGCGTGATATGGCTGGTTTCATGGCGGATGCTTTGCTGGCCGTGAACTACGATGTCACCCGCTACCCAACGCTTACGAGCATCATCGAGAGATTCAAGGGAAGCTGGGTCTATTCAGATCTTGACCCAGTTGTGGAGCAGGCGCAGCGGATTCATGAAGAGCTAGGATTGAACTGTTGGGCTTTCAATCAGATGGTTGCTCTGTTCAAGGAGCAGCAAACGCTCGCGAATGTTGTTCGTCAAACGCTATACCTTCTGAAAGAGTCAAATCTTTACAAAAAGGAGAATGGATTGCCTATTGAAAAGGATACGCCGAGCGTTTCAATCGGAAACGTAACTGGAAGCAATGTTTCGATCGGATCGAGCAACGTCTCGCAGACGATCAAGGGCAGCACGGCTGTATTTTTCGATATAAGAGAGGCGATTCATGCGTCAGGAATTGAGGATAAGCAACCCCTCATACAGGCGGTTGAAAGCATGGAGGCTGCACACGGCACCAGCGGATTCACTCAGGCCTACCAGCAGTTCATGGCATTTGCGGCAGACCACATGACCGTCTCAGCACCGTTTATGGCAACTTTGGCCGCAATGCTTTGACCGCTAACTCAGGCGTTAGAACTTTCGACCCTATCGATTTATGAAAAAACTCATTCTTATCGCAATCCTTGCCACTATCGGTTGGCAGGGCTACGCAAGGTATCAAAACCAGCACGCCACCTTGGCGAGTGCCCAGGTCTCCGCCGAACCCACACGTCCGCGCAGCCCCATTCCAGAAACAATCCCTTCACGACAGTTCAAGTGCGATGGCCGAACACACTGCTCCCAAATGACATCCTGCCAAGAAGCGACTTTTTTCTTGCAAAATTGCCCTGGGGTCAAGATGGATGGAAACAACGACGGCATCCCGTGCGAAAAGCAATGGTGCAAATAATCAAAGTTATAAAACCCGTGCACATCGGCCAACCGGTTCCAACATGGTGCTCGACCTCGCTCCCTTCGGTCGCTGGACGCTGCGTACTTTGCTCTCACTGGCTCAATGGGTAGCCGGCTTGCCATAATGCCGAATCATCGCCAATTCTGAGATAGAAAATGCCGAGCATTCGCAGCCACATATGGCGCGCCGTCCTGAAGTCGTCAACCAACTGGAATTTGTCGCTGGACGCGCTGCGGGCGAAGACCGAGAAGAGCGCTCGCATGGCCACGATGCCGAAGGGCGTGGTCGTTACACCGGTACAGGCGGGGCGTGTCCGCGCGGAGTGGCTGGAGCCGGCTCGGGCACCTCGCGACAAGGCGATGCTTTATCTTCACGGCGGCGGTTACGTCATGGGGTCGTGCGCGACTCATCGCGCCCTTGCAGCCCGACTGGCCAAGGCATGCGACGTACGCGTGCTGGTCATCGATTATCGATTGGCCCCGGAACATCCCCACCCGGCCGCGCTGGAGGATTCGCTGGATGCCTATCAATGGCTGATGAATCAGGGATTCGCGCCGGCCGACCTCATCGTCGCCGGAGACTCTGCGGGCGGAGGGCTGGTGTTATCGACCCTGGTCTCGTTGCGGGATGCCGGCGCACCGCTGCCGGCCATGGCCATCTGCCTCTCGCCCTGGACGGACCTGGCCGGAACGGGCGAATCGTTAACGACGAAAGCGAAGCTCGACCCCTGGGTGACAGCCGACGCGCTCGCATTGGGTGCTCACTACATCGGAGGCAACGATCCTCGGCATCCTCTGATCTCGCCGCTATACGCCGATTTGCATGGTCTGCCGGCAACCTTGATCCACGTGGGATCCGACGAGATACTGCTGAGCGACTCCACACGCCTCGCCGAGCGGGCAAAGGCGGCCGGCGTAGACGTCACGTTGAAAATCTGGGATCGCATGTGGCATGTATTTCACTGTTTCGCACCGCTCATCCCCGAAGCCGATCACGCCATTGCGGATATCGCCGGCTATGTCCGTTCGCGGTCGAGCCCCACGCGGCCACCGACAGCGCCAATCGAAACGCTGTAGCCGCCCCACCCGGTACCGGCCAGCGCCACCACGGCTTGGCACATAACCCTAAGTTTGAACTCGATCACTCATCATGCGAATCGAAGGCGCCGTAAAAACCTGGAACGACGACCGAGGCTTTGGCTTCATCGAACCTGTGCACGGAGGCCAGGAGATCTTTGTACACATCAAGGCTTTCACCTCACGCGCCGGGCGACCCGAGATTGGTCAGCGCGTGACTTTTGAGGTCGAAATGACCTCGGATGGAAAGAAGCGGGCAAAGCATGTCGAGGTGGTCAGACCCAAGCGCCAGGAGGCCAAAAGGCGGAACGACAATCCGGCGCAATGGGGCACGGCGACCCTGTTCGCGATTCCGGCGTTTCTTGCTCTCTTCGCCGCGGCTTCTTTTCTCTGGACGGTTCCGGATTGGGTCGCGGGTCTCTATCTCGGCGCGAGTGTGCTGTGCTTCGGCGTATACGCCATAGATAAATCGGCTGCCACAGCCGGCCGCTGGTGCGTCCGTGAAGACACTCTGTTGGGGTTGGGACTCATCGGGGGCTGGCCCGGTGCAATCGTCGCCCAGCAGGTCTTGCGCCACAAATCCAACAAGGCCTCTTTCCGAGCCAAGTTTTGGGCAACCGTGATCGCAAACATTCTCGGCTTCATCGCCCTCAGCTCACCGTTGCGAACCATGCTATCGGTGTGAGTCCTACACACTCGCGCCCGCACGAACTTCACCACATCACGACTCGATACGCACCATGAACGAATACATTCTCTTCATGCTGAACGACGCCACCGACGCCAGCCTGGCCCGGGACGGCGAACACTGGGGCCGTTACATCGCCAGCCTGCGCGAGAGCGGCCGCTTCGACGGCGGAAGCTCGATCGGAGCGGGTGTGCGGGCAAGGAAGACGGGGCAGCCCGGTGCGGCGACGAGCGAGCTGACCGGCTTCATTCGCGTGCGGGCGGCGAACATCGACGAAGCCCGGCGCTTCCTGATCGGCAATCCGGTCTATGAAGCGGGCGGCACGGTGGAAATACGCGAACTGCCGCGCGAGTAGCCGGCGGCGGCCGGCGTGCCGATGGACGAGGTACAATACGCCGGCCGGTCGCAAGGCAGGCAGCGCAACCCGCGTCGGGGACGACCCCGATGTTCAAATTCAACCGTGGGGACGGC
>DDUE01000079.1:1000-1121 GCA_002344625.1 Rhodocyclaceae bacterium UBA2346 | reverse complement strand
GCTCACGCCGTCGATCATCACCGTGGCGGCGATGGGGATCAGCTTCTACCTTCTCAGTGCGGCACTACGTACGCTGCCGCTCGGCACTGCCTATGGCGTGTGGGTCGGCATCGGCGCGGTC
>DDUE01000079.1:497-651 GCA_002344625.1 Rhodocyclaceae bacterium UBA2346 | reverse complement strand
TGGCGGGGATTGCCGGGCTGAAGCTTTCGAGCGCCGCGTAGCAAGGCCACGGGGCCGAGCGGGCGGCTAGAGTTTGCGGATATCGATCCAGTCGAGCCGCCCGCCCCGGCGCTCGACCTCGGCGCACATCGAGGCCGTGCCGCCGGGGCCGTCG
>DDUE01000079.1:0-146 GCA_002344625.1 Rhodocyclaceae bacterium UBA2346 | reverse complement strand
ATCCAGCGGTTGCAGCGCTCGTAGGGATTGTCTCCGGCCGCATCGCCGGCGTGCATGATGCGTGGCGCCTCGGGCAGGCGCGCCATGAGCGCGTCGAAGCGCGCCCGCCACGCCTCGCCGTCCTGCGCCGGCAGGATCGAAGTCCG
>DDUE01000031.1 GCA_002344625.1 Rhodocyclaceae bacterium UBA2346 | reverse complement strand
TGTCTACACGTCTACGTTACCCAACGTGCTCCTTGCAACCAGATCGCTGACACCCAGTGCGGCCGCCATGTTATAAATGGTGCACTGCCGCTAGGCGGTGCCAAGCCCAGGCGATCGCTTCTGTCTGTGAGTTCGTCGTGCGGCGAGGCCATTCATCAATGCACAACGGAGAATCGTATGGATCGTGATTTCAGTGAGTTTTACGGCTACCAGTTTGAAGAACTGACCGTCGGCATGACCGCCGCGGTCGCCAGGACGGTTTCCGAGGCCGACATTCTGATGTTCGCCGGCGTATCAGGCGACACGAATCCGGTGCATCTCGATGGTGAATTCGGGGCTGCGTCGATGTTCGGCGGGCGGATAGCCCACGGCATGCTTTCTGCCAGTTACATCTCGACCGTTTTTGGAACCAAGCTTCCTGGTCCGGGCTGCATCTATCTTTCACAGTCCTTGAAGTTCAAGGCACCGGTCAAAATCGGTGATACCGTGGTTGCGCGAGTCACGGTCAAGGAACTTGTGCCCGAAAAACGGCGTGCCCTGTTCGAAACGGTGTGTACAGTGGCGGGAAAGGTTGTGCTGGACGGGCAGGCAGAGATTCTCGTGCCGACGAGAGCGTAATCAGCCCTGCCGACTGACTAGGCGTTTGTCTCGTTCGATCAGTGCGTACGCGGAGTGATTGTGAATCGATTCGAAGTTTTCCGATTCGACGCAATACGCACTGATCCGCTCTTCGGCATTGAGTTCGCCGGCAACATCGCGAACCATGTCTTCGACGAATTTCGGATTGTCGTATGCGCGTTCGGTGACGTATTTCTCGTCAGGGCGCTTTAGCAGACCGAACAGTTCGCAGGATGCCTGTTGCTCGATCAGTGTGACAAGGTCCTCGATCCACATGTGGTCACTGAGCACGACGGTGACGGTGACGTGTGAGCGCTGGTTATGCGCGCCGTAGTCCGAGATCTTCTTCGAACAGGGGCACAGACTGGTAACCGGCACCACGATCCTCATCGTGAACTGGTAGTTGCCATCGGGTCGAATTTCACCGATGAAAGTGACTGCATAGTCTATGAGGCTCCTGACCCCGGAAATGGGGGCGGCCTTGTTTACGAAGTAAGGGAAGGTCATCTCGATGTGACCCGTTGCCGCCTCGAGACGGGCAACCATCTCGCGCAGCATCGGTTCGAAAGACTCCACCGATAACTCGCGCTCGGTACTGTTGAGAATTTCGACGAAACGGGACATGTGTGTCCCTTTGAAATTGTGCGGCAGGCCCACGTACATGTTGAACACCGCGACCGTATGTTGCGCTCCACCATTCTTGTCGATCACTTTGATGGGGTGGCGAATCGCTTTGATGCCAACCTTGTCGATTGCGATCTGCCGGACATCGGCGGTGTTCTGTACATCGGGAATCGAAGTATTACGCGCGGTGCTCATGGGTTTTCCAGACGATTTTCCCCCGATGCTAGCAAAGCCGACAAAAATGCTCAACTATTCGTCTCGATACGCAATTTTATCGAAGCGAGAATGCCTGCCGTGTCCAGGCCTACGCTCGCTAGCAACTGAGCTTGGTCGCCATGGTCGATGAAACAGTCCGGAAGGCCGAGCCGCAACAGCTGCGGGCGTTTTGCCAAGCCTTCGATGGTTCGTGAAACTTCAGACCCCGCGCCGCCGATGAGTGCATTCTCCTCCAGCGTGACCAGTAGATCGTGGGTTTCGGCCAGTCTTAGCACGATGTCGGTGTCGAGCGGCTTCACGAAACGCATGTTGATCACCGTCGCGTCCAATGTCTCACCCACTTCAAGGGCGTTTGCCAGAAACCCTCCAAAAGACAGGAGCGCGATCGTCTTGCCAGTCCGTTCGAGCACCGCCTTGCCGACAGGCAGGGCCGACATCTCGTCCCTGGGGGTGACGAGTGGGCCGCTGCCCCGGGGATAGCGCACCGCCGTGGGGCCGTCATGGAGGTACGCCGTATATAGCATCTGCCGGCATTCGTTCTCGTCCGCTGGGCACATGATCACCAGGTTGGGGATGCAGGCGAGGAACGAGATGTCGAAAGCGCCGTGATGGGTCGCCCCGTCCGCCCCAACCAGTCCGGCGCGGTCGATTGCAAGCACGACCGGCAGGTTCTGCAGTGCGATGTCGTGGATCAGTTGATCGTAGGCGCGCTGCAAAAACGTCGAGTAGATGGCGACGACAGGTTTCATGCCCTCACAGGCCAGACCGGCTGCGAAAGTCAGTGCATGTTGCTCGGCGATCCCGACATCGTGGTAGCGGTCGGGAAAGCACTCGGCGAAACGTACCATGCCGGAGCCCTCGCGCATCGCGGGCGTAATTCCGACCACGCGCGGATCCTTCGCGGCGATGTCACACAGCCAGTCGCCGAAGACCTGGGTGTAGGATAGTTTCCCTGGTGCTTTGGCAGCCTGTATCCCGGAGGTGTGATCGAATTTCGAGACACCGTGATACAGAATCGGATCGGCCTCAGCCAGCTTGTAACCCTGGCCTTTGCGTGTCACGACATGCAGGAACTGAGGGCCATCGAGCCGCCTGAGATTCTGCAACGTGGGGATCAAGGCATCCAGGTCATGCCCGTCAATCGGGCCGTAATAGTGGAAGCCGAACTCTTCGAACAGGGTTCCCGGGCTGATCAGGCCTTTTACATGTTCCTCGACCTTGCGTGCGAAATCGAGCATCGGTGGCGCGATACCGAGCACGTTCTTGCCGGCGCGCCTTGCGGCGTTGAAGGTTGAGCCGGAAAGCATGCGCGCAAGAATCTTGGTCAGCGCGCCAACCGGCGGGGAGATCGACATTTCGTTGTCGTTGAGGATGACCAGCAGCTTGATGCCTTGCATGTCCCCGGCATTGTTGAGGGCTTCGAAAGCCATCCCGGCCGACATCGCGCCGTCGCCGATCACGGCAATGGCGCAGCGTTCCTCGCCTTTGTCGCGCGCGGCGACGGCCATGCCGAGTGCCGCGGAGATCGAGGTGGAGGAGTGCGCGGTGCCGAAGGTGTCGTACTCGCTTTCCTGTCTCCGGGGGAAGCCGGAAATGCCGCCGAAATGCCTTAGATTGGCCATTTGAGCACGGCGACCGGTAAGTACCTTGTGGCCATAGGTCTGATGACCCACGTCCCAGACGATGCGGTCTTCGGGGGTGTCGAACACGTAGTGCAGGGCGATGCTCAACTCGACCGTCCCCAGGTTGGAAGAGAGATGTCCTCCCGAGCGCGACACCGATTCGATGAGAAAGGCACGCAGTTCATGCGCGAGCGCTATCAGATCCCTGCGTTCGAGCGTACGCAGTTCGCTCGGATGGTTGATACGTTCTAAAAGTGGGTAAGCGGGCATGAGTCGATCCGACGATCGCCGAAGTCAGTACTTGCGGGCGACGATAAAGGAGGCTAGCTCGTCCAGGCGACGGGCCTGGCGGCCGAGGGGAATGAGGGGCGATCGCGCTTGTTCCAGCAGATCGGCGGCAAGTTGGCGTGCGCCGCTCAGGCCGAGCAGCGATACGTAGGTCGGCTTGTCGGCGTTGGCATCCTTGCCGGCCGTTTTGCCGAGCGTCGCGGTATCCGACTGAAGGTCCAGAATGTCATCGACGACCTGGAACAGCAGGCCGACGAGTTTCCCGAAGTGATCCAGACGGGTCAGCATGTCTTGCTCGACCCGTCCGCCGCAGCGTGCGCCGAGCACGATGGCGGCCCGGATCAGGGCGCCGGTCTTGTGGATGTGCATCAACTCGAGGGCCTCCAGGGCAATCTGGCAACCGACCGAGGCGAGGTCGATGGCCTGACCGCCAGCCATGCCGCGCGACCCACTTGCCGAGGCCAGCAGGGCGATCATCGCGAGTTGGTCGTGCGGGTTTTCGGAGACGCGGTTCTCGGCGAGCAGTTGAAAGGCCAGTGTCTGCAAGGCATCGCCCGCCAGCAAGGCGGTGGCTTCGCCGAAACGGACGTGCGCGGTGGGCTTGCCCCGACGCAGAACATCGTTGTCCATGCAGGGCATGTCGTCATGCACCAGCGAGTAGGCATGAATGAGCTCGACCGCGCTCGCCACGACGTCGACCCGGTCGGGCGCCGCATCCGTGACGGCGCCGGCGGCATGGGCCAGCAGCGCACGTACGCGCTTGCCGCCGCCCAGCGTGGCGTATCTCATGGCTTCATGCAGCTGTTCCGGGAGGACGTCGGCACGTGGCAGGTGGCGCGCGAGCGCTGCTTCGGTGCGTCGCTGCATCTGGCCCATCCATGCCGGAAAATCAACGTCGTTCATCGGCTTTCATCCCCGCGGTTCGGTATTGGGCAGCGGCAGCAGCGAGCCTTGTTCAAGGATCCGGACCTTTTCGTCGGCCTTGTTCAGGGTTTCCTGACAGTACTTCAACAGGCCGACGCCACGATGATAGTGCTCGAGGGCCTGCTCCAGCGACACAGCGTTCCCTTCCAGTTGCTCTACGATGCCCTCAAGTTCGTTCAGTGCCGACTCGAATGATTTGGGTGTGGCGGCTGACTTGCTCATGCGGCTTTGTGTGTTGGGAAAGTTCTTGAAAATAACCGATCGGCGTCTGGCGGTCAAACGGCTATTGGCTTAGAATTCGCGGTCCTTTACCGGAATTTCTTGGTGTAGTTAATTAGGAGGTTCGGGTTTGTCCGACATCGCTTCCACGGCTCACGTGGCCCCGGGGCTGTCTCAGCTTCCGGTTTCCGCATACTTCGATGAAAAGATTTTCGAGAAGGAGAAGCAACTCCTTTTCGATTATTCGGCGGGGTACGCCGGCCACGAGTTGATGGTGCCCGAACCCGGCATGTATCGCAGCCTCGAGTGGCTCGATCACGCCAGTCTGCTGTTCAGAACGTCCGAAGGGGTGCGGCAGATGTCGAACATCTGCAGGCATCGGCAGGCGATCATGCTCGAGGGAGCGGGTCGTGCCGAGAACATCGTGTGTCCGATCCATCGCTGGACGTACAACTCGGATGGCGAACTGCTCGGTGCGCCGCATTTCGCCGAGAAGCCGTGCCTGAATCTCAAGCGCACCGAGCTGGAAAACTGGAACGGACTGCTGTTCAAGGGGCCGCGAAGCGCTGCTGCGGATCTTGCCGGCATGGCGGTCGCGTCGGACTTCGATTTCTCCGGCTACAAGCTCGACCGTGTCGAGATCCATGCCTGCAACTACAACTGGAAGACCTTCATCGAGGTGTACCTCGAGGACTATCACGTGGTTCCGTTTCACCCCGGCTTGGGGCAATTCGTGACCTGCGATGACCTTTCGTGGCAGTTCGGCGAATGGTATTCGGTGCAGCGGGTGGGCATCACATCGCTGGCCAAGCCGGGATCGGCTGCGTATGGCAAGTGGCACGAGGCGGTGCTTGCGCTCTATGGTGATCAGCCGCCCCCGCATGGCGCGATCTGGCTCACCTACTATCCCAACGTGATGATCGAATGGTATCCGCACGTGCTGGTGGTGAGTTCGTTGATTCCCGAATCGGTGAACAAGACCATCAACGTGGTGGAGTTCTACTACCCGGAAGAGATCGTCGAGTTCGAACGCGAGTTCGTCGAGGCCGAGCAGGCCGCCTACATGGAAACGGCCATCGAAGACGACGAGATCGCCGAGCGGATGGACCGAGGGCGGTTTGCACTCTATCGCGAGGGGCGCAACGAGGTGGGGCCTTACCAGTCACCGTTCGAAGACGGCATGCAGCACTTCCACGAGTTCTACCGCCGAGTGATGGGGGCGTGACCGGCTGAATCCGGCCTGAGGGCCGGTGCCGATCCGGCGGGGGTTGCGGTGCCCGGGGCACCGCAACCCGGTGTGGTCCGTTACTGAAGCTCCTTGGGGAGCGGAAACGTCACTTTCTCCGGCACGCCTTCGAGCGTCCGCACCGGCCCGGCGCCCAGTTCCCCGAGTCTTGCGATCACGGCACTCACCAGCACCTCGGGGGCCGAGGCGCCGGCGGTCACACCGACCTTGCGTTTCCCGGCGATCCAGGCCGGATCGATGGCGTCCGCGTTGTCGACCAGCCACGCGGGGACGCCGCGCAGCTCGGCTACCTCACGCAGGCGGTTGGAATTGGAGCTGTTGTTCGATCCAACGACCAGAACCGCATCCACTTTGGGCGTCATGAACTTGACCGCGTCCTGCCGGTTTTGAGTCGCGTAGCAGATGTCGTCCTTGCGTGGGCCGGTGATGCCCGGGAAGCGCTCACGCAGGGCCGCGATGATGCTGGCCGCGTCATCCATCGAGAGCGTGGTCTGGGTCACGAAGGCCAGTTTTTCCGGATCCGCGACGCTAAGCCCGGCGACGTCTGCGGTGGTTTCCACGAGGTGGATTCCGCTGTCGATCTGGCCCATGGTGCCTTCGACCTCGGGGTGCCCCTTGTGACCGATCATCACGATCTCGCGCCCCTGCTCACGCATGCGGGTCACTTCGATATGCACCTTCGTCACCAGCGGGCAGGTGGCGTCGAAAACGCGCAACCCGCGTTGCTCCGCTTCCGCGCGAACCGCCAGCGGCACACCGTGCGCGCTGAAGATGACGGTGTTGCCGTCGGGGACTTCGGCAAGCTCTTCGACGAATACGGCGCCCTTGCTGCGCAGGTCGTCGACCACGAACTTGTTGTGCACCACTTCGTGACGGACGTATATCGGTGCGCCAAAAAGCTTCAGCGCCCTTTCGACGATCTCGATGGCGCGTTCCACACCGGCGCAGAACCCGCGCGGCGTCGCGAGCAGGATTTCGTTGTCGCTCATGGTCTTACTCACTGTGACGGTTGCGTCGGGACTCAGTTGATTCCGATGATCTCGAATTCGAAATTGATCGTCTTGCCGGCGAGCGGGTGATTGAAGTCGATCAGTGCGGATTTGTCGTCGATTTCGCGGACGAGTCCGGAATACCGCGATCCGTCCGGCGCGGTGAACTCCATGATCGAGAGCGCCTCGATCTCCTCGTCAGGCATGTGTTCGCGGCGTACCCGTTCCACCAGTTCCGCGCGGTGTGGCCCGAACGCCTCGCCGGGTTCGAGCGCGAAACTGCGGCGCAGACCGACGTCGACACCGACCAGCAGGCGCTCCAGCGAGGGCAGGATCTCGCCCACGCCGAGTTGCAGGGTAGCCGGCTTGCCTTCGAAAGTGTTGATCAGCGGCTGGCCGTTCTCCAGCGCGATGCGGTAGTGCAGCGTCACCAGGCTGTCGGGTTGGACGATCTGGGTCAAGATGTTTTCTCCAGGGAAGATGCGGTGGGTGTGGGCCTGAGCTGGGTCCACAGCATCAGGGCGACGCCCACCGTGATCGCCGAGTCGGCCAGATTGAAGGCGGGCCAGCCGAAACGATCGTAGTGAAAGTACAGAAAGTCTACGACAGCACCATGAACGAGGCGGTCGAGCACGTTGCCGATCGCACCCCCGATGATCAGGGCGAAGGCGGTCGGCAGTGCTCGTTCATGCTGGTGATGGCGCAACAATGCGGCGAGCCAGCCGCATACCACCACCGCAAGAATGACGAAGAACCAGCGTTGCCATCCGGAATGGTCGGCCAGAAAGCTGAATGCCGCCCCCGGATTGAACACCAGTACCAGCTTGAAGAAGGGCGTCAGCGTGATTGCCTCGCCATGTGCGAGACCGGTGAGCGCCAGCCACTTCGTGAACTGATCGAGCGCCGCGACGAGCACGGACAAGGAGAGCCAGCCAGCCAGGCGCCAACTCATTCGAATCGACCCGCAGGCTGGACAACATGTGGAATGACTGCGAGATCAGGCATGGGTACGGGTTTCTCCTGCGCCGTGAAGATTGGTGTTGCAGCGCCCGCATAGACCAGGATGCACCGCATCCGTTCCAACCTCTGCGCGATAGTGCCAGCAGCGTTCGCATTTCTGGTGTACAGAGGCCGCCGCCTCGACACCGGCCTGGTCGTCGCTGTCGACCTGCACGAGATCAGCGGCCGAGGTGATCATGACGAATCGCAGATCATCGCCGAGGCTGGCCAGTGCTTCATGGCGGGCGCCGGTGGCGCGGATCGACACTTCGGCCTGTAGCGACGAGCCGACCTTGCCTGCGCTGCGCAGGCTCTCCAGCACCTTCTGCACCTCTGCCCGGACTTCGCGGACCAGGCCCCAGCGCGCGAGCAAGCGCTCTTCGCCGGAGGCCTGCGGAAGCACATGCCAAGTGTGCAGCATCACGCTGTCGTCGGTCTTGCCCGAGAGAAGTGTCCAGATTTCTTCCGCGGTAAAGCTGAGAATCGGTGCCATCAGGCGCGTTACTGTTTGGGTGATGTGCCACAGGGCCGACTGCGCCGCCCGGCGTGGCCGCGAACCGGGCTGCGTGGTGTACAGGCGATCCTTGAGGATGTCGAGGTAGAAGGCACCGAGGTCTTCCGCGGCGAAGTTCTGCAGCGCCTGCACCACCTTGTGGAACTCGAAGCGTTCGAAGTCGCCGCTGACCTGTGTCTGCAGGCGGCGGGTGAGGGCCAGCGCGTAGCGGTCGATCTCGAGCCAGTCCTCGACCGGTAGTCCGTCGCGGGCGATGTCGAAGTCCGAGGTGTTGGCGAGGAGAAAACGCAGCGTGTTGCGCAGGCGGCGATAGACCTCGACCACGCGCTCGAGAATCTCCTTGCTGATCGAAAGCTCCCCCGAGTAATCGGTGGAGGCCACCCACAGGCGCAGGATTTCCGCGCCCATCTTCTCGGAGACTTCCTGTGGCACGATCACGTTGCCCAGCGATTTCGACATCTTGCGGCCCTGCTGGTCCACCGTGAAGCCATGGGTGAGCAAGGCCTTGTAGGGCGGATGGCCGTCGATCGCGCAGCCGGTGAGCAGCGAGGAATGGAACCAGCCGCGATGCTGGTCCGAGCCTTCGAGGTACAGATCGGCGCGCGGGCCGGCGGCATGGCCGTCGTCGTGCGAGCCGCGCAGCACATGCCAGTGGGTGGTGCCGGAGTCGAACCATACGTCCAGCGTGTCGGAGATCTTGTCGTAGTGCGCGGCTTCGTCGCCGAGCAGTTCGGCGGCGTCGAGCTTGAACCAGGCTTCGATGCCGGCCTCCTCGACGCGCCTGGCGACCTCCTCCATCAATTCCACCGTGCGCGGGTGGAGGTCGCCGCTTTCCTTGTGCAGGAAAAACGGGATTGGTACCCCCCAGTTGCGCTGGCGCGAGATGCACCAGTCGGGGCGATTGGCGATCATCGCATGCAGGCGCGCCTGGCCCCAGGCGGGGAAGAAACGCGTGGCCTCAACCCCGCGCAAGGCCCGTTCGCGCAGTGTGGAGCCGTCGGCGACGGGCTTGTCCATGCCGACGAACCACTGTGCGGTGGCGCGGTAGATCAGCGGCGTCTTGTGACGCCAGCAATGCATGTAGCTGTGGGTGATCTTGGCCTCGGCGAGCAGGTAGCCGACTTCGCGCAGCTTGGCGGTGATCGCAGGGTTGGCTTTCCAGATGTTCAGGCCGCCGAAAAAAGGCAGATCGGATGCGAAATGACCATCGCCGGTCACCGGGGTCAGGATATCGTCACTCGCCATACCGTTGGCGCGGCAGGACTGAAAGTCTTCCAGGCCATAGGCCGGTGCGCTATGTACCACCCCGGTGCCGGCGTCCAGCGTCACATACTCGCCGAGGAATACCGGCGCGCTGCGGTCGTAGAAGGGATGGCGGAAAACCAAATGGTCCAGCGCCGCGCCCTTGGCCGAGCCGACGATGCTGCCGGCGAGGCCGTAGCGCTCGAGGCAGGCGGCGACCAGCTCCTGGGCGAGCACCAGGTAGCGGGCGCCGGTGTCGACCAGTGCATAGTCGAGATCCGGATGCAGGTTGAGTGCCTGGTTGGCCGGGATGGTCCACGGCGTGGTGGTCCAGATCACCGCCAGCGCGGGCTTTGCCAGCGTGCCGACGCCGAAGATCTCGCCGAGGCGTTCCGGTTCGGCACAGGGGAAGCCCACGTCGATGGCCGGCGACGACTTGTCGGCGTACTCCACCTCGGCCTCGGCCAGCGCCGATCCGCAGTCGAAACACCAGTTCACCGGCTTCAGGCCCTTGAACACGTAGCCAGCCTTGACCATCTCCGCCAGGGCGCGGATCTCGCCGGCTTCGTTGGCGAAGTTCATCGTCAGATAGGGGTTGTCCCAGTCGCCCAGCACGCCCAGGCGGATGAACTCGCTTTTCTGGATGCCGATCTGCTCGGTCGCGTAGGCCCGGCACAGTTCGCGCACCTTGTCGGCGGGCAGGTTCTTGCCGTGGGTGACTTCGACCTTGTGCTCGATCGGCAGGCCGTGGCAATCCCAGCCTGGCACATAGGGGGCGTCGAAGCCGGCAAGGGTTTTGGAGCGGACGATGATGTCCTTGAGGATCTTGTTCAGCGCGTGCCCCAGGTGCAGATTGCCATTGGCGTAGGGCGGACCATCGTGCAGCACGAATTTGGGGCGGCCGGCCGAGGCCTTGCGGATCTTCTGGTACAGCTTGTTCTGCTGCCACTGGGCGATCCAGCCTGGCTCCCGCTTGGCGAGGTCGCCGCGCATCGGGAACGGCGTGTCGGTCAGGTTCAGCGTCTTGCGGTAGTCAGCCATGGTGATCCTTGGGCTTCAATTTGGGATGGGATGATGCGCGAACCAGGTGCGCGCGGCCTCGGCGTCGCGCGCGATCTGCTCGGTCAGCAGGCTCAGGGACTCGAAGCGCATCTCGTCGCGCAGCTTGTGCTGGAAATGCACGCGCAGGTGAGCGCCGTAGCAGTCCGCGGCCCAGTCGAAGAGGTGGACTTCGAGGTTCGCCCGCAGCGAGTCGGCAACCGTCGGTCGCACGCCGACGTTCGCCACACCGGCAACCTGCGTGCCAGCGAGCCCTTCCACGCTCACCGCGAATACGCCTGTGAGCGGGGGGCGGCGGTGTCTGAGCGGAATGTTGGCCGTCGGAAAGCCGATGGTCCGCCCGAGCTTGCGGCCGCTCACGACCCGGCCGGCAATGCTGTAGGGGCGGCCCAGCAGTCGTGCCGCCTGCGCCAGGTCTCCCTGCGCCAGGGCTGCCCGCACGGCCGAGCTCGAAACCCGCAAGGTGTCCTGCTCGAGGGTCGGCATGGCCTCGACCGCAAAGCCCCGCCGGGCGCCGACTTCGGTCAGCAGTTCGAAATCGCCCCGGCGGCGCGATCCAAAGCGGAAATCGTCGCCGATGATGAGGTGGCGTACTCCGAGGCCGGCGACCAGCAGCTCGTCGATGAAGGCTTCCGCACTGACGGCGGCGAGGCGCGCATCGAAGCGGCAAACGTATACCCGGTCAACACCTGCGGCGGTAAGCAGCAACAGCTTTTCGCGCAGCGATGCCAGCCGAGCCGGGGCCGCCGAGGGGGTGAAATACTCACGTGGGTGGGGCTCGAAGGTCAGAACGACCGCAGGCAGCCCGAGCCCCCTTGCCTTGGACACGAGCATCCGCAAGAGTGCCTGGTGTCCCAGATGAACGCCGTCGAAATTGCCGATAGTCAGCACCGAGGCTTCCAGACTGCGCCGCGGTATTCCCCGAAAAACCTGCATGACCGCCCAAAAAAAGCGCTAATTATAGCGGCAATGGGGATGTAGCGCTCAGGTGTGGCCGTGGCCGATCGAGGCTGGGCAGGCCTGATCGTTGTGTCGCGGTGGTGCCGGGCGGGCCTAACCCAGGCGAGCGACGGTGGTCCTGTTCGACGGCGGGTTGGTTTTCACGTACTGGCGGATGCCGCGCATCACGGCTTCGGCCATCTTGTCTTGGTAGGCGTTGTCGTTCAGGCGGCGTTCTTCGTCCGGATTGCTGATGAACGCGGTCTCGACCAGAATCGACGGGATGTCGGGCGCACGCAGCACCGCGAATCCGGCCTGCTCGACTTGGGGTTTGTGCAGCCGGTTGACCCCGCCGAGCGCCTTGAGCACGGCGCTGCCGAGCTTGAGGCTGTCGTTGATGGTGGCGGTTTGCGACAGGTCGAGCAGGGTGCGGGCCAGATGCCCGTCCTGTCGTGCGAGGTTGACCCCGCCAATCAGGTCGGCGTCGTTTTCCTTCTGAGCGAGCCACTTCGCCGCCGAACTCGAGGCACCGCGTTCCGACAAGACGTAGACCGAACTGCCGTGTGCCTCGGGGCGAACGAACGCATCGGCATGGATGGACACGAACAAGTCGCCCTGCACCCTGCGCGCGATCGCGACGCGCTTTTGCAGCGGCACGAAGTAGTCGCCGTTGCGCGTCAGCACGGCGCGCATATTGGGCTCGGCATCGATCTTCTTTTGCAGCCGCTTCGCGATCGACAGCGTCACGTTCTTTTCGTAGCTGCCGCGCCGACCGATCGCACCCGGGTCTTCGCCACCGTGGCCGGCATCGAGCACCACCGTGAACAGTCGATTGGCCGGCGTATTGTCGCGCCCAGCAGACGTTGTCTGCCCACGTTGCACGGCGTCCTGGCGCACGCTTGCCTGCGGCGCACTGTCGCCGCCTGCGGCCTCGAGCGGCGAGGATTTCTCGATCAGTGCCAGCAGCGGGTCGTAAGGGCGGGTCGGTACCAGGTCGAGTACCAGCCGGTGGCCGTAGCTCGCGACCGGTTTGAGCGTGAATACCTGCGGATCGATCTCTTCCTTGAGCTCCACGACCACCCTGACCACCCCGGGGCGGTTGCGTCCCGCGCGGATCAGGCTGATCAGCGGATCGCTGGCAAGCACCTTGGAGGGCAGCGACTGTATGACGCTGTTGAGCTCCATGCCTTCGAGGTCGAGCACGAGCCGTTCGGGATCCTTGACGATCATGTGGCTGAACTTGACCTCGGACGCGCTCTCGAGCGTGATCCGGGTGGAGCCCGAGCCCGGCCATACGCGCACTGCAACCAGGCTGGTCGAGGCGGCGAGTCCGACCGGACTCACGAGCATTGCGAGCGACGCGCCGGCGAGCTTGAGCCACCCGCGGCGCGTCATGCCCGCCGGGGCGATCAAGCGTGCCGGGGCGGGGGTGTCAGGAGTTCCGACTTCATCTTGGTTACGCATTGCTGTCCAGCCTCCGTCAGTGCCGACACCCGGCAGCGCCGGCCAAAACCGGTTGCGCCAAGGCGTACTTCCACATCAGGCTTTGCGACAAAAGGGGCTGCCTTGCCAGGCCATTCCACCATGCAGACTCCGGTGTCCGAGAAGTACTCGTCCAGTCCGGCGTCAAGATATTCTTCTGGTGAGTTGAAACGATAAAAATCAAAGTGATATAAGTCTAATCTAGAAACGGCATAAGGTTCAACCAATGTATACGTCGGACTCTTGACTTTGCCGCCGTGGCCGAGTGCCCGGATGCATCCACGCACCAGGGTGGTCTTGCCCGCGCCGAGGTCGCCGACGAGGTAAATCACAAGGCCGGCGTGCAATCCAGCCGCGAGCACGGCGCCCATTCGCTCGGTCTCGGCCTCGTTTGCGAGGTGCGTTGTAAATGTGCAACGGCTATCATCCGCGGTGTGAATAATCTCGATCATCCAATTGACTCCAGGCTGTCCGCATCCGGTTCCGACATGCTTGCGCTGTGCTCGCAGCTCAAGCGCTGGGGGGGCGAAATGGGGTTTGATTCGGTCGCGATCGCCGACATCGATCTGTCCGCGGCCGAGCCCGGTCTCGCGGCTTGGCTCGCGGCGGGCTTCCATGGCGAAATGGATTATATGGCGCGCCATGGAATGAAGCGGGCGCGGCCTGCCGATCTGGTTCCCGGTACGCTGAGGGTGATCAGCGCCCGCATGAATTATTTTCCCGACGCGGCGGCCGAACCCATGGCTGTGCTCGCGGATCCGGAGCGCGCGTACATTTCCCGTTATGCGCTTGGCCGCGACTACCACAAGGTTTTGAGGGCGCGTCTGCAGAAGCTGGCGGAGCGTCTTGCCGCGGCGGCCCCGCACGGGTTCAGGGTGTTCGTCGATTCGGCGCCGGTGCTCGAGGTCGAACTCGCGCAGCAAGCCGGAATCGGCTGGCGCGGCAAGCATACGCTCCTGCTCGACCGCACGTCCGGGTCCTACTTCTTTCTCGGCGAGATCTTCACCGACCTTCCGTTGCCCGTGGGAAACAGCAGCCGGGCTCATTGCGGTAGCTGTACGGCCTGCCTCGACGCCTGTCCGACCGGGGCCATCGTCGCGCCCTACAGGGTTGATGCGCGTCGGTGCATCTCATACCTGACGATCGAACTGAAGGATGCGATCCCCGAACCCTTGCGTCCCCTGCTCGGCAACCGCATCTACGGCTGTGATGATTGTCAGCTGGTGTGCCCGTGGAACCGCTTCGCGCAACTGTCGGCAGAGCCCGATTTCATGCCGCGCAACCGGCTCGACGATATCGGTTTGGTCGAGTTGTTTGCCTGGACGGCCGAGGCGTTCGAGCAGCGCATGGCGGGGAGCGCGATCTATCGGATCGGTTTCGAGCGCTGGTCGCGTAATCTTGCCGTCGCCCTGGGCAATGCGCCGTCGGGGCCCGCGGTGATCGGTGCATTGCAGGCGCGTCGGGACGACGCTTCGGCGCTGGTGCGCGAGCATGTTGCCTGGGCGTTGGCCCGGCACCGGGTTTAGCCGCTACAATCCGCGCTCTCTTGTGAAAGGTGTGATCAGGTGGATGGCGATCGGCCGATAGGCGTTTTCGATTCGGGTGTGGGCGGGCTCACGGTGGTGCGTGCGCTGATGGAGCGCCTGCCGCGTGAATCCATCGTGTATTTCGGCGATACCGCGCGTGTCCCGTATGGCATCAAGTCGGTCGCGACGATCGAACACTTTGCCGCTCAGATCGCCGATTTTCTGCTTGGGCAAAGCGTCAAGATGCTGATCGTGGCCTGCAATACGATGGCGGCGGTGGCAACCGATGTGATTCGTGCCCGTGCCGGCGCCATTCCGGTGATCGATGTGATCGAGGCCGGGGCCCTTGCCACGGTTGCGCATCCGGATCGCGGCGGCATCGGGGTCATCGGCACGCCGACCACGATAAACAGCAATGCCTATGCGCGCCGGATCCACGCACTCGACTCTTCGGCGCGGGTGTACTCGCAGGCCTGTCCGCTGTTCGTGCCGCTGGTGGAAGAAGGGTGGCTCGATCATCCGGTGACCCGCATGACCGCCCAGGAATACCTGCGCCCGGTGCTGGCCGAGGATATCGGCAGCCTGGTCTTGGGGTGCACCCATTACCCGCTTCTCAAGCCCCTGCTCAAGGACGTGGTCGGCCCCGAGGTCAGGCTGATCGATTCCGCCGTCACCACTGCGGAGCTTGCGGCGGAGAGTCTCAATGCCATGGGCCTGGCGAGCAGGCGTGCCGGCCTTCCCGCCTATCGCTTCGTCGTGACCGATATTCCGCTGCGCTTTCAGACCATCGGCGAGCGCTTTCTGGGGCGCTCCCTGGGCAAGGTCGAACGGGTGGACTGGTAACCCCTCGAAGAGTCAACTGCCGGTCGCGACGGGCCGGGTCGGATCTGCGCACCACTCGCTCCAAGAGCCCGCGTAGATGCGCGACCCCGGCAGGCCCGCATGTTCCATGGCCAGCAGATTGTGGCAGGCGGTCACGCCCGAGCCGCACTGATGTACGACCGATCCGGTCTGGCGTTCGCCAAGTATCGACAGGAACGCAGACCTGAGCTCGGGCGCGGGCTTGAAGCGCCCGTCCGCCGCGAGGTTATCCTTGAAAAATCGGTTGGTCGCGCCGGGAATGTGGCCTCCGACCGTATCCAGCGTTTCGTTCTCGCCCCTGAACCGATCGGGGCTGCGCGCATCCACGATCAGCATCGCGGGTTCGTCGAGTTGGCCGAGCACTTCGGCCACGCCCACCATCACGGGCTGAACGCTCGCGGCGAACGTGCGCGGGACGGGTTTCCGAATGGCCGTCGCCACTGGGCGCGCATCGTCGCACCAGGCGCGATAGCCGCCATCGAGAACGGCCACACGCTCATGGCCCAGCCAACGCAATAGCCCCCAGAGGCGGGCCGCGTACATCCCGCCCGCGTCGTCATAGGCAACCACCTGGGTGGTTCGATCGATGCCGCAGGCGCCCAGGCGCGCAGCCAGGATGTCTGGATCGGGCAGGGGGTGGCGGCCGTTGGTGCCGCTGCGCGGACCGGAAAGGTCAGCGTCCAGATGCAGGAACAGCGCGCCGGGCAGATGCCCATCGAGATAGGCCGCGCGACCGAAGTCCGGGTTGGCCAGGTCATGGCGGCAGTCGATCACGCACCAGTCTGCGTCCGAGAGATGGTCGGCGAGTTCGGCGACCGAAATCAGTGTTCCGAACGTGGCCATCACTGCGCGACGCCCGCATCTTCATCGGCCTGCAGCCATTGGCGCGCCTCGGCCTCCTGTTCGAACACCATGATCCGCGCATCGACGAAAAGCTGCGAGATCCACGCGCTCCAGGTCAGCCACTGGTCGCTGGTGAGCACGGCGACGCGGCCGAAGTCGTGTGCATGTTCGCGCGCGAACTTCACCTCTTCCCAGGCCACGTCCAGTGTGAAGCCCATCATTTCGCGAAAGTCGAAGAGCACGTCGACCTTGCCTTCGAACTTGATCTTGTAATTGACCTCATCCTCGAATTCCTTGTAATCGGCAAGGGTGAATTCGCCGAATACGGCGACCGACAGCAGATTGTCGTCATGACCGATGGTGATCACGTTGATCTCCTCGAAAGGTGAGTGGTGCAACCCACTATAGCCCGGCGCCCGATGTGATTCAATCGCAAGCCGCTGGTGCCTGGCGCATCCTGCCGCCATCGCGGCGCGTGCCGTTGCGCGTTCCGCGGGCCCCGGCGCGCGGCACAGGGAAGGTTTTACGATCGTCCGGCTTGGGAGTAGGCTCTCGTCCATTCGCGGGGGAGGGGCACATGGCTTGTGTGTTGGCGCTGGATCAGGGCACGACGAGTTCGCGGGCGATGTTGTTCGACGACTCGGGGCGGCTGTTGAGTCGCGCGCAGCAGGAGTTCGCGCAGTATTTCCCGAATCCTGGCTGGGTCGAGCACGATCCGCACGAGATCGTACGCACCCAGATCGATTGCGCGCGGCGGGCTCTCGAGCAGGCGGGTGTCCATGCGCGCGAGCTCGCCGCGGTCGGCGTCACCAACCAGCGCGAAACGACGGTGCTCTGGGATCGCGCCACGGGCGAAGCGCTGGCACCGGCAATCGTGTGGCAGGATCGGCGCACCGCGGGCGCATGTGACCGACTGCGCGAACAAGGCCACGCCGAGGCGGTGAGGGCCAGGACGGGGCTGGAGCTCGATGCCTATTTCTCGGCGACGAAACTCGCCTACCTGCTCGATCGGGTGCCTGCTGCGCGTGAGCGTGCCGAGCGGGGCGAACTCGCCTTCGGCACGATCGATTCGTGGCTGATCTGGCACCTCAGCGGCGGCGCCTTGCATGTGACCGACGCGAGCAATGCGGCGCGCACGATGCTTTACGACATCCATGGCGGTGCGTGGGATGAGACCCTGTTGCGGCTTTTCGACATACCGGCCGCGGTGCTGCCGCGGATCGTCGATAGCGTGGGCGTATGCGGTCACATCCGGGCCGACGTGCTCGGTGCCGAGGTGCCGATAGCGGGCATTGCCGGAGACCAGCAGGCGGCCACCTTCGGCCAGGCCTGCTTCGCACCGGGCATGGCGAAGAACACCTATGGCACCGGTTGCTTCCTGTTGATGAACACCGGCGCCCGCGCGGTTGCTTCCGCCAATCGCCTGCTCACGACGGTGGCATGGCGAACGGGACGTGGCACCACCTATGCGCTCGAAGGCAGTGTGTTCATCGGCGGCGCCGTCGTCCAGTGGCTGCGCGACCAGCTCGGTATCGTCGAGCACGCCGACGAGGTCGAAGCGCTGGCGGCGAGCGTGGCCGATACCGGGGGCGTGGTGCTGGTGCCCGCATTCGCCGGCCTCGGCGCTCCGCACTGGGACCCCTACGCCCGCGGCGCATTGATCGGGCTGACCCGCGGGACCGGTCGGGGCCATATCGCGCGGGCCGCGCTCGAGGCGATCGCGCTCCAGACGGCCGACCTGGTGTCCGCGATGAACCATGATGGCAGTGGTCCCCTGCGCGAGCTGCGGGTGGATGGCGGTGGCGCCCGCAACGATCTGCTGATGCAGATGCAAGCGGACTTCCTGGGTGTTCCCGTCGTGCGTCCGGCGCTGCTCGAGACGACCGCGCTGGGGGTCGCCTACATGGCGGGGCTCGGCGTCGGTCTGTGGCCGGATACCGACGTGTTGGCCCGGCATTGGCGCGAGGCCCGCCGGTTCGTCCCGTGCATGAGCGATGCGGCGCGCGCAACCACGTTGTCGCGATGGCACGAGGCGGTTGAGCGCGCCAGACGCTGGGAGGCGCCATGAGCATGCGGGCGGGGCCCGCCGGTCCGTGCACTCCGATCTCTCGCTCGGCGCTGATCGCGCGTCTGAAAGATCGCGAGACCTGGGATGTCGTCGTGGTCGGTGGCGGCGCCACCGGTCTGGGCTGTGCGCTCGACGCCGCGACGCGCGGCTACCGGGTGTTGCTCGTGGAGGCGCACGATTTTGGCAAGGGCACCAGCTCGCGCGCCACCAAGTTGATCCACGGCGGGGTCCGGTACCTTGCTCAGGGCAACGTGCCCTTGGTGACGGAGGCATTGCTCGAGCGCTCGCGCCTGCTCAAGAACGCGCCCGGCCTGGTTCGTCCGCTACGCTTCGTCGTTCCGGCCTACGGGTGGTTCGACAAGCCGAAGTTCGGCCTCGGCCTCAAACTCTATGATCTGCTCGCAGGCCGCCATGGGATCGCGCCCTGCCGAGTTCTCGACCCGGTCGAAACGCGTGCAGCCTTGCCCGCCGTGGTGCAGACGGGCCTGCGAGGTGGTATCGCGTACTGGGACGCCCAGTTCGACGATGCCCGGTTGTGCGTCGCATTGATGCGGGCGATCCATGCGCATGGCGGCGTCGCCATCAACTACCTGCCGGTCGAGGGTTTGATTCAGGACGATGACCGGGTGGCGGGTGTGCGTGTCCGGGATCTCGAAAGCGCCGATATCCACGAGGTTTCGGCCCGGGTCGTGATCAATGCGACCGGCGTCTGGGCGGATCGACTGCGTGCTTTCGAACGACCTGGCGTCGCGCCCTTGCTCCGGCCGAGCCAAGGTGTGCATGTAGTGGTCGATGCCGGCTTCCTTCCCGGAAGCGATGCCTTGCTGGTGCCGCAGACCCCGGACGGGCGGGTCCTGTTCGTCATTCCGTGGCAGGGTAAGGTCCTCATCGGCACGACCGATACCGCCCGCAGCGACCTGCCGCTCGAACCGGCTCCGCTTGCGGGCGAGATCGAATTCATCCTCGAGACGGCAGGCCGCTATCTGACCCGCAGGCCGACGCGCGCCGACGTTCGCAGTGTTTTCGCGGGTTTGCGGCCGCTGATCGATGCGGACGGTCGTGCGCGCACCGGCAAACTCTCGCGCGAGCATCACATCGAGGTTTCGCGCGGGGGAATGGTCACGATCACGGGCGGCAAGTGGACGACGTACCGGCGCATGGCGGAGGACTGCATCGACGCCGCCCAACGGGCGGCCGGTATCGGGAGGCGCCCCTGCATCACTGCAGAACTCCCGATCTTGGATGGGCCTCTGCGCGATGGCGCAGAGGGTCCTGAGGCGCAGCAAACCCTTTGCGAAGCGTTGAGCTTGAGTGAGGGCGACGTCGTTCGCGCCGTGCGCTACGAGCTCGCACGTTCGGTAGAGGATGTGTTGGCGCGCCGGCACCGCGCCTTGTTTCTCGATGCGCGGGCGGCACAGGCGGTGGCGCCCACCGTTGCCCGCATCCTGGCACGCGAACTCGGTTATGACGCGACCTGGTGCGAGGCGCAATGCCGAAGCTTTTCGGCGCTCGCGGCCGGATATCTTTAGGCTGAACGGTTTCCGGCGGGCGGGCGACAGGATCAGATGGTGTTCTTCGCTGCGACCGGCAGCGAGACTTCGGCGATCAGGCCGCCGTCGGCGGCATTGCGGAGTTGCACATCGCCACCCTGGCGGTGCAGCAGATTGCGTGCGATCGTCAGACCCAGGCCGGTGCCGCCGGTTTCGCGGCTACGGGATTGCTCGGTGCGATAGAACGGTTCGAAGACCCTGGTGCGCTCTTCTTCCGGCAGGCCAGGGCCGTGATCACGGATGCTGATCGTCAGCGCCTGGCCGGTGCGCAGCACGCCGACTTCCACCCGCATGCCGAATTTCACCCCGTTCTCGATCAGGTTCCAGAGCGCCCGCCTGAGCGCGGTGGGCTGGCACATGCAGGGCGTGCCGGCGCTGCCGTCGACCGACACGTCCCAGCCCATGTCGCGCGCGTCTTCGCCCAGTGCCGCCAGCAGGTTGTCGATGTCGATTTGCTTCGGTGGTTCGGACGCATCCAGGCTGCGCGCATAGTCGAGGCCTTCGCGAACGAGCGCCTGCATGGCGTCGAGGTCGGATTGGATGCGCCCGCGCAAGGCATCGTCGTCGACCAGCTCGGCGCGCAGGCGCAAACGGGTGATCGGCGTTTGCAGGTCATGCGAGATCGCCGCCAGGATGCGGGTGCGCTCGCCGACATGGTCGCGAATCCGTTCCTGCATCTGGTTGAAGGCGCGCGCGGCCAGTGCAACTTCGCTCGGTCCGCGTGTGTCGAGTGCGGGGCGGTTGGGATCCTCGCCGATGGCGCGCGCGGCAGCCGCCAGTTTCGAAAGCGGGCGGGTCGCCAGGCGGACGGCGATCCACGCAAGCAGCGTGATCCCGACGATCAGCGCAACCAGGGCGGCGAGGACGCGTTCCGGTGTGACCGGCGCGCCGCTGGCGGGCGGTGGCACCGGCAAGCGCACCGTGAGGGGGGCGCCGTCGCTCAGGGTCAGCGCGACGATCAGGCGCATGCGCGGCCCGTCCGGTTCGCGCGAATGACCATGCACGAAGACGGCTATCCGGCGGTCGGGCAGGGCGCGCCCAAGTGCCTCGACCAATGCGGTGTGGTTGGGCAGGGCGCGCGCTTCGACCGGTGGCGGCCTGAGCGAGAGGCGTATCCGACGGCGGCCCAGGGCTTCGACCCATTGCTCGCGTTCAGGCGGACTGAGTCGATCCAGAACGTCAACCGCCGCGGTGATTTCGCTGGCGATGCCCTCGAACAGCAGATCGCGGTCATAGCGGTCACGCTCGCCGCGGAACAAGGCCAGGCTGGTGCCGAGTACGAGCGTGATTCCGATCAGCCAGATCAGCATGAGGCGCGAAAAGAGCGTGCGTGGCCAGGCAATCCTCATGGCTTGTCACCGTTGGCGGCGGTGACGGTCGCCGCCAACACGTAACCTTCGTTGCGCACCGTCTTGATCAGCGCCGGCTCGCGCGCGCTGTCGCGCAGGCGCTGCCGCAGCCGGCTCACCAGCAGGTCGATCGAGCGGTCGAACACATCGGCTTCGCGTCCCTGGGTGAGTTCCATCAACTGGTCGCGGCTCAGCACGCTTTGCGGATGGGCAACGAATACCGACAGCAGCCGGTATTCGGCGCCTGAAAGGGGAACGACGACGCCATCGGTGTCGATCAGGTGGCGGGCGATGGTGTCGAGCCGCCAGGTGCCAAAATGCAATTCGGTCGAATGGGCATGCGCCGGGGCTTCCATGTTGGGCGGAAGCGCCCGCGTCCGCCGGAGAATCGCGCGGATCCGTGCATACAGTTCGCGCGGCACGAACGGTTTGGGCAGGTAGTCGTCCGCGCCCATCTCGAGGCCCAGTATGCGGTCCATGTCCTCGCCGCGCGCGGTCAGCATGAGAACCGGGGTGTTGGCCTGTGTGCCGCCGCCCGCCCGCAGATTGCGACACAAGGTGAGCCCGTCGTCGCCCGGCATCATCACGTCCAGCACGATCAGGTCGATGCGATGCCGCTCAAGCGCCGATTTCATCTCGCGCCCATCCGCGGCCGTGGTGCAGCGCAAGCCCTGCTTTTCGAGATAGTCGGCAAGCAGGTTGCGGATGTCACGATCGTCATCGACGATGAGGATGTGATCTTGCTGGTTGATCATTGGCATTCTCCATGGCGCGTATCTTAAGCCGGCCGACCCGGGGTTTTGTATCGCTGCGTATCCGTGGGCAGGGCAGAGACATCAGGCTGCAAAACGGGCCGGTTTGGACATGTCGTGCTTACACCGTGGTGTTCAAATGGCTTCGTCGCCCAAGCAAATGGGCGCGAAGCACAAACAACCCAAGAGGAAAACCATCATGAAAAACTGGATCAAGACTTCTGTTGTTGCCGCCCTGATCGGCACGAGTGCCCTGGGAACCGCAGTCATGGCCCGCGGCGGCGATTGCAGCGGCCCCATGGGCGGCGGGGTCGGCTGGCACGCGGTGTCCCCGGAGCAGATGCAGGAGCGCGTGCAGCGGCGTGCGCAGGAACGCATGGCACGGCTCGAGCTGGCGCTCGCCCTGACGCCGGAGCAGCGGCCGGCGTGGGACAGCTTCAAGACCGCGATGGGCGAGCGTAGCGAGCGCATGGTGGCGAACGTACAGGCACGCAATCAGAACGATCAGCCAAAGACTGCGCTCGAGCGTATGGCGCGCATGGAAGAGCTGAGCAAGCTCCACCAGACCGAAATGGCCGCAACCCGCAAGGCCGTGGAAGCGTTCTACCCAAATTTGTCGGAAGCACAAAAAATCGTCTTCGATGCCGACTTCATGAAGGCTGGGGGGCGTGATGACAAGCGTGGGCGCGGTATGCGCCATGACGGCAAGCGCGATGGGGCCGGCACGGCGCTGGAACGTGGCTGAACGGATGTGGGCGGGTGACGTAGTCGCCGGCCACTCGGACAACCGCACGTGAAAAGGCCGCCCGCAGCGTGTTCTGCGGGCGGGCCTTCTTGCGAGCAGTCGAGCGCAGCAGGGCGCCCGGTGGCACTGGATTAGTGGAACTGCTCCTCTTCCGTCGAGCCGGTCAGCGCGGTAACGCTGGATTTGCCGCCCTGGATGACGGTGGTGACTTCGTCGAAGTAACCGGTGCCGACTTCCTGCTGGTGCGACACGAAGCTGTAGCCGCGATCACGTGCAGCGAATTCCGGCTCCTGGACCTTCTCGACATAAGCCGACATGCCGCGCGCCACATAGTCCTGCGCCAAGTCGAACATGTTGTACCACATCGAGTGGATACCGGCCAAGGTGATGAACTGGTACTTGTAGCCCATTGCGCCGAGTTCGCGCTGGAACTTGGCAATGGTGGCGTCGTCGAGGTTCTTCTTCCAGTTGAACGACGGCGAGCAGTTGTAGGCCAGCATCTTGCCCGGGTGGACCTTATGCACGGCCTCGGCGAACTTGCGCGCGAATTCCAGGTCCGGCGTGCCGGTTTCGCACCACACCAGATCGGCGTAGTGAGCATAGGCGATTGCGCGAGAGATGGCTTGGTCGAGGCCCTTGCGGGTCTTGTAGAAGCCTTCGGCAGTGCGCTCGCCGGTCAGGAAGGGCTTGTCGTTCTCGTCGTAGTCCGAGGTCAGCAAATCGGCCGCTTCGGCGTCGGTGCGCGCGATGACCAGGGTCGGCACGCCGTAGACGTCCGCCGCCATGCGCGCAGCGATCAGCTTCTGCACGGCTTCGGTCGTCGGCACGAGCACCTTGCCGCCCATGTGGCCGCACTTCTTGACCGAAGCCAGCTGATCTTCCCAATGCACGCCGGCAGCGCCGGCACGGATCATCGCCTTCATGAGTTCGAACGCGTTCAGGACGCCACCGAAACCCGCTTCGGCGTCCGCCACGATCGGCGCATGGTAGTCGATGTAGCCAGCGTCGCCCGGGTTTGCACCCTTCGACCACTGGATTTCGTCGGCACGGGTGAAGGCGTTGTTGATACGTTCGACGACCTTGGGCACGGAGTCGACCGGGTACAGCGACTGGTCCGGGTACATCGCAGCGTATTCATTGTTGTCGGCGGCGACCTGCCAGCCCGACAGATAAATGGCCTTGATGCCTGCCTTGACCTGTTGCATCGCTTGACCGCCGGTCAGCGCACCCAGACAGTTCACGTAGGGCTCGTTATTGACCAGGTTCCAGAGCTTCTCGGCTCCCCGACGAGCCAGGGTGTATTCGACCGGCACGGAGCCACGCAGGCGAACGATCTCGGCTGCGGAGTAACCGCGCTTGATGCCTTTCCAGCGGGGGTTTTCAGCCCAGTCTTTTTCGAGGGCGGCGATTTGCTGTTCACGGGTCGTGCTCATGGAGACTTCCTTATTCACTGACGAGTTGGAGGGAGGGGGATGACTCTGTCCGTTACATGTGGAAACCAGACCGACACCGATTACGCGCTGGCGAACAATGGATGCCCTGCATGTTTTTCACATGAGCAAAGTATAGGAATATTCTCGCTCTGCAGCAATATGTCTTATATAAGATATAAGAAAAAAAATGCTGTTTTAAAACAGCATATTAAAACTTGTATTGCGTAATGCGGAATGTAAATTGTTCTGGTGAAATAAAATCTGTTGCGCTGCAGGATGCTGCGGCGCGGGTATCAGGCGACTGCGTCGTGCCACGGGGCGGCTGACCGAGTTGACGGTCTCGTTACAAAGTGCCTAGCCGGTGTGGATTGGAATCGCGTCGGGTGGGATTCCGCTCATCCGGCTAGGTGCAACGGCTCGTTCGTGGCGGATTGGTGGGCGTGCAGTTGAGCGGCGGCTGATCGGCTGTGATGCAGGCGTGTCTCGCCGACGCCTCTCAGGTCAGCAGTGCATCTTCGGAGATGATCACGCCGTCCTCGTCCGCGTAAACGAAGTGGCCGGGCGTGAAGCTGATTCCGCCGAAGGTGACGACAAGGCCGGCGTCGCCGGCACCTTTCTTGATGCTCTTGAGCGGGTGGGTGCCGAGCGCGAATACGCCCAGATCCATCTTGCCGATGGCTTTCGAATCGCGAATGCAGCCATACACGATGACGCCTGCCCAGCCGTTCTTGACGCCGAGCAGTGCAAGTTGGTCGCCTACCAGTGCACATCGCATCGATCCGCCGCCGTCCACGACCAGAACCTTGTCGTGGCCCGGCGACTCGAGCGCGCTGCGTACCAACGAGTTGTCTTCGAATACCTTCAAGGTGGCAATCTGGCCGCCGAAACTTGCCTTGCCGCCGAAGCTCCTGAACATCGGGGCGCAAATCTTGGCCTTTCCTTCGTTGGCATCACAAAGATCGGCTGTCTGAATTTCCATGTGGACTCTCCATCTATGAGTGGCCGACTCGAATCTGCATGCACACAGCGTCACGCGCATCGATCCGGTAGTCGTCTCGGTTGCGAAAAAAAGGCGACCCTGTGGTCGCCTTCGGGTGAGTCGATGCTTCGCTCAGGTCGTCGCCGTTTCGACTTCGTCGAACAAAAGCTTGACCTTGCCTTCCTCGTCGAGGTCGATGGTGACGCGCCCGCCGTTGGCGAGTTTGCCGAACAGTAGTTCGTCCGCCAGTGCGGAACGGATGGCGTCCTGGATCAAGCGCGCCATCGGGCGTGCACCCATCAGCGGATCGAAGCCTTCAGAGGCAAGCCAGGCTTTGAGTTCGTCGGTGAAATGCGCCTCGACCTTCTTTTCGTGCAGTTGGGCTTCGAGTTGCATCAGGAATTTCTCGACGACCTTGAGAATGACCGTATTGTCGAGCGCGGCGAACGAGATCGTCGCATCGAGCCGGTTACGGAATTCCGGCGAGAACATCCGCTTGATCTCGCTCATCTCGTCACCCAACTCCCGCTTGGCCGAGAAGCCCATGACTGACTTCTGCATGGCTTCCGCGCCGGCGTTGGTCGTCATGACGATGATCACATTGCGAAAATCCGCCTCCCGCCCGTTGTTGTCGGTGAGGGTGCCGTGGTCCATCACCTGTAGCAGGATGTTGTAGATATCGGGGTGAGCCTTCTCGATCTCGTCGAGCAACAGCACGCAGTGCGGCTTCTTGGTGACGGCCTCCGTCAGCAGGCCACCGTTGTCGAAACCCACGTACCCGGGCGGGGCACCGATCAGGCGCGAAACTGCATGGCGCTCCATGTATTCGGACATGTCAAAGCGCACCAACTCGATGCCGAGCGTATAGGCGAGCTGACGGGCCACTTCGGTCTTGCCGACGCCGGTCGGCCCGCTGAACAAGAAGCTGCCGATCGGCTTCTGCGGATTGCCAAGCCCTGATCGCGACATCTTGATCGCTTTGGCGAGCGCTTCGATCGCCGCGTCCTGACCAAAAACCACGCTGCGCAGATCACGCTCCAGCGTTCTGAGGGCGGTGCGGTCGTCGTTCGATACCGAGCGTGGCGGGATGCGCGCGATCTTGGCGACGATGTCCTCGATCTCGCCCTTGCCAATGGTCTTGCGCTGCTTCGACTTTGGCAGGATGCGCTGGGCCGCGCCCGCCTCATCGATGACGTCGATGGCTTTGTCGGGCAGGTGCCTGTCGTTGATGTATCGTGCCGACAACTCGGCAGCCGAACTCAGCGCTGCGGCGGAATACTTGACGCCGTGGTGTTCTTCGAAGCGGCTCTTCAGCCCCTTGAGTATCTCCACAGTTTCCGACACCGAGGGCTCGACCACGTCGACTTTCTGGAAGCGCCGTGAAAGCGCGTGGTCCTTCTCGAAGATCTGTCTGAACTCGTTGTAGGTCGTCGCGCCGATGCACTTGAGTTGGCCGGACGACAGTGCGGGTTTGAGCAGGTTGGATGCATCCAGCGTTCCCCCCGACGCCGCTCCGGCACCGATCAGAGTATGGATCTCGTCGATGAACAGAATCGCGTTCTGGGCTTCGCGCAACTGCTTGAGCACTGCCTTGAGGCGTTGCTCGAAGTCGCCGCGGTACTTGGTGCCCGCCAAGAGCGCGCCCATGTCGAGTGCATACACCTGCGCATCCTTGAGGATGTCGGGCACGCGGTCCTCTATGATCCTGCGAGCGAGACCTTCCGCGATCGCCGTTTTGCCCACACCCGCCTCGCCCACCAGCAAGGGATTGTTCTTGCGGCGTCGGCACAAGGTCTGAATGACTCGCTCGAGCTCCTTGTCACGACCGATTAGCGGGTCGATCTTGCCCACCAATGCCTGCTGATTGAGGTTCTGAGTGAAGTTTTCGAGCGCGCCGCCCGGTTGGGCGCTCTCCTGCTCCTGATCGCCCTGCTCGGAGTCGGACTTGGGCGAACCGGCCGCACGCTGAGGCGCTTGCTTGGAAATGCCGTGCGAGATGAAGTTCACCACGTCCAGGCGCGAAATGTTCTGGCGTTGCAGGAAATACACCGCGTGTGAATCTTTCTCGCCGAATATCGCGACCAGCACGTTCGCCCCCGTGACTTCCTTCTTGCCGGAGGATTGCACGTGCAGAATGGCCCGCTGTATGACCCGCTGGAATCCGAGGGTCGGCTGAGTGTCGATTTCGACATCCCCTTCGACCTTGGGCGTGTGTTCGTTGATGAAGGCGACGAGCTCTTTGCGTAACTCATCGATGTTGGCTTCGCATGCGCGCAAGACTTCCGCGGCAGAAGGGTTGTCGAGCAGCGCGAGCAGCAGATGCTCCACCGTGATGAACTCGTGCCGCTTTTGCCGGGCCTCGACAAACGCCATGTGCAGACTGACTTCAAGTTCCTGCGCGATCATTCTCAATTTTCCTCCATCACGCACGCAAGCGGATGCTGGTGCTGACGGGCGAAGGCGGCAACCTGATCGACCTTGGTTGCTGCGACGTCCTTGGGGAAGACGCCACAAACCCCCGACCCCTCTCTGTGGACTTGGAGCATGATTCGCGTAGCCCGTTCGCGATCCATGCCGAAAAAACTCTGAAGCACGATAACCACAAACTCCATAGGCGTGAAGTCGTCGTTGAGCAGCAGCACTTTATAGAGGGGCGGAGGTTTGGTGCGGGTTCGCTCCGCCTCGATTACGAACTCGCCCTGCTTGTGAGTGGCCATGAGAATCATTCTAATGAAGTCGCTACAGAGTGCAATAGACCCCTCACCTAAGATCGGGCGATGTAGGAGGGGCTAAATTGCAACAAAACGCGTGCTGCAGCGCAATCAACATAAGATTTGGCGCGTGATTCATGTTTTTTAATTTATTTTTTTTTGAGTTATGTGTGCTTTGCGTTCTTGATGTTGTCATGCAGCATGAAACGTTCTTTTTTTTGGGCTGCTTCGGAGAAGAAACGCTTGACGCTGCTCGCGCAAGTGCGTAAAACAAAGCTGTGTGAAATGCAAGGTAAGTCGCACTGGTGCTGGGGTTCATGGCTGCAAGAGTGGTTCTGGATGCACAGGTCTGGTTTCGCTGCGCTGAGCATTTGTTGCACACGCGGGGTTGGCCCGTTACACGTTTAGTAAATTTGAAGGATTAAGGCAATATGGCAACTGGTACCGTGAAGTGGTTCAACGATTCCAAGGGTTTTGGCTTCATTACCCCGGACGATGGCAGCGAAGATCTCTTTGCGCACTTTTCTGCAATCAACATGAACGGGTTCAAGACTCTGAAGGAAGGCGAAAAGGTTTCTTTCGAAGTGACTCAAGGCCCCAAGGGCAAGCAGGCTTCAAACATTCAAAAGGCTTGAGCTGAGTAACGTTACGGCTTGAGCGTCTGCCGCGAAAAAATTCGGGGCAAGCAAAAGTAAAAGGCTGCTGGATATCCAGCAGCCTTTTTTGTGTTCTGTGGCGCAATCGAGCGATGACCTTGCTTTTCTTGAAATCCGGGTGTGCTTCGCTTGGGTGCGGGCCTGGCCTGAGGGGGTGGTACCTGGGGCTTGTGGCAAAAAGCCCCGTGTCGGCGTGCGGACTTACTTGAGCTTGATCTCTTTGTACAGCACGTGCTTGCGTACGACTGGGTCGTATTTCTTGAATTCAAGCTTGGTCGGTGTGGTGCGCTTGTTCTTGGAAGTGGTGTAGAAGTGACCGGTGCCGGCAGTCGACTCCAGTTTGATTTTTTCGCGGGCGCCCTTGGCCATGAAAATCTCCGTTTAGTTTTGTCGTGTGGTAGCGGCTGGGGTGTCGCTCAGATCTTCTCGCCGCGGGCGCGAAGTTCGGCCACGACCACATCAAAACCCTTCTTGTCGATCGTGCGAAGGGCGGCATTGGAAACGCGAAGGCGAATCCAGCGATTTTCCGCTTCGCTCCAGAACCGGCGGTTCTGGAGGTTGGGCAGAAAACGACGTTTGGTCTTGTTGTTCGCGTGGGAAACATTGTTTCCCACCATCGGTGCTTTACCGGTCACTTGGCAGACGCGAGCCATAGCATGCTCCAGGGAGTTCGGATTTCGGAAAACCGCGGATGATATCTCAGGCTTGGCATGATGCGCAAGAAAAGTATTGGTTTGGTGTGGTGTCGATGCGCGCGACCGTCAAATGAGCCCCCGTTCGGCGAATGAGAGGGGTTCCGCCAGGGCGGTCACCACGAAATGATCGAGCACGCGGACGTCGACCAGGCTGAGTGCCTGTTTGAGCGTGTGAGTGAGTTGCTCGTCGGCCGTGCTCGGCTCGCGGGCGCCCGAGGGATGGTTGTGAGCGAGTATGACGGCCGCAGCGTTGTGCCTGAGCGCCAGTTTGACTACTTCGCGTGGGTAGACACTGGTCTGGGTCAGCGTGCCGCGGAACAGTTCTTCCTCGGCGATCAACTGGTTGCGTGCGTCCAGCAACAGAATGCAGAACACCTCGTGGGGTAGCGTGCCGATCTTCAGGCGCAACCAGTTGCGGACCGTTGCGGGCGAGTCGAGTACGTCGCGTTGCTGCATCTGTTCGGAGAGTGCGCGCCGGGCCAGTTCCATGGCTGCCTGCAGTTGGGCATACTTGGCCAAACCCATGCCGGGAATGCTCGCAAACTCGGTGGCGGGGCTGGCACACAAGCGGGTGAGGGAGCCGAATCGCAACAGCAGGTCGCGGGCGAGATCGACCGCGGTCTTGCCCTTGATGCCGACGCGCAGGAACAGTGCAAGCAGCTCGGCGTCGGTCAGCGCCGCTGCGCCACGCTCCAGGAGCTTTTCACGTGGGCGCTCGGCTTCGGGCCAGTCGGTGATTGCCATGGCAAGATCATCCGTGTGTTTAACGTCATATTACAAGTGAATTCGCATGAGTGCTATTGCAGGACGAAAACTGGTTGTCGCGGTGACCGGCGGTGTGGCCGCCTACAAGGCTGCCGAATTGGTGCGCCTGCTCGGCAAGGCTGGCGCCGAAGTGCACGTGGTCCTGACCGCGGCGGGGGCGCGGTTCGTTACGCCGGTGACGTTTCAGGCCCTGTCAGGCAATACGGTCTGGAGCGATCTGTGGGATTCGCGCATGCCCAACAACATGGCGCATATCGACCTCAGCCGTGGAGCGGCGGCGATTCTGGTAGCACCGGCGTCGGCCGATGTGCTGGCGAAGATCGTGCACGGGATCGCCGATGATCTTCTTACGACCCTGTGTCTTGCGCGCGACTGTCCGTTGCTGGTGGCGCCGGCGATGAATCGGCAGATGTGGGAGAACCCGGCCACGGTGAGAAACGTCGCGCGCCTGCGCGAGGATGGAGTGCATGTGCTCGGCCCGGATGTCGGGGAGCAGGCATGCGGCGAGCTCGGCATGGGGCGGATGCTCGAGCCGGCGTTGCTGCTCGAAGCACTGACGTCGTTCTTCAGCGTGAAGATGCTTGCCGGGCGCAGGGTCGTGATGACGGCCGGCCCCACTTTCGAGGCGATCGACCCGGTCAGGGGTATCACCAATACCAGTTCAGGCAAGATGGGCTACGCTCTGGCCAGGGCATGCGCGCGCGCGGGGGCCGAGGTGGTGTTGGTCAGCGGCCCGACTGCGCTGGCGGAGCCGCATGGAGTGACGTGTGTGAATGTGCGCAGCGCCCTCGAGATGCGGGCTGCGGTGATGGACCATCTGGCGGGAGCGGATGTCTTTATCGGTGTCGCGGCGGTGGCCGATTACAGGCCGGTGCAAGCGGCGGAGCACAAGGTCAAGAAATCGGGCGCGGCGCTCGTTCTCGAACTGACGCCCAACCCCGACATTCTCGCGGAGGTGGCGGCGCTGGAAAAGCCGCCGTTCTGCGTCGGTTTTGCAGCCGAAAGCCGCGATCTGGATACCTATGCCGAAGGCAAGTTGCGTGCGAAGCGGCTGCAGCTGGTTGTCGGCAACCTCGTGCAGGATGGCCTTGGGGGCGATCTGAACACGGTTGTCCTTTATGATGCCGAGGGGCGCACGCCGTTGCCGCGGGCTTCCAAAGAGGAGCTTGCCCAGGGTATCGTGGCGCGCTTGGCTGCGCGCCTGTCACAGCAACTACGGTGAGATTGCCATGCATCAGATGGACGTTAGAGTGCTCGACGCGCGATTGCGCGATCATCCTCCCGCCTATGCGACGGGCGGCGCGGCCGGTCTGGATCTGCGCGCCTGCCTGCCGGCACCGTTGTGCCTGTATCCAGGCGATACGTCGCTGGTTCCGAGCGGCATGGCGATCCATCTTGCTGACCCTGGTCTGGCCGCGATGATCCTGCCGCGTTCAGGTTTGGGGCACAAGCACGGGATCGTGTTGGGTAATCTGGTGGGGTTGATCGATTCGGATTATCAGGGGCAGATCTTCGTGTCGGTCTGGAATCGCGGTCGCGAGGCCTTCACCATTCAGCCGATGGAGCGCATCGCGCAGTTGGTCGTCGTGCCGGTGGTGCAGGTTCAATGCAAGGTGGTCGAAGCCTTTCAGGCGAGCGAGCGGGGCGAGGGCGGCTTCGGTAGTACCGGCAAGCACTGATGCGCGTGCCGGTGGGCATCCCGGTGGGGGTGCATGTGTTGCTCGAGCGCGATGGCCGGATACTGATGATGCGCCGGGCAGGAACGGGCTTTTTCGATGGCCTGTACAGTCTTCCCGGTGGGCATGTGGAGCCGGGGGAGTCACTCGCCGCAGCGGGGGCGCGCGAGTTGTGCGAAGAGGTCGGGGTCGAGGTCGAACCGCCGGGGCTGTCGATGCTGGGGGTCGTCCATCGCCGCTCGGATACCAACCGGATCGATTTCTTCATGCGCGCAGGGGCGTGGCGCAATGAGGCCCGGATTCGAGAACCGGACAAGTGTGATGACTTGATGTGGTGCAGGGTCGGATGCCTGCCCGATAACACGGTCCCCTACGTGCGGATCGCATTGGGACAACCGACTCGATCGCCGTGGATTCTCGAGCTCGGCTGGGGCATGAGCGACGCGGTGGCCTGACTGGCTTGCGGTGTTGGCCATGGCTGGGGTGCTCACGCCAGCGGGTCTTGCCCCTTGTGCCGCACGGTGCCGAATAGGTTGCAGAAGCGTAGCTCGTCCGGGTAAGGGAAAAAATCCTCCACATAGCCGCTGCGGATCGATGTCTGGGCGTCCTGCCAGAACTTTGGATGCAGCAAGTCGCGATGATGCCTGAGAAAGGCCTTGCGAACCCGTGGGGCGCCCAGCAGGAAGGTGGCGAATTCTTCGGGAAACACGTCGCGCGGGCCGGTCGAATACCAGGGCTCGCTGGCCATCTCCATTTCCGGATGAGGGGCCGGTGGAATGCTGCGAAAGTTCATGTCGGTCATGTATTCGATCTCGTCGTAGTCGTAGAACACGACACGCCCATAGCGGGTCACGCCGAAGTTCTTCCACAACATATCGCCGGGAAAGATGTTCGCGATCGCAAGCTCGCGGATGGCGCTGCCGTACTCCCGGACTGCCGCGTCGACGTCCTCGTCCGACGATTGTTCGAGATAGATGTTCAGCGGCGTCATGCGGCGCTCGATGTAGAAGTGCTTGATCACGACCACATCGCCTTCGATATCGAACGACGACGGTGCCAAACGATTCAGCTCGGCCAGCAGATCCGGGTGAAAGCGCGACAGCGGAAGCGCCGCGTTCGAGAACTCCAGGGTGTCGGCCATGCGCCCCACCCGGTCGACATGCTTCACCATCAGGTACTTGCGCTGCACCGTGGCCCGGTCCATGTTCTTCGAGCTGCCGAAGACGTCCTTGATGATCTTGAACACGTACGGGTAGGAGGGCATGGTAAACACCAGCATGACCAGGCCGGGGATGCCGGGGGCGATGATGAACTGGTCGTTCGAGTGGCGCAGGTGCGAAACGAGGTCGCGAAAGAACATGGTCTTGCCCTGCTTGCCGAGTCCGAGCATCGTGTAGAGTTCGCTGCGCGGCTTGTTGGGCATGATCGAACGCAGGAATTGCACATAACCCGACGGCACTTCCATGTCGACCATGAAGTAGGCGCGCGATAGCGAGAACAGTACCGAAATCCGCCAGGGGTCGAGAATGAGGGTGTCGATGAAGAGTCGGCCGGCGCGGTTGTGCCGCACGGCCAGCGCAAAGGGGTATTCCTGGTAGCCGTTGATCGCCTTGCCGATGATATAGGCGGTCTTGTTGCGGTAGAACGCCGAATAGAGCACCTGGATCTGGCAGTTCACTTCCATCTTGGGCCATTGCCCGCCAAGGTGCTTCAAGGCTGCGTGGGCGATGCAGTCAACGTCGCCGTCGAGGTCGGCGAACGGCCGTTGCCAGTCGAAATCCTCGATGATCCGCTTTGCCGTGGCGCGCAGTCCGCCGTCCTGGGGGTAGTAGCTGCTGTAGACCGGGGGATAGGAGTCGATGAACTCGGTCGAGATCGCCGGGCGGGCAAAAATGTAGTGATTGTTGAAGTAGCTGCGGTGAAGGATCTTGGTCGTGACGGAGTTGAAAAAGGTTTCTGCGAGTTCCGGCTGGCGGTGGTTGATGAGCATGCCGATGTAATGAAGTTTGACCTGTTGCCAGGTCGAGTTGTCGAGCGCGTCGGCGTCGAACTCTTCATGCAGCCGCTTCGCGGCCTCGTTGACCCGGTCATCGTAGAACTGTACCCGCTCGCGCACCGTGTCGAGCTGAACCTGCCATTCCGCCGCCTCGAATGTTTCCTTGGCGCGCCGCGAGGTTTCGCGGAAGATCCGGTAGTGCTTGTCGAAGCCCTCCACCATGGCGCACGCGATGGCGTGGGCGACCGGGCTCTCACCGAGGAAAACTTCCATCTTCGTGCTCCATCCTGTGCTCCCCGGTGTTGCCGGGGTGGACATCGTGCCGAAATCCGGTCTCGATATTATCACCGCCAAACCGCGCGGAAGTGGCGCGAGCGTCATGCCACGAGGTGGCCGCAACGCGCCGTCCGGCCCGTGGGCATTCGCGCATCGGTGCCGTTCGCGGCGGGGATGAAGCTTGCTTTCGAAGCGTCGGTATTTCGGCCATAATCGATTGAGGACGAGGTCCGGCCGAGCGGCCAGTTGCGGCACATGTGGCATTTCAACCGAGGAGCACCAATGAGCACATCGAAGATTACGGTACCTGCCGGTGGTTCGAAGATCGTTCCGGGGCAGCCGGTACCGGACAATCCGATCATCCCGTTCATCGAGGGTGATGGCATCGGGATCGACATCACGCCGGTGATGATCAAGGTGATCGACGCCGCGGTCGCGAAGGCCTACGGTGGCGCCAGGAAGATTCATTGGATGGAAGTGTTTGCCGGCGAGAAATCCACCCGGATCTATGGGGCGGACGAGTGGTTTCCGCAGGAAACTTTCGATGCGCTCAAGGCTTTTTCAGTTTCGATAAAGGGGCCGATGACGACTCCGGTGGGCGGCGGTATCCGTTCGCTGAACGTCGCGCTGCGCCAGGAGCTGGATCTCTATCAGTGTGTGCGCCCGGTACGCTATTTCAAGGGCGTGCCGTCACCGCTCAAGCGCCCGGATCTGGTCGATATGGTGATCTTTCGCGAGAACACCGAGGATATCTATGCCGGGGTCGAATGGCAGTCCGGCAGTGAAGCAGCCAAGAAGGTGGTCAAGTTCCTGACCGAGGAGATGGGCGTCAGAAAGATCCGCTTTCCGGAGACCTCGGGAATCGGGATCAAGCCGATCTCGGTCGAAGGAACCCAGCGCCTGGTGCGGGCCGCGCTCCAATATGCGGTCGACAACGATCGTAAGTCGGTGACGATCGTGCACAAGGGCAACATCATGAAGTTCACCGAGGGACTGTTCCGCGACGTGTGCTACGAGACCGCGCAGCAGGAATTCGGGGCGCAGCTTATCGATGGCGGGCCATGGTGCAGATTCACCAATCCCAAAACCGGCAGCGAGATCACGGTCAAGGATTCGATCGCGGATGCATTCCTGCAGCAGATCCTGTTGCGACCCGCCGAATACGACGTGATTGCCACCACCAACCTGAACGGCGACTACATCTCCGACGCGCTCGCGGCCCAGGTCGGTGGAATAGGCATTGCCCCGGGGGCCAATATCTCGGATCGGTATGCGTGTTTCGAGGCGACTCACGGTACCGCACCCAAGTACGCCGGGCTCGACAAGGTCAATCCCGGTTCGCTCATCCTCTCGGCCGAGATGATGCTCAGGCATCTCGAATGGCGGGAGGCGGCGGACCTGGTGATCAAGAGCATGGAAGCGGCGATCAGCGACAAGCAGGTCACCTATGATTTCGCCCGCTTGATGGACGGTGCGACCGAAGTTTCATGCTCGGAATTCGGCGACGCAATGATCGCCAGAATGTAGCCGGCACTGCGTTCGGCTCGCCGCGAGCCGCTGTGACTCGAGGGCCTCCGCCGCGGAGGCCCTCTACTTTGCGCGAATACTCAGTCGCCGCCGCCTTCCGGTCGCTGGCCGCGCACGATCAGCACCGAGATATCGACCTTGCGCAGCAGATTCTCGGCGACGCTGCCCAGCAGCAGGCGGCGGAAGCCGCGACGACCATGCGACCCCACGATCAGCAGATCCGCATTTGCGGCGGTGACCGCTTGCGCGATCTGGTCCGCGGCGTGCAGGTCGTGTGAAGTGAGCAGGTGGCTTGCCGGCGCAAGGCCTGCCGCCGTCGCGGTTTCGACGGCCTCCGCGAGAACCGACTGGCCGGCGCTCAACAAGGCGTTGTCCAGATGTTCGGCATTGGCGAGTGCAACGCCATGGTTCGCGAACGCGTCGATCACCGACTCGTCGACGGCATGGACGATTTCGAGTCGGGCGGCGTGCAGTTTCGCGAGTGCGATCGCCTCGTCCAGTGCGCGGCGGGATGTTGCGCTTTCGTCGATCGCCACCAGAATGTTCTTGTACATCGTCACTCCCGATTTGTGTTTAGTGTGGTTGAGGCGCCCGGGCGTCCGGTTCTTGGCCGTCGGCGAGCAAATCCGGCGCGCGGTAGGCGCGCCACTTCGATTATCGCTACAAATCGGCCGGCCGTCCGCATCAAGTGCGCGTTGCACCGGTACGGTGTGGCGGCGGCGGTTTTCAGCGCTTTTCCGCCACGCCGAACCGTCGATCGAGCCGGTTCATGATCGCCACGTAGGCGCCGATCAGGATGAGGAAGACGATCAGCGCGCCCTGGGCAAAGATGTAGAAACCGAGCGGAAAGCCGAGAAACACGAAATGATTGAGCGATGCCGCGAAGTACGCGCTCATGAAGATCACCACGAACCATATCGTCAGCACGCCGGCCGTGAGCGCCAGCGTGTAGTGCCAGTAGCGGCGGTGGCGAGGCGTCATGTCCGGGTATTCCCGCGTACGCGTGCCAGAGGGTCAGGCCGTGTCGCCACGGGTGAATGCCTTGGCGAGCCGCGCCTGAACCTCGTTGGGCGCCGGCTCGTACCCGGCCGATTCGAGCATGAATTCGCTGTCGCCGGCACAAATCGCCTTCAGGCGGATTTCGAAACCTTCCATCTCCGCCATCGGGATCACGGCCGTGATCACGGTCCAGCCGGTGGCGGGCGATTCGGTGCTGGTGAGCTTGCCGCGACGCCCCGCGATTTCGGCGCTGATCTCGCCGAAGTGCGCGTCCTCGATCTTGATCGAAACCTGCAGCAAGGGTTCGAGTACGATCGGGCGCGCGCCCAGCAAAGCCTCGAGGACGGCATGGCGGCCGGCCGTGACGAACGAAATCTCGTTCGAGTCGACCGCGTGATGCTTGCCGTCCACCAGCACCACCTTGATGTCCTGGACCGGAAAACCCGCCAGCGCGCCTTCGGCGAGTGCCTGACGGACGCCTTTCTCGACTGCGGGCAGGAAATTGGTCGGAATAGCACCGCCCTTTACCTCGTTGCCCAGTTCGATGCCACTGCCGCGCGGCAGCGATTCGACCCGCAAGGCCACCTCGCCGAACTGGCCCGAACCGCCACTCTGCTTCTTGTGGCGATAGCGCGCCTCGGCCGAAGACGTGATCGATTCGCGGTAGGGCACGGCGGGGGCGGCGGTGTCGAGTTGCAGGTTCCAGCGCAGGCGCAACTGCTCGAGTACGATCTTGAGATGTAGTTCGCCCAACCCGCGCACGACGGTCTGGCGCCGCTGGGCGTCGAAACCCATCTGCAGGCAGGGATCTTCATCGAGGAGCCGCGCCAGCGCCTCGGCGAGGCGTTGCTCGTCGCCGTGCTTCTGGGGAATCAGCGCGAGCCCGAAAACCGGTTGCGGCAGGGCGGGCGTCGCGAAGTGCAGGAGGTCTTCGTCATGCGAGTCGTGCAGGACCGCGTCGAGATGCAGATCGTCCACCCGGGCGACCGCGCAGATGTCGCCCGGCAGGCCTACCGGTGTCTCGCTCTGGGTTTTGCCTTGCAGGCGCAACAGATGAGCCACCTTGAAAGGCTTGCGTCCGTCGCCGATGAACAACGGGGTATTCGGGGTGATCCGGCCCTGGTGGATGCGGAACAGTCCGAGTTTGCCGCGATAAGGATCGTTGGCGATCTGGAAGACGTGCGCCACCACATGCTTGTCGGGGTCGGGCGCGACCGCATAGGGTTCTGCGCGGCTGCCCTCGCCCTTCATGATGCGGGGCGGATTGGCTTCGGTGGGGTCCGGCATCAGTCGCCCGAGTACCTCGAGCAAGGCCCGGGTGCCCGCCCCGGTGCGCGCGGAAACGAAGCAGACCGGGATGAGGTGGCCTTCGCGCAGGGCGTGTTCGAACGGATCGTGCAACTGTTCCGGGTCGAGCGACTCGCCTTGCTCGAGGTAGCTCGCCATCAAGTCCTCGTCGAGCTCGACGACTTGGTCGACGATCGCGTCATGCGCGGCGCGGACCGACGAGAAGGCGACCGCGGCGTCGTAGTCCGGTGCAAAGAAGCAGTCCACAACCGCGTCGCCGCCCACGGTCGGAAGGTTGATCGGCAGACACTCGCGCCCGAACGAGGCGGTGATGCCGGCCATGAGCGCGTCGAAATCGACGCCGGCAATGTCAATCTTGTTGACCACAATCATCCGGCACTTGTCGGCGGCAGCCTGCATCATGCGGCGGGTGCCGCTCTCGATGCCGGAGGCGGCGCTGATCACCACCGCGGCCGTTTCGACCGCCGGCAGTGCCAGCAGGGCGCGTCCGGCGAGATCGGGCAGGCCCGGGGTGTCGAGGACGTTGATCCAGTGTCCGGCCCACTCGAAGTGGGTAATGGCGGTCGCCAGCGAGTGGCCGGTTTCTTTTTCCTGTGGATCGAAATCGCTGAGTGTCGTGCCGCGCTCGACGCTGCCGGCAACGCCGATCTCGCCCGCCGCAACCAGCAGGGCTTCGAGTAATGTGGTTTTTCCCGCACTGGCATGGCCCATCAGGGCAAGGTTGCGAAGATCGTGAACCGAAGTCGGTGTCATGCTGAAGCGCTCCCGTCGTCATTGTTTGCCGACAGTTTCCACCTCCTGCCGGATGTGTGCAATGGGACCCACGGCGAACCGGCGCAGCGCTGCGTCCCCTCTCATTCGGACAGGCCGATCAGCCAGGGGACGAGCCAAGGCAGCAGCAGCGCGCTGACCAGCGCATTCAAGCCCATTGCCAGCGCGGCAAAGGCGCCAGCCTGTTCGCTGATCTGGAATGCCCGGGCGGTGCCGATACCGTGTGATGCGATGCCCATGGCGAAGCCGTGCACCGCATGATCATCGATACGCAGCCACTGGTAGATATACCGGGCGGTGATCGCACCGAGGATGCCGGTGGCCATCACCAGAACCGCGGTCAGGGACGGTAGTCCGCTCAGGCTTTCAGCGATACCCATTGCGACCGGCGTGGTCACGCTCTTGGGCGCCAGCGACATGACCGACTCGCGGCTTGCGCCAAGTATTGCAGCGATCCCGGCGGCCGACAGCGCCGCTGCCAGAGAACCGACCAACAGGGTTGCGATCAGCGGGAACACCATCTTGCGCAATCGCATCCATTGCGCATAGAGCGGAATGGCAAGCGCCACCGTTGCGGGGCCGAGCAGGAAGTGAACGAACTGCGCACCGTCGAAATAGGTGTCGTAATCGGTTCCAGTGAGCGCGAGAACGCCGACCAGCAAGGTCACGGCGATCATCACCGGATTGAGTAGCGGATGTTGGCCAGCCCGCTGATAGAGCCACCATGCGGCTTGGTAGGCGCATAGCGTGAGCGTCAGTCCCAAGAGCGGCGTGGTTGAAAGGTAGACCCAGATTTCGCCGATTCCGGGGGTCATGACGCGGGCCCGCCGTGCTTGCGGGACGACAGCGCCTTCAGCACCAAGGCTGAGATCACGATCGACAGCATTGTGCTCGCCACAAGTGCGACCAGCACTGCGAACCATTCATCGGCGAGACGCTGAAAGTGCAACATCACGCCCGTGCCGGCGGGCACGAAGAGCAGGGAGAGATGTTGAAGCAGGCCGTTGGACGTATTTCGGAGTGCATCGCCGGCACCCTTGCGGGCGATGAGCGTGGCGAACAGCAAAGCCATCCCGAGTACCGGGCCGGGAACCGGTAGGCCGAAGCGACGCGCGATGACTTCACCGACAAGTTGATAAATGAGTAGAACGGTCAGTGCGCCGAGCATTCTTTCTCCTTGTGTTCGATGTGTGTGTGAGCGGTGTGATGGCGGCGTGCCCGCCCTGGAAGCATCGGGGCGGCGCCGTGTGGGGGACGGTCAGCCGAGCAGCGTGTGCCCCAGGCTGCGCAGCAGGATGCCGACGATCGCGCCGAGCGCGGCCGGCTTCCAGACATTGGCCACGCGCCGGCCCGCCGAGATGAGCACCGCGACGCCGGCGACGTCGAACGGGTGGATCAGGAAGCCGGCACTTTGATTGATGGTGTCGGCGGTCGCGGTGCCGCTGCGAACCATCTCGTCCATGATCCCCATCATCGCGGTGCCCCCGGCGATGATTTTCGTGAGTGTCGGAAGCACCAGGACCGGGTCGAGGCCCACCAGTCCGAGCGCCGGTGCAATCAGGGTCTTCAAGCCGTCGATCGCTCCGAAGGTGCGCAGCGCCATCACCGCCACCAGGGCGAGGACGAGCATCGGGATGGCGCTCACCGAGATCTTGAACGCCTCGGCACCGGCACGGTTGATGACGTCGAGCACGCCCTTCGCGTCGTCGGCGACCGGATGCTTGAGCGTCTCATCGACGTGGGCCTCGCTGGCGGAAAGGTGTCGGGCGAAGACGTGGTAGGTCGTTGCGGCGGCAACCAGCCCTCCGGCCAGGGACAGGCCCAGCACCAGCCCGAAGTCGAGCCCCATCGCCACCATCGGGAAAACCACGTTGGCCTGCGCCATCGCCATGACCATCGCGAGGGTCGCGGCCAGATGGCGGTCGGATGCGCCACGCTGATCCATCATCGTCAGTGTCGCGATCGGCGCGGCAAAGCTCACGAACGTGATCTGCAGCGCCGCGAACACGCCGAGACCGGTCAGGCCGGCGGGTTTGAGCAGCGGCGAAACCCGCCCCACGACCCAGTCGATCACGCCGCGCGCTTCGAGTAGCCGCATCAGCGAAAGCATGACCACCATGATCGGAAGCAACACGAACAGCGCGAGCTCGATGGCCGAGCGGCCGGCGTTGAGGATAATCTGGGTTAGTGTTTCCATCGTCGCGCTCGCGCGGGCGTCGCGGTCCCGACGTCCGGATACGGGTCACCGCAGCGGCCGGGGCCGGACGACCTTCGTCGCCGCGGTGAAGAAAGGTGCCACGTCCGGATCGCCGCGACGATCCGGAGACCCGCTCAGGCCGACGCTTTCGCGACCTGGCGCCAGTGATGCAGCAGCGGCTCGGTATAGCCGCTCGGCTGGGCGCAGCCCTTGAACACCAGATCGAGGGCCGCCTGGAACGCAACCGACTTGTCGAAGTCGGGCGCCATCGGGCGGTACAGCGGGTCGTCGGCGTTCTGGCCGTCCACCACGGCGGCCATGCGCCGCATGGTTTCCAGCACCTGGGCGTCGTCGGTGACGCCGTGGCGCAGCCAGTTGGCGATATGCTGGCTCGAAATGCGCAGCGTGGCCCGGTCTTCCATGAGGCCGACGTTGTTGATGTCCGGCACCTTCGAACACCCCACGCCCTGGTCGACCCAGCGAACCACGTAACCGAGGATGCCCTGTGCATTGTTGTCGAGTTCCTGCTGCACTTCGGCTGCGCTCCAGTTCGCCGCTTCGGCCACCGGAATGGTCAGCAGATTGTCGAGCACGCTTTCGCGTTCGGCCTCGAAATCGGCGGTTTCCAGTTGCTGCTGCAGTGCTGGTACGTCGACCTGGTGGTAGTGCAGCGCGTGCAGCACCGCGGCCGTCGGCGACGGCACCCAGGCGGTGGTGGCGCCGGCCTGCGGATGGGCGATCTTCTGCTTCAGCATTTCGGCCATCAGGTCAGGCATCGCCCACATGCCCTTGCCGATCTGCGCCTTGCCGCGCAACCCGCAGGCGAGGCCCGCCATCACGTTGTTGCGTTCGTAGGCCTGAATCCAGGCGGTGGTCTTCATCGCGCCCTTGCGCAGCATCGGGCCCGCCGCCATCGCGGTGTGCATTTCGTCGCCGGTGCGATCGAGAAAGCCGGTGTTGATGAACACCACCCTGGCCTCGGCCGCCTGGATGCAGGCGGCGAGGTTGACCGAGGTCCGGCGCTCTTCGTCCATGATGCCCATCTTCATGGTGTTCGCGGGCAACCCGAGAAGCTGCTCGACGCGCCCGAACAGTTCGTTCGCGAAGGCGACCTCGGCCGGGCCGTGCATCTTGGGCTTGACGATGTAGATGGAGCCCTTGCGCGAGTTGCCGCGACGCTCGAGGTCGCGCTTGGCGATCAGCGTGGTGACCACCGCGTCCATGACGCCCTCGGGGATCTCCTTGCCCTCGCCCCACAGGATCGCCGGGTTGGTCATCAGGTGGCCGACGTTGCGCACGAAGAGCAGTGCGCGGCCGTGCAGCCTGACCGGCTGGCCGTCGGCGCCGGTGTATTCGCGGTCGGCGTTGAGGCGGCGCGTCATCGGCTTGCCACCCTTGTCGAAGGTGTCCTGCAGCGAGCCGTCCATCAGCCCGAGCCAGTTGCGGTACACCACCACCTTGTCGTCAGCGTCCACCGCGGCGACCGAGTCCTCGCAGTCCATGATGGTCGACAGCGCGGCTTCCATCAGCAGGTCGTTCACACCGGCGGCGTCGGTCTTGCCGATGGCGCCGTTACGATCGATCTGCACCTCGATGTGCAGGCCGTTGTTCTTCAGCAGCACGGCACGCGGCGCGGCGGCCTCGCCCTGGAAGCCGACGAATTTCTCGGCCTGCTGCAGGCCAGAGCTCGCACCGTTCTGAAGCTTCACCACCAGCTTGCCGCCCTCGACCGCGTAGCCCGTGGCGTCCGCGTGCGAGGCACCGACGAGCGGCGCGGCCTGGTCGAGCACGTTGCGACCGAAGGCGATGACCTTCGCGCCGCGCGCCGGGTTGTAGCCCTTGGTGAGCTCGGCGCCGTCCTTCTGCGGGATGGCGTCGGTGCCGTAGAGCGCGTCGTACAGCGAGCCCCAGCGCGCATTGGCGGCATTGAGCGCGTAGCGCGCATTCATGACCGGCACCACCAGCTGCGGGCCGGCCTGCACGGCGAGCTCGTCGTCGACGTTGGTGGTGTTGGCCTTGGCGCCCGCCGGCACCGGCAACAGGTAACCGATCGAGGACAGGAAGGCCTTGTAGGCGGCCATGTCGGCGATCGGGCCGGGGTGGGCGCGATGCCAGGCGTCGACCTCGGCCTGGATGCGGTCGCGCTCGGCGAGCAGTGCGGCGTTCTTGGGCGCGAGATCGTGTACCAGCGCATCGAACCCGGACCAGAAGGCGGCGGCATCGACACCGCTGCCCGGCAGGGCCTCTTCTTCAATGAAACGCTTCAGGTTCGCTGCGACCTGCAGACGCTGGCAACTCACTCGTTCGGTCATCTTTCGGACTCTCTGGCTCGGTTGTTGAGGAACGCGCCCGCGCATGCGGTGGCGCATAACCTTCGAAGAATGCTTTCGATCGCGGCGTGGGTCAAGGGTGCGAAGCAAAAGTCCTCTATAAGACTTGCGCTATGGGTCGCGGCCAAGCGACAGCCGACTCCGTGCGATCCTGAGCCGGAAAAGTTCTGCATTTTATTGCACAATAGATCTTCTACATGCACTATTTGCCATGTTGCGTGATCGCGCACCGACAGCGCGCGCGCATTGCCAGGAACGCACTCGAGGAGACAGACATGCAGATTCTTCAACCCGCGGGGTGGAAACGGCCGAAGGGATACGCCAATGGCGTCGCCGCGAGCGGACGGATGTTGTTCGTCGCCGGTCAGGTAGGCTGGGATGCGGACGAGATCTTCCGCAGCGAAGACCTCGTCGAACAGATCCGCCAGGCGCTTCGCAACGTGCTTGCCATCCTGGACGCCGGCGGCGCGCGCTCGACCGACATCGTGCGCATGACCTGGTACCTGGGCAACGCCGCCGAGTACAACGCCCGCCTCGAGGAGATCGGCGCGGTCTATCGCGACCTGGTCGGCCACCACTACCCGGCGATGAGCGCGGTGCAGGTGGCCGGCTTCGTCGAGGCCGGCGCCAAGGTGGAGATCGAGGTCACCGCAGTCCTGCCGGACGATTGAGACCACAGCCACGCCGCCACGCACCGCGCAGGACGCACGTCAGGGCGGGCGGACACGAGCCCGCCCGCCGGCGCATCACACCCCGAGGTGCTTGCGGATCAGCGCCGGATCCTGGCGCACCTGCTCGCTCGGGCCGTCGAACACCACCTCGCCCTTGACCAGGATCACCGAGCGGTTGGTCAGCGCCGTGACCGCCGAGTGGTTCTTGTCCACGACCACGGTGGCGATGCCCGTGTCCCGGATCGTGCGGATCACCTTCCAGATCTCCTTGACCATCAGCGGAGCCAGGCCTTCCGTCGCCTCGTCCAGGATCAGCAGATCAGGGTTGGTCATCAGCGCACGCCCGATCGTGAGCATCTGCTGCTCGCCGCCGGAGAGCTGTCCTCCACCGTTGTTGATCCGCTCACCCAGGCGGGGGAAGGTCTCCATGACCCGCTCGAAGGTCCACTCGCGCCGCCCGTCCACACCCGCACGCGCCGCCATCAGGAGGTTCTCGCGCACGCTCAGGTTGGGGAAGATGCCGCGCCCCTCGGGCACGTAGGCCACCCCGGCGAGCGCAATGCGGTGCGGCTTGGAGCGGGTCATGTCGTCGCCGTTCACGCGCACCGTGCCGTGGCGGGGCCGTACCAGGCCGAGCATACTGCGGATCAGCGTGGTCTTGCCCATGCCGTTGCGCCCCATCAGGCCGAGGGCTTCGCCCTTGCGGATGGAGAAGCTCACCCCGTGCAGGATGTGGCTCGACCCGTAGTAGGTATGCAGGTCGCGCGCTTCGAGCAGCATCTCAGCCATGTTCCTCCTCCCCGAGATAGGCGGCCTGGACCTCCTCGCTGTTGCGGATCTGCTCGGGCGGGCCGGATTCGAGCACCGAGCCCTCGACCATCACCGTGATCGTGTCGGCCACCGCGAACACCGCATCCATGTCGTGTTCCACGAGCAGGATCGCGCGGTTCTGCTTGAGCTTGCGCAGCAGCTCGACCATCTGCGCCGACTCCTCCGAGCCCATGCCGGCGAGCGGCTCGTCGAGCAGCAGCACCCGTGCATCGGTGGCCAGCACCATCGCGATCTCGAGCTGGCGCTGCTCGCCGTGCGAGAGAACGCCCGCCTTGCGCAGCTCGCGCCCGCCCAGGCCGGCCTCGACGATCGCCGCATGCGCTCGCTCGACCGTGTCGCTGGCCTTCATCGCGTCGGTGAAGATCCGCCATGGCCGCGGCTTGCGCGACTGCGCGGCGAGCCGGCAGTTCTCGAGCACGGTGAACTGCGGAAAGATGTTGGTGCGCTGATAGCTGCGGCCGATGCCGCGATGCGAGCGCGCTGCCGAATCGAGCCCGGTCACGTCGCGGTCCTCGAGCAGGATGCGGCCCGAAGACGGCGGCAGATCGCCGGAGAGCATGTTGATGCAGGTGGACTTGCCCGCGCCATTCGGCCCCAGCAGCGCATGCAGCTTGCCGCGCTCGAGCGTGATGCAGACCTCGAGGTTGGCGGTCAGCCCGCCGAAATGGCGGGTCAGGCGATCCGCCACCAGCATTGCCTCACTCATCGTCTTCTCCCCAGTTGATCGTGCGGAAGATGCGCCGCGGCAGGCCGGCCAGTCCGGTCGGCATGAAGAGCACCGCGGCGACGATCACCAGGCCCATCAGCAACTGCCAGTGCTTTGTCCAGTCCGAGAACATCTCCTGCAGGCCGATGAAGGCGAAGGCGCCCGCGACCGCACCCGCCAGGCTGCCGAGGCCGCCCAGGATCACCATCATCAGGACGTTGCCCGAGTGGTGCCAGGACAGGTATTCAGGCGTCACGAAACCGAACAGCACCGCGTACAGGAAGCCCGCCACCCCCGCCAGTGCACCGGCCAGCGTGAAGGCCGCCAGCTTGTAGCGGAAGGTTGCGTAACCGAGCGACTTCATGCGGTGCTCGTTGCTGTGGATGCCGGCGAGCACGCGTCCGAAGGGCGAGCGCAGCACGAAGGCCAGCAGCACGAACACCGCCACCATCGCGGCGAGGATGAAGTAGTAGAGCTGCAAGGGCTCGTCGAGATTGAACGGCATCCAGCCGAAGAGGCTCGCATCCGGCTTGAAGTTCAGGTAGATGCCGTCCGAGCTGCGCCCGAGCGCGGTGTCGTGGAAGATGTAGTAGGCCATCTGGGCGAAGGCCAGCGTGACCATGATGAAGTAGATGCCCTTGGTGCGCAGCACGAAGAGCCCGATGAAGAAGGCCGCGACGGCCGCGGCCAGCACCGAGGCCACGAGCACGAACCAGAGGTTGGCCGCTTCGTACTCGGGGGCGATCAGCGCCACCGTATAGGCCGCGATGCCGAAATAGGCCGCATGGCCGAGGCTCACCAGGCCGGTGAAGCCGACCAGCAGCGCCAGGCTCATCGCGAAGATCGCCATCACCAGGATCTTCGCCACCAGCTCGACATAGAAGCTGGATCCGATCGCCGGAAACAGCGCCAGCCCCGCCAGCACGGCGAGCTTGAACAAGGTCACGACCGCGGAATTCATCGCCTCACCCCTTCCTGAAGATGCCTTCGGGGCGCCACAGGAGCACGACCGCCATCAGCAGATAGACCGCCAGCCCGGCCAGCTCGGGCATCAGCACCTTGCCGAACGTGTCGGCGAACCCCACCAGCAGCGCCGCCACCAGCGCCCCCCATACCGAGCCGATGCCGCCGATCACCACGATCACGAAGGAGATGATCAGCACGCTGCCGCCCATCCCCGGATACACCGAGGAGATCGGT